>NZ_DASPSP010000294.1:0-22249 GCF_035623875.1 Mycobacterium sp. | reverse complement strand
TGTTCGGGCCAGTACGTAATCGGGTGCGGAACTCAGGATCGGCTATATCTTTGGTCCCGATGATCAAGTCGCCTCTCACTCCGGTTGCGGTGATCGGCATGGCTTGCCGGCTGCCTGGAGGCATCGACTCTCCAGAACAGTTGTGGGAGGCGTTGTTGCGCGGCGACGACCTGGTCACCGAAATTCCACCTGACCGATGGGACGCCGACGAGTACTACGATCCCCAGCCTGGTGTGCCTGGTCGGTCGGTGTGTAAGTGGGGCGCGTTCCTGGATGACGTCGCCGGCTTTGATCCGGAGTTTTTCGGCATCACCGAAAGTGAAGCGACCGCGATGGATCCGCAGCACCGCTTGCTGCTGGAAACCTCCTGGGAGGCCATGGAGCACGGTGGTCTCACTCGGAACACGCTGGCCGACTCGCGGACCGGCGTGTTCATGGGATTGATGCATGACGACTACCAATTAATCCACGCTGAAGCCCACGCATTGGAGGGGCCGTACGGATACATGGGCAATAGCTTCGCCATGGGCTCCGGGCGGATTGCCTACACGATGGGACTGCGCGGTCCGGCGATGACGGTGGATACCGCGTGCTCGTCCGGCCTGGCCGCAGTGCATGTGGCCTGCCGCAGCCTGCATGACGGCGAAAGCGACATTGCCCTGGCGGGCGGTGCCTCGCTGTCGTTTGAACCGCGCAAATCCTGCTCGGGTTCGGCCGTCGGAATGCTGTCTGCGACCGGACGCTGCCATGCGTTCGACATCGCCGCCGACGGGTTCGTGGCCGGCGAGGGTTGCGCAGTGTTGTTGCTCAAGCGGCTAGCGGATGCGCTCCGTGACGGCGACCGGATCCTGGCCGTGCTACGCGGCACGGCCGTCAACCAGGACGGCCACACGGTGAATATCGTGACGCCGTCGCGGGCCGCACAGGTCGAGGCCTATCGGACGGCATTGGCTGTGGCGGGTGTGCACGCCCGCACCGTTGGCATGGTGGAGGCACACGGCCCCGGCACCCCAGTGGGTGATCCCATCGAATACGCCAGCCTGGCGGAGGTGTATGGCCTTGACGGGCCGTGCGCGCTTGCATCGGTGAAGACCAACTTTGGGCACACCCAGTCGGCTGCCGGAGCGCTGGGCCTGATGAAGGCGGTTCTCGCGCTGCAGCATGCTGTGATTCCGCGCAATCTGCACTTCACTCGGCTGCCCGATGAGATGGCCCAAATCGAGACCAACCTCTTTGTGCCGCAGGAGAATACGCCGTGGCCTAGCAACGGTCACCATGGACCCCGGCGGGCGGCGGTCTCGTCGTACGGGTTCTCGGGAACCAATGTGCACGCGATTGTGGAGCAAGCTCCCGAGACGGTCGCACCGGGCGACGCGCCAGCCACTCCCGCCATCGACGGCCCGTTGCTCTTTCCGCTGTCAGCTACGTCGGCCGACGGACTGCGGCAAACCGCTGGGCGGCTCGCTGACTGGGTCGACTCACACGCGCTGGACCTTGCGGCGTCGGATCTGGCGTATACCCTTGCTCGCCGGCGTGCGCACCGGCCTGTGCGGACGGTGGCCATCGCAGGCAGCCTCGACGAGCTGACCGAGGGTTTGGGCAAGGTCGCCGAAGGCGACTTTCCGTATCAGTCCACGGTCGGGCAGGACGATCGAGGACCGGTATGGCTGTTCTCTGGGCAGGGTTCGCAGTGGGCGGCGATGGGCGCCGAGCTGCTTGCGACTGAACCAGTGTTCGCCGCGACCGTCGCCAAAGTGGAGCCGCTGATCGCCCGAGAGTCCGGATTCTCGGTGACCGAAGCGATTTCGGCGCCCGAGACGGTGACCGGGATCGATCGGATCCAGCCCGCGCTGTTCACCATGCAGGTCGCGCTGGCAGCCACGATGAGGGCATACGGTGTGCAGCCGGGTGCGGTGATCGGCCACTCGATGGGCGAGGCCGCGGCCGCGGTTGTGGCGGGAGCGCTATCGCTGGGAGACGGGGTGCGCGTGATCTGCCGCCGCTCACGGCTGATGTCCACGATCGCTGGTTCCGGGGCGATGGCGTCGGTGGAACTGCCCGCCGAGCAAGTGCTTTTGGAACTGATGGCTCGCGGCGTTGACGACGTCGTGCTGGCGGTGGTGGCCTCACCGCAGTCCACGGTGATCGGCGGTGCCACGCAGACGGTGTGCGATCTGGTCACAGCATGGGAGCAACGAGACGTGTTGGCCCGCGGGATCGCCGTCGATGTCGCCTCGCACTCCCCACAGGTCGATCCGATCCTCGACGAGCTGTCCGACGTGCTGGCAGAGCTTAACCCCATGACACCGGAGGTGCCCTTCTACTCCGCGACCGCGTTCGACCCACGCGAGCAGCCCGTGTGCGATGCCTGGTATTGGTCGGACAATTTGCGTCACATGGTGCGTTTCGCCGCGGCTGTACAGGCAGCGTTGGAGGACGGCCACCGGGTCTTCGCGGAGTTGGCTCCGCACCCCCTACTTACCCACGCTGTCGAGGAGACTGCCGGCAGCCTCGGCATGCCGCTGGCCGCGCTCGCCGCCATGCGCCGCGAGCAAGAGCTGCCGCACGGGCTGCGCGGCTTCCTGGCGGATCTGTACAGTGCCGGCGCGGCGATCGACTTCTCGGTGATCTACCCAGGCGGTCAGCTGGTGGATGCACCGCTACCGGCATGGAGTCACCGCCCCCTGCTGCTGACCCGCAGGGGTCAGGATTCGCGGGCACGCGGCGCTTGCACGGTTCCGGTGCACCCGCTGATGGGGGCGCATGTGCGATTGCACGAGGAGCCGGAGCGCCACGTTTGGCAGGGTGAGGTCGGCACCGCGGCGCAGCCCTGGCTGGGCGACCACCGGATACACAATGTGGCTGTTCTCCCGGGGGCGGCCTACTGCGAGATCGCGTTGGCCGCGGCTCGCACGGTCCTCGGCGAGAAATCCGAGGTCCGCGACATCCGTTTCGAGGCGATGCTTTTGCTGGACGACGAGACCCCGGTATCCGCGGTCGCGTCGGTGACCTCGACGGGCGTCGTCGACTTCGTGGTGGAGACCTTTCAAGAAAGCACGCAGATTCGGCGGGCGACGGCGGTGCTGCACGCGGGAGGGGATGAGGACCAGCCACTGGCGTACGACATGCCCGCCCTACTCACGGCTCACTCATGCCGGCTGGATGGCGCCGAGATGCGCAGGCAGTTCGACGAGCACGGTTTGCAGTATGGTCCGGCTTTCGCCGGACTGGCCGCAGTGCATGGCGCGGACGAGACGGTCGGCACAGTGCTGGCCGAGGTCAGGCTACCCGGCCCTATCCGCTCGCAACAGGGCGCCTACGGCGTGCACCCCGCCTTGCTGGATGCCTGTTTCCAGTCGGTTGCGGCTCATTCCGACGCCCAGGTCGCAGGTAGCGCTGGTCTGCTGCTGCCGCTGCGCATACGCCGGATCCGTGCCTACGCTCCTGCCCGCACCGCC
This sequence comes from Mycobacterium sp., assembly GCF_035623875.1. Taxonomy (GTDB): domain Bacteria; phylum Actinomycetota; class Actinomycetes; order Mycobacteriales; family Mycobacteriaceae; genus Mycobacterium. The sequence goes on along the minus strand of NZ_DASPSP010000294.1, from coordinate 18,791 downwards.
CAGTACTGCTATACGAGGGTGACCAGTGCCGGCGGGACCGCGTTGGAGACCGACCTCGATGTGCTCGACGAACACGGGACGGTCCTGCTGGCCGTGCGCGGACTGCAACTCGGCATCGGGGCCTCCGAGAGCGCAAACCGCGAACGCGGGCTGAACGACCGGCTGCTGACCATCGAGTGGAACCAACGAACACTGCCCGATGTGGACCACGTCGGCCCGGGAACATGCTTGCTGATCCGCACTTCCGCCACTGCAGATGTCATGGCGACAAGGCTGACCGATGCGCTGAAGGCCGGGGGCGCCGGCTGCACGACCATGACATGGCCGCAGCATTCCGATCACCAGGCCAACGCCGAATTGCTCGGCTCGCATCTTGGTGCCGACGAGGTCAGCGGAGTGGTCATACTCACTGGCCCCAAGAACGGCGACCCGGACGAGGAGTGTGCCCTGCGCGGCGCGGGCCATGTGGGTCACCTGGCGCGAATTGCCCGGGAGATTACGGAAATTGACGAAGAACCACCGCGCCTATACGTCGTAACGCGGAACGCCCAGACCGTGTTGCCGGGGGACGTGACGAACCTGGAGCACGCCGGGCTCCGTGGCCTGGTGCGAGCGATCAGCACTGAATATCCGCATCTGCGCGCCACCCAGATCGACATGGACGAGGACACCGAGGCCGAGCAGCTGGCACGGCAACTGCTGGGGAGGTCGGAGGAGGACGAGACGGCCTGGCGGAACGGCCAGTGGCACACGGCGCGCCTGAGCCCCGCACCACTGCGCCCTGAGGAGCGGCGAAACGCCGTGGCGGACCACCCGCACGATGGTATGCGCATGCATATCCGCACGCCCGGTGACCTGGAAACGATGGAACTGGCCGCGTTCGACCGCGTTCCGCCTGGGCCGGGAGAGATTGAGGTCGCGGTCACCGCATCGAGCATCAACTTCACCGATGTCCTCTTGGCCTTCGGCCGGTACCCGGGTATCGACGGGGATGCACCACAACTCGGTATGGATTTTGCCGGCGTTGTGACCGCGGTCGGTCCCGACGTGATCACTCATCGAGTGGGTGACCATGTCGGCGGCTTCTCCAAAAACGGTTGCTGGGCAACGTTCGTCACGTGTGACACCCGCCTGGCCGTGACGCTGCCACCGGGCCTCACCGACGATCAGGCGGCCGCGGTGACTACCGCGCATGCCATCGCCTGGTACGGCCTCCACGATCAGGCCAGGATCACCGCTGGTGACCGTCTGTTGATTCACTCCGCCACTGGCAGCGTGGGGCAGGCGGCGATCGCGATGGCCCGCGCTGCGGGAGCCGAGATCTTCGCCACCGCCGGCACCGAGCAGCGGCGAACACTGTTGCGCGACATGGGTATCGAGCATGTCTACGACTCCCGCAGCACTGAGTTCGCCGAGGAGATCCGCCGCGACACCGACGGATACGGCGTCGACATCGTGCTCAACTCCCTGACCGGCGCCGCACAGCGCGCCGGGCTGGAAGCGCTGTCCATCGGCGGACGATTTGTCGAGATCGGTAAACACGACGTCTACGCCAACACCAGGCTGGGGCTCTTCCCGTTCCATCGCAACCTCACGTTCCACTACGTCGACCTGGCACTGATGTCAGAGAGTCACCCGAAACGGATCGGCGACCTGCTGGGCACGGTGTACCGGCTCGTCGCAAACGGTGAGTTGCCATTACCGGAAAGCACTCATTATCCGCTCGGCGATGCGGCCACGGCCGTCCGCGTGATGAGCGCGGCAGAGCACACGGGCAAGCTCGTGCTCGACGTGCCCCAGGCCGGCCGCACCAACGTAGTGGTACCGCCCGAGCAGGCCCGGGCTTTCCGGCACGACGGCTCCTACATCGTCAGCGGCGGTTTGGGTGGCCTCGGACTCTTCCTCGCCGAGAAGATGGCCGCGGCCGGTTGTGGCCGCATCGTGCTCAGCTCCCGCTCTCAGCCCAATCCCAAGGCGCTGGAGACGATCGAGCTCATCCGAACGATGGGCACCGACATCGAGGTGGAATGCGGCGACATCGCCGAAGTCGGCACGGCGGCGCGTTTGGTGACCGTGGCGACCGCCACCGGGCTTCCGCTGCGCGGGGTGCTGCACGCCGCTGCGGTTTTCGAGAACGCGATGCTGGCCAACATGACCGACGAGCTCATCGACCGCAACTGGGTTCCAAAGGTCTACGGTGCGTGGAACTTACACCAGGCCACGGCGACTCTGCCGCTGGACTGGTTCTGCTTGTTCTCCTCGGCGGTAGCTCTGGTGGGCTCGCCCGGGCAAGGGGCGTACGCCGCGGCTAACAGCTGGCTGGACGCATTCGCGCGGTGGCGCCGAACCCAGGGCCTTCCCGCTACCGGGATCGGGTGGGCATTGTGGGCCGAGGTCGGTCGCGCCGCCGAACTCCGAGCCGAGACCGGCGAAGACGTGGCTCCCGGACAGGGCGGCGAAGGCACCGCCATCGCGCACTGGCGTGACACCGCTTTCATTGCCGACGAGGGCGCCTACGCGTTCCAGGCACTACTGTGCCACGACCGCGCGTACTCAGGGTATGCAAAGATGACGGGAACGCCGTGGTTCGCCGCTTACGCGCAACGCAGCCGGTTCGCTGAATTTTTCCGGTCCAAGGGCCAAAGCTCAACGGACACAGGTGAATTGCTTAACGAGTTGCACGCGCTGCCGCCGGAGGAGTGGCCCGCCCGCCTCCGTCGCATGATCTCGGACGCGGTCAGCCTGATTCTGCGTCGCACCATCGATCCGGATCACCCCCTCTCCGAATATGGCCTTGACTCTATGGGCAACCTCGAGCTGCGCACCCGCATCGAGGCCGAAACAGGGATACGCGTCACCACCAACGACATCACCACGATTCAGGGTTTGGCCGGGCTGCTATGCGAAAAGCTGGATCCCACAAGCCGGCTCGGCGCCGTCGCGATAGGTCGGCACATCGAAATGTCCGCTGAACCGCAGGTGCTGGACTCAAGGAGGGATGGGTGTTCGTAGGTGCAGGGTCAGCGCGCGGGCTCTTCGTGGGAACAGTTCATGACTGGGTGCCGGAGCCGGGCAGAATCGTGTCGTGGCAAGCATCGCCCGCCTCGCTTGAGAAAGCCCGGCAAGCTCCGGTAAGTGATGTGCCGCTCAGCGCTATGCAAGAAGCCCATCTTCGCGGCTTTTCCCGCTATGCGGACCGGGGGCTCAATTATGCACGGCTAGTAATCGGCTCCGGAGACGAACCCGGTCGGTGCGATGTCCGTGCCATGAGTTACGTCATCAACTTGCACCTCCGTCGGCACAAGACGTATCACAGTTGGTTCGAGTACGCAGATGCGGAACGCATCGTTCGGCATACTATCGGTGATCCCGCCGACATTGAATTTTTCCCGATCCAGCATGGTGACATGACGCCAAGTGAGTGGCACCAATTTGTCCTGTCTACCCCTGATCCGGTGGAGTGGGATTGCTTCAGGTTCGGCATTATTCAGTGCGCGGACCACTTCACATTTTTTTCGATTGTCGATCACCTCCACTGTGACCCGACGATTATTTCTGGGTTGTACACCGAGATCGTGATGAACTACCGTGTTCTTGTGACCGGCGGCGCGCTCGTTCAGTTGCCACCTCCGGCCAGTCATGACGATTTCTGCATGCGGGAAAACCAGCGCGTGTCTGCTCTGACCTTGGATTCCCCTGAGGTCCGTAAGTGGATCGAGTTTGCCGAAAACAACGGCGGAACGCTGCCGGACTTCCCACTGCCGCTTGGTGACGTGTCGGTAGCCTCTGGTGGCGACCTCATTGTCGAACGGCTGATGGATCAGGACCAGACAGCCGAATTCGAATCTCTCTGCGTGGAGGCCGGCGCCCGCTTCAGCGGTGGTTTGTTTGCCTGTGTAGCTCTCGCGCAATATGAGTTGACCGGCGCCAAAACATATTACGGACTCGCGCCGATTGATAAGCGCAGGTCGCTAGCGGAATTTTCGACAATGGGGTGGTTCACTGGTGTGGTTCCGTTCACTGTGCCTATCAACCCGACGTCTTTCCAAGAGACTGCCCGTGCGGCGCAGGCTTCCTTCGATTCGAATCTAGACCTCGCGAATGTGTCCTTTAACGACATATTAAAGTTGGCGCCTTGGCTTAGGGAATGGGGGCCGAACTGCACCATGGTCAACTATATGGATGCGGGCCTTCCTCCATTTTCCGCTACCGTCACCTCCCACATGAAGGACGCGAATGTCAGAATCTACTGCGACCCCAGGGATCCGGCGCACCTCTATATCTCGGTAATTCGTCTCTTCGATGAGGTGTCGATATGGGTCAACTTCCAGAACAATCCGGTCGCCAGGGACTCCGTGACCCGATATCTGAGTGCGATGAAATCTGTGTTTAGGCGGGTCGCCGACGGACGTCATGCGGGTTCCCCAGCCTGAATCAACGACGAACGATCAGGAGAACAACGACCGGCAATGACCGAAGTCACGGACCTTGCCTACGCGGACGATAACTGAAGGGCCGGGTGCCATCGATGAAAGTTGTCTTGGCCGCCAATGGAACTCGCGGCGACGTCGAGCCCAGCGCCACCGTCGGTCTGGAGCTGCTGCGGCGAGGGCACGAAGTGCGCATGGCGGTTCCACCTAACCTGGTTGGCTTCGTGGAGTCGGCCGGGCTTGCGGCGGTCGGTTACGGGCCGGATTCGCAGGAGGGAGTGCACGGGGCCGCGGATTTCGTTCACCACGCCTTCGAGCTGCAGAATCCGGTCAACTTGGTGCGCGCGGGCAGGGAGCTTTTCGTCGAGGGCTGGGCGCAGATGGGCAGGACGCTGACTTCACTGGCGGACGGGGCCGACCTGGTGGTAACCGGCCAGACGTACCAGGGAGTCGTCGCCAACGTCGCGGAGTACTACGACATTCCGTTGGCCGGACTCCACTACATCCCGATCTGCGTTAATGGCCAACTCGCCCTTCCGTCGATACCGTTGCCGACGCCCGTGGTCCGCTCCACGATGAGGGCGGTTTGGTGGCTGTATTGGCGCATTACCCAGGACGTCGACGACGCTCAACGCCGTGGACTGGGCCTACCGAGGGCAGCGGCCCCTGCGGCGAAACGGATGGCGGAACGTAAATCGCTCGAAATCCAGGCCTACGACGAGGCTTGCTTTCCGGGCCTCGCGGTGGAATGGAACGACCGGCGACCCTTCGTCGGCGCGCTGACGATGGAGTTGCCGACGGATGCCGACGGTGAGGTCGCATCGTGGATTGCCGCGGGAACACCGCCCATCTACTTCGGTTTCGGCAGCATGCCGGTCGAATCCCCCGCCGACACACTTGGCATGATCAGCGAGGCGTGCGCGGAGCTGGGCGAGCGGGCGTTGGTTTGTGCCGGCTGGACCGACTATAGCGACGTCCCGCATTACGAGCATGTCAAGGTGGTGAGGGCGGCGAACCACACGGCCATCCTTCCGGGATGTCGCGCGGTCGTGCACCACGGTGGCGCGGGCACCACGGCTGCGGGCCTGCGAGCCGGAGTTCCCACGTTGATCCTCTGGATGCTGGGTGATCAGCCGCTTTGGGGGGCTGCGGTCAAACGGCTGAAGGTGGGCACCGCCCGGCGTTTTTCGAGCACTAGCCAGGAGTCGCTGGTCGCGGATTTGCGCACCGTCCTCACCGCGCAATATGTCGCCCGGGCCCGCGAGCTCGCTACCCGGATGACCAAGCCTGCCGAAAGCGCTACTGCGTCCGCTGATCTCTTAGAAGGTACCGCTCGCAGGAAGCGTGTTGACTGATGTTCATTCTTACCCGCCAGCCCTCGGCGAGCAGGTCCTGCGGCCGCCTTTGCGGGCTATCCACCTAGCCGTTGGGAGGGCATAGCAGGTGGGGCCTGACCTGGGAAGGTACTCCGGAGCCGAGCCTGTCTTCGCACAGGAAGTGGAAAGCGTTGCGGCCTAACCGGTGACGCACGGCAGCTAAGGTGCGCTCGGATTCGGTGTGTGCAGCATGTTCGGGAGCTTCACGACGACCTCACAGCGTCCTGCGCGTGCTGAGTCGCCAGTGAAGCGGCCTCAGGATTTTTCGCTGCGAGTACCAATTCGCCCTAGCACTAAGCGTCCAAGCGGGCGAACTGATTCTGCCGGTACCGCTCCACACAGGCCGCTCTTCTGACCTTGCCGCTGGTGGTGATGGGAATCGAACCAGGTGCAACCACAACGAGATCCGCGACGCTGAGTCCGTGCATATTGGATATCGCAGACGTAACTTTACGTTTGACGACCTCGAATTTATTAACCGCCTCTTCGTTGGAGTCGGCGCGGTTTTTGAGCTCGATGATGGCGACGAGCTTTTCCGTGCCCTTATCCGGAACCGAGATCGCCGCGCACCGTCCCGGCGCAATGCTCTGAATCGTCGCCTCGAGGTCGTCGGGAGAGTGGTTACGCCCATACACGATCAAAAGATCCTTGATACGGCCGATGATGAACAGCTCGCCGTCGGAGATGAAGCCCAAATCTCCGGTTCTCAGCCACGGCCCTTCGGGGGTGCCGGCCGAGGGAGCAACAAGCGTTGCGCCGAATGTCTGCTCAGACTCTTGGGGTTTCTGCCAATAGCCGGAAGCAACGTTGCCTCCGTGCACCCAGATCTCACCGGTCGTTCCCGCCGGACGCTCAAGACTGGTCTCGGGATCGACGATGCGCACCATCGGTGACTGCGGCACGCCGTAACTGACCAGCGGTGTACCGCCTCCGCTTGTCCACCGCTTCGCGAGGCCCGCGGTCAGTTTTTCGGATTCGAAATGAACGATTTGTGGTGGTTGACCCGCTTCGCGGGTCGCGACATACAACGTTGCTTCTGCCATTCCATATGAGGGTCGTAACACCCTGTCCTGAAGGTTGAAGCTGGCGAACCGCTCAGTGAAGCGCCGCAGTGTCGCAGGCTGTACCCGCTCGCTACCGTTGAGGATGCTGAGCACATTTCCGAGATCAAGCCCGGCCAGGTCGTCATCTGATGTTTTTCGTGCCGCCAATTCGAATGCAAAGTTAGGTCCTGCCGAAAGTGCGTGACTGTTCCTTCCCAGCAATTGCATCCACCGAGCTGGCCGCTGCAGAAATGCGACTGGGCTCGTGAGCACAGCACAAAATCCCGTCAGAACCGGAAAGATGATTCCAAGATGCAGTCCCATGTCGTGATAGAACGGCAGCCAGGACACCACAGTAGTGTCCGGTGGGGCAACGCCTCCGTGATCCCCGAAGAAGTCGGCATTGATCTGCTCGAAATTGGCCATGATGTTTTTGTACGAAACCATGACCCCGGCGGGGGAGCGGGTCGATCCGGACGTGTATTGCAAGTACGCGGTGTCTGTTGAACTATCGACCCGCGCGTCAGGCCCTTTCTTCGAGTCGAGATCCAGCAAATCAACCTCGATAACCGATGGAGCGGATTCACCGGACTTCGACTCGACATACTCGGCGATATTGCCTGCGACACGGGATGTCGTGAGAACGGCAGAGGGCGATGCGTCACGCAGCACCGTATCAACACGTTCATCGCTGGTGCCACCCAGCGGAACCGCGATGCGTCCGGCCTGTAATGCGCCAAGAAACGCGGTAATGTAGTCAAGTCCTTGTGGCGCCAATATCACAGCGCGGTCGCCAGTTGACCCGTGAAGTCTGAGTTCGTGTGCAAGGTTAAGCGCTCGTCGATACAGCTGCGACCACGTCAGGCTTTCGGCAATGCCGGCCCGGTCCTGTTCGTAATCCATAAACGTGAACGCCGTCCGATTGGGCTGCAGACTGGCGCGTTCGCGGAGCAGGGTCGGAATGGGACACTTAAGCATGGGCGTCAGGTTACCTCGACCATCACCACCGCGCCGGTCTTGCGCCGGAGACGATGACCGGCTCCAACGTACGCCGACCGAAAGTCTCATCGACCGGCTGAACCGCAACCCAATCTTCCTGAAACTCTTGAATTTGCGCTTCAAATACGGCTACCGGTTCCTAAGCCGCTTGCTTACAAGGGACGACGTGTTGTTCCTCAATTACGGATATGAGGAGGATCCGCCGATGGCTCTGCCGCTGGCGGCGTCCGACGAGCCCGACCGGTTTCCCATCCAGCTCTACCACCGCACGGCGACCCAGGTGGACCTCGCCGGCAAAAACGTGCTGGAGGTCAGTTGCGGCCACGGCGGCGGCGCTTCGTACCTAATGCGGACCCTGCACCCAGCCTCCTACACGGGGTTGGATTTGAACACGGTCGGCATAGAGTTCTGCCGAAAGAGGCACAACCTTCCCGGCTTGGACTTCGTGCAAGGCAAGGCCGAGAGAGCGCCCTTTCCCGATCAGTCCTTCGACGCGGTGATCAATGTAGAAGCCGCGATCAACTACCAAAACGTCCCCCGTTTCTTCGCGGAAGTGGAGCGTGTGCTGCGCCCGGGAGGGCATTTCCTGTACGCCGATATCCGCTACGCCGACGAAATCCCCGCCTGGGAGGCGGACCTTGCCAACATCCCCATGCGCCTGGTATCGGAACAGGTCATCAATGCGGAGGTTATGCGCGGGCTGGAGAAGAATCGGCTTGCAGGCCAGATCATTCGTCGTCTGCCGAATATCGCGTTTTTGCGCGGCATAGCCAATGACTATGCAGGTGGGCGGGGCTCGTTGATCTACCGCCGTCTGGAAAACAGCGAGGCTTCGTATCGGTTGTTCTGCTTCGCCAGGGATTGAGGCGGCGTGATGCTGTTGCGGAGTGTCCAACGGCCTATTCTTAGACATTGGGGCCAGGATTGGCGGAGGGTTGGATGACGGCCGTAGCGGCGTGCCCGACGTGCGGGACCGAGCTCCTCGAGAATGGGCGGTTCTGTCACGGATGCGGCTCGCCGGTTGCCGAGCCCGCCGCACACGCGGAGTACAAGCAAGTGTCGGTGCTGTTCGCCGACGTGGTGCATTCCATGGAGATCGCCATGGCCGTCGGTGCGGAGCGGTTGCGCGAAATCATGGCCGAACTGGTCGACCGCTGCACCAAGGTGGTGCACCGCTACGGAGGCACGGTGGACAAGTTCACCGGCGACGGGATCATGGCGGTATTCGGCGCACCTGTCGCAATGGAGGACCACGCTGTTCGCGCCTGTCTAACGGCCTTGGGTATTCAGGAGGAGATCAGGCGGCTTGCTGTCGACGTCCTAGAGCGCGACGGTGTGGAGCTTCAGTTGCGGGTGGGACTGAACTCCGGTCGAGTGATCGCGGGTGAAATCGGTTCAGCACCGTTCAGCTACACCGCGATCGGTGAGCAAGTCGGGATGGCGCAACGGATGGAATCTGTGGCACCGCCGGGTGGGGTGATGCTGAGCGAATCCACCGCCCGACTCGTTGAGCACGCCGTCCTGCTGGCCGACGCCGAGGAGGTGCAGATCAAGGGCAGCGATGTTCCGCTGCTGGCCCGTCGTCTTCTTAGCCTGGCCGACGAGCCTCAACGAAGTCGCTCCGTGCAAGGCGCGTTGGTAGGGCGAGAGCTCGAAGTTGCAACGATCACAGGCCTCCTGGATCGATCGATCAGCGGGCGGGGATGCGTCGTTTGTATCGCCGGACCGGCGGGAATCGGCAAGACGCGGCTCGCCGATGAGGCGGTCGCGATAGCCCGTGGTCGTGGTGTTGAGGTGTTGTCGGTTTTCTGCGAGTCGCATACCAGCGATGTCCCCTTTCTTGTGGCGGCGCGGCTGTTGCGCGAAGCCTTCCGAATAACCGAGCTCGACGATGAGACGGCGCGCGCACAGGTGCGCGCCAGGGTCCCCGATGCCTCCGATGAGGATGTGTTGCTGCTCTATGACCTGATGGGCATTCGAGACCCCGACACGCCGCCCCCCACGATCCATCCCGACGCGCGGCGACGGCGGTTGACCGCACTGATCAACTCTATTTCGTTGACCCGCACCCAACCGGTCCTCCGCGTCATGGAGGATGCGCATTGGATCGATGAGGTCAGCGAGTCGATGCTGGCCGAGTTCCTCACCGTCATACCCCAAACGCCGTCGATGGTGCTAATCACCTACCGCCCCGAGTATCGCGGCGCACTCGCGAACGTGCCTGGCGCGCAGACGATCTCGCTGGCGCCCTTGAGTGATTCGGAAACCGCGGCCCTGCTCGACGAGTTGTTGGGCACCGATCCGTCGGTCGCCGGGATCAAAGCGCTCGTTGCCGAACGGGCGGGCGGGAACCCGTTTTTCGCACAGGAGATGGTGCGCGAGCTCGCCGAGCGCGCTGTGCTGGAGGGTGACCGCGGCGGTTTCACCTGCGGCACAGATCTGGCCGAGGTCACCGTCCCGGCCACCCTGTACGCCACCATCGCCGCGCGCATCGACCGTCTGGATCCTGATGCCAAGCAGACGCTTAACGCCGCGGCAGTGGTCGGCTCGCGCTTCACGCCTGAGTTACTCGCCGCTGTGGGCAATGCCCCTGTACTCGACGCGCTCCTGAGGGCCGCGCTGATCGATCAGGTCCGTTTTACACCCGGCGACGAGTTCGCCTTCCGTCACCCGCTGATCCGCAAAGTGGCCTACGCATCACAACTGAAATCCGATCGCGCCCAGATGCACCGGCGTCTGGCCGCTGCTATCGCGGCCCGCGAGCCGGAATCGGCCGACCAGAACGCGGCGCTGATCGCCGAACATCTCGAAGCCGCGGGTGACTTGCGGGACGCCTACAGCTGGCACATGCGCGCGGCAAAGTGGGCGACTTACCGCGACATCGCCGCGGCGCGTTTGAGTTGGGAAAGTGCCACGAAGATCGCCGACGCATTGCCCGCCGATGAGCCATACCGGGCAGCTATGTGCATTGCTCCTCGCACCATGTTGTGCGGAATCGCCTGGCGGGTGCATGTGCATAACGTCGGGGACCGCTTCGATGAGATGCGGAAGTTGTGCAGCGCCGCAGGGGACAAGGCGTCACTGGCCATCGCGATGGCAGGGCTGGTGGTGGATCACACGTTCCAGGACCGGGTGCGCGAGGCGTCGCGGCTGGCTTCCGAAGCCATCACCCTCATCGAGTCCATCGGCGATCCAACCTTGACGGTAGGGCTGTCCTTCACGCCGATCCGCGCCAAGATGGCAACTGGCGAGTGGTGTGAGATGCTTCGCTTGTCGCAGAGGGTCATTGACCTTGCTGGCGGTGACCCCTCTAAGGGCAACTTCCTTTTCGGGTCTCCCTTAGCGCTTGCCTTCACGCAGCGGGCTATCGCCCGTTACACCCTGGGTCGTCCCGGATGGCGAGACGACCTGCGGCGCGGCCTGGCCGTGGCGCAGGGCGCCGACTCCCTGTCCTACGTCACGGTCGTCAGCTACGTGTACTCCGCGGGGATACCGGGGGGCGCGCTGGTGCCCGACGATTCCGCGGTGCGCGAGATCGAGGATGCGCTAGCGATTGCCGAACGATCCGGCGATAACCTCCAGTTGGGTGTCGCCTGGATGACCTTGGGCCTTGCGCTGGTGCACCGCCACACGGATGCTGAGCGTGATCGCGGACAGAAGCTGCTGGCGGAGGTTCGCGAAGTGTTCCTGCGCGGGGGGCATTTCTTGTGCGATCTACCAATGCTTGACGTGTACATGGCGCGTGAGACGGCTCGCCGTGCAGATCGCGACGAGGCGATACCGCTGATGCGCGACGCCGTCGACCATCTCGTCCGTGATGGACAACTGCTGTCGTGGGGCATTCCGGCGACGAGTGTTCTGGTGGAGACACTGCTGGACCGCAGCGCCGAACGTGACGTGGCCGAAGCAGAGGCCGCAATCGAGCGGTTAGCGGCTGCGCCAGCCGATGAGGGCCTGGTGTTACGTGACATCTGGATGCAGCGGCTGCGGGCTTTCCTGGCGCGGGCTCAAGGCGATGTCGGGGCTTACACGCACTTCAGGGATCGCTACCGCGATATGGCGAGAACGCTTGGCTGGGATGGACATATCGCGTGGGCCGAGGCGATGCCGTAAAGGTCGCGGAGGCCTCGGGCCGCTGAATCGCACCTCCGCAATTAATGAACGCAACTGTCCCTTCCGGCGTTCGAGAAAGCATTCCATTAGGGAAATTGTCACTGCGCGGGGCGGCTTTATGCATTTGCGAGTACCCCTGTGCGTGACCGGCACGGCGCCGTTGCCGATCCGACCGGGCAGCGCCCGCCCTGCGTCGAAAAAGTTAAATAAACTGCTTGATTTAATCTCGGCGCGGGTGTTCACTTAGGCGGTGACCGCAGCCAGAGTCCTGCGCAACGATCGGTCGACGGGTACGCGGGAAGCGATCTTGTCAGCAGCTGAGCGGTTGTTCGCCGAGCGCGGCATGTACGCCGTGTCCAATCGGCAGATCAGTGACGCGGCCGGGCAGGGCAACAACGCGGCGGCCTGTTACCACTTCGGCAACAGGACCGATTTGCTGCGGGCCATCGAAAGCAAGCACCGGGTGCCCATCGAGGAACTGCGGGGACAGCTGCTGGCCGGCATCGGCAATTCGACCGAACTCCGGGACTGGGTGGGCACGCTGGTGCACCCGCTCACCGACCACTTGGCGGCTCTGGGTAACCCGAGCTGGTACGCGCGCTTCGCCGCGCAGGCGATGGCCGATCCCACATATCGGCAGGTGGTTACCAAGGATGCGCTGGGATCACCCATGCTCGTCCGGGCCATCGACGGCATCAACCGATGCCTGCCGGATCTGCCGAAGCGGGTCCGCTTCGAACGGATGGTGATGGCGCGCAACCTGCTGATGCACACCTGTGCCGAGCATGAAGGAGAGCTCGCCGAACACGGGCCGCGGTCGCGGTCCAGTTGGCCGATCGCGGCCGACGGGCTGGTCGACGCGATCGTCGGCTTGTGGCGTGCGCCGGTTCACCGCACGCAGGTCCTGCCGTCTCATTGATCTGAGTTCGCCTTGCCCCAAGGAGCGCGATGGCAGACATTTCGACCGAAACGATAAGCGAGGTCGCAGCGGAGGTGCCCGACTATCCGATGGCCCGGGCGGCGGGTTGCCCGTTGGCGCCGCCGCCGGAGGTGTTGGCTCTTAACGCCGTCAAACCTCTTAGCAGAGTTCGGATTTGGGATGGCAGCACGCCGTGGTTGATCACCGGTTACGAAGCGATACGTGCACTGTTCGCGGATTCTCGTGCCAGTGTCGATGATCGCCGGCCGGGCTACCCGCACTGGAACGAAGGCATGTTGGCCACAGTGCACAAACGGCCACGCTCGGTCTTCACCTCAGATGCCGAGGAACACACCAGATTTCGCCGCATGCTGTCCAAGCCGTTCACCTTCAAGCGAGTGGAAGGCCTGCGCCCGGCCGTCCAGAAAATCGCCGACGACCACATCGACGCGATACTGGCTGGTCCTCAACCGGCCGATCTCGTCAGCGCACTGGCGTTGCCAGTCCCGTCACTGGTGATCAGTCAACTATTGGGCGTGCCGTACTCCGATGCCGACTTCTTCCAGGAGCAGGCGCACAAGGGGATGGGCCGCTACGCGAGCGCCGAGGAGTCGGCCGAAGGCGCTGTCGCGCTCGCGAGATACATCGCCAACCTGGTCCGCGCCAAAGCGGACGACCCGAGCGAAGATTTGGTGTCCGACCTGGCTGAGCGGGTCAACGCCGAGGAGCTCAGCGTCCGGGAAGCCGCGCAGTTGGCCACTGGCGTGCTGATCGCCGGGCACGAGACCACCGCCAACATGATCAGCCTGGCGATCGTGGCGCTGTTGGAGCATCCCGATCAGCTGGCGCTGTTGCGCGACGCCGAGGATCCGAAGGTGATCGCCACCGCTGTCGAAGAGTTGATGCGCTACCTGAGTATCATTCAGACCGGTCAGCGCAGGGTCGCCATCGAGGACATCGACATCGGCGGCGAGGTAATCCGCGCCGGCGAGGGCATCATCCTCGACGTCCCGCCGGCGAACTGGGATGCTCGTCGCTACCCCAACCCGGATCAGCTGGACCTGCAACGGGAGGACAATCCGCACGTCGGCTTCGGCTACGGCCGGCACCAATGTGTCGGACAGCAGCTAGCCCGGATGGAGTTGCAGATCGTGTTGCACACCCTGCTGCGGCGTATCCCGACACTGCGGCTGACGGTTCCGATTGAGCAGCTGCCGTTCAAACATGATGCCTTGGCCTACGGGCTGTACGAACTACCCGTGACATGGTGAGCGGCAGCGATCTCACGCTGACGGTGCCCGACCTGTCGGGCAGATTGGCGGTGGTGACCGGAGCCAACAGCGGCCTGGGCTTCGGCCTGGCCCGGCGGTTGGCGATGGCAGGTGCCGACGTTGTCATGGCAATCCGCAACCGGGCCAAGGGCGAAGCCGCGATCGACAAGATCCGCGCAGGCGTCCCCGACGCCAAGCTGACGATCAAGCATCTCGACCTATCTTCGCCGAAAAGCGTTGCGGGACTGGGAGAGGAGCTGATCGCCGACGGTCGGCGCGAAGAAACCAACGACGGATTCGAGCTGCAATTCGGCGCCAACCACCTCGGGCATTTCGCGGCCGCCGTCGAGAAATCCGGACTGGCCGTACCGCGGCTGTCCAAGGAGCTAATCTGCAAATATCTGACGGATCTGAAACTGATTGGTGCGCTGGAACAGTGACTTACGCGAGGACCCAAGCGAGTGTGCTCTACCCGCCCGGCGGCTTCGGCGCGCCGAAGAATCGTCGCGGTCACGCCCAAGGCAACGTTGGCCTTCCCGCGGGCACCGAGGTGTTCTCAGCCGACACTCATATCTCGTTGGCGGCCGACATCTTCTACGAGCGCTTCCCGGACGACCTCAAGGACAGCGCACCGCGGATCTGGTACGAAGACGGCGCCTACCAGGTGGGCCAGCAGGGACAGTCCTTTCTACCGGAAGTCTTCAGCGCGGTGTTGATGCAATACGACGATCTGGCCGGCGCCGCGACGAACAACATCGAAGCTCGGATACGCGAGTTGCACGAGGACGGCGTGGACCGGGAACTGGCCTTCCCGAACGCGGTGCTGGCCCTGTTCCACTTCCCGGACAAGCAACTCCGCGAACGCATTTTCCGAATCTACAACGAGTACATCGCCGATCTGCAAGAGCGGTCGGACGGTCACTTCCTCGGTGTGGGTCTGATCAACTGGTGGGATCCGCACGGCGCGCGACGGACGCTGGCGGAGCTGAAGGCGTTGGGCCTCAAGACGTTCCTGTTACCGCTGAACCCGGGTAACGACGACGACGGCAACATGCTCGACTACGCGTGCACCGCGATGCGCCCAGTCTGGGAGGCGATCGAGGAATCCGGGCTGCCGGTGACGCATCACATCGGCGAGACCCCGCCGAAGGCCCCGTGCGAGGTCAACAACGTCGCCGTCGCCATGATGGTCAACATTGACGGGTTCCGGGAGATGTTCTCCAAATACATCTTCGGCAGCATCCTCGATCGTCATCCGCGGTTGCGGATCGGATGGTTCGAAGGCGGTATCGCATGGATTCCGCCGGCGCTGCAGGATGCCGAGCACGTGCTGGCGTCGTATCAGCACATGCTCGACCACCCGCTGGAGCACGAAATTCGCTACTACTGGGACACCCACATGAGTGCGTCGTTCATCGTCGACCCGCTGGGCCTGAACCTGATCGAGCAGATCGGCGTCGACAAGGTGATGTGGTCATCGGATTACCCGCACAACGAGAGTACGTTCGGCTACTCCGAGAAATCGCTGGCGGCGGTGGTCGAGGCGGTCGGTCCGGAGAACGCCGCCCGCATCGTGAGCGGCAATATCAAGAAATTCCTGGGTTTATAAGTGGCGACTACTTCAAGTGCCCAAACGCTGGTCATCCCCGACGAGCCCAACTGGTCGCGGATGCGTCGCGAGACCGGTGCGCGGCTTCGATCGGCGATGGCCGATAACGGCGTCGATGCGCTGATCCTGCTGATGAACGACAACGTGGTGTACGCGACCGGTGCCAGTTGGCCGGTGCTGGACGCGGGCCTGTCCCACGTTGAGCGGCCGGTGGCGATCGTGCTGGCCACCGACGAGCATCCCCATCTGTTCATCCCGTTCCGTGAGGGAACCGCGTCGGAATCGCAGGTGCCTGCGGATCATCTGCACGGTCCGCTCTATCTCGAATTAGAGGAAGGCGTCGAGCATTTCGCGCGGGTGATCGGTGATCTGATACCGCCCAGGGCGACTGTCGCTGTCGATGAGTTGACCGGGGCGATGCGCCGGGCCGCGGATCGGCTTTTCCCCGGTGGACCGCCGTCGGATGCGGCGGCGGTGGTGGCCGCGGCGAATCTGGTCAAGACACCGGACCAGCTTTCGTGCCTTCAAAAAACCACTCGCATCACCGAGCAGGCCATGGCCGACGTGCAAAAGCAGCTGGCGCCCGGCGTACGGCAAACCGATCTGTCAGCCAAGTTGGTGCGCAGGGCGTTCGAATTGGGCGCGACGGCCAACATGCTCGAGGCGATCTGGCAGGTGATGCCGCCATCGCGTGCCGAGGGGGTGTGGACGACGCACGGCGACCTTGCGCTGCCGCTGCTGACCGCGGAGCGCGAACTCGCCAAAGGTGACGTGCTGTGGACTGACGTCAGCATCAGCTACGCCGGGTACTGTTCGGATTTCGGTCGTACCTGGTTAGTCGGCGACAAGCCTTCAGCGCGCCAGCAAGCGCAATTCGACCAGTGGCGGCATATCCTCGACGCGGTGCTGAAGGTGACCAAAGCCGGTGCGACATCAGGTGATCTCGCGCGCGCGGCGATCGCCGCCAACGGCGGCAGTAAGCCCTGGCTCCCACACTTCTATCTGGGACACGGCATCGGCACCTACCCCGCCGAGCCGCCCATGATCGGAACAGATCTGGGCGAGGAGTACGACGACAACTTCGTGTTTCCGGTCGGCATGGTGCTGGTGCTGGAGCCGGTGATATGGGAGGACGGCACCGGCGGCTACCGCAGTGAGGAGGTCGTGGTGATCACCGAAGACGGCTACTTGCCGATTACCGACTACCCCTATACACCCTATGGCGCGCGCTGACGACGATGCATTGCGAAGCGATGCGGAGGAGTAGCGCCGATGGCAACTGAGATTTCGCCGGACGGCCGAGCGTTGCGGATAGGTCGTCGCCAACGGGCGCTGGCGCAGATGGACGCCCACGATATCGACATCCTGGTGCTCGGACGACAGGCCAATGTCCGTTACGTCACCGGGGCGCCGCAATTGTGGATCGCCGGGACGCGGCCGTTCGGTCCGGTCTGCGTGGTCGTGCGAGCCAGCGGCGAGATCTTTTTGAACAGCACCGCTGACGAGGGAATCCCAGAGGAGATCGGCCGTGACCGGCTCTACGGTCTGGCCTGGAACCCGATGACACTGATCACGGTGCTGAAAAACATCGACGGCGCATCGACCGCCCGGCGAGTCGGAACCGACGCGTTATCACCGACTTTCGCCAAGTTGCTACCGATGGCGTTTCCGAATGCCGAACTCATCGACGGTGAAGTGGCGATGCGGACCGCGCGGCGGATCAAGACGCCCGACGAAATCGCGGCGATGAGCACCGCGCTGCGGGTCGCCGAGGCGGGTGTCGCCGCTGCCGTCGCGGAGTTGCGGCCCGGGCTTTCCGAGCAGACGTTGGCCGGTGCGGTATTGGAGGCGATGGCCGCGGGCGGGGTGAGCACGCCGGCTACCCAGGACGCCGCATGGGTGACCTCGCGGCAACACCCCTGGCGGCGCGCAACCGGCGACGGCCAGGTGAGCTCGGGTGACCTGGTCGCCGTGGCTGCCGGAGCCCTGGCCGACGGATACGTCGGAGAGGTGGGCCGGACCTGGCCGGTCGGCGACGTCGAGAACGGGTCCACGCACAAGCTCTATCAGCGCTCGAACGAGTTGTGGGACAGGCTGATTGCTGCCTGCCGTCCCGGTGCGCCGGCCAGTGATCTGCTCGCGGCCTACGACCTTGCCGGCGAGCCGCTGCCGCCGATGGCGGTCGCGCACGGGCTGGGGCTCGGCTTCGATCCGCCGGTGATTTCCCGGCAGCTTCCGGCCACCGCCGAACGCGAACATCTGGATCCGGGGATGGTGTTGGCGCTGACCGGCTACGTGTGGCAGGAAGGCGTCGGTGCGGTACTGCACCGCGATACGGTCGTCATCACCGACAGCGGGTCCGAGGTGTTGACCGCCAGCCCGTCGTGGCAGTAGTCAGCTAGCTCAGCTGAGCGCGCCATCGAGAAGATCGCCGAATTTCGCTGTTTCCCAAAGGTTCAACGCATTACTGAGCATCTGCAACGGCGCGCGGACGCTCTCGTCGTCTTTGATGTTGGGATCGTTGCGGCTCAGCGAGCGTGTGGTAGTCGGCGAACTGAGCGGCGGGTATGGCGATCGGGAACCCGGGCGCGCCGGACAACGACGCGAAGAGACCTCAGACTCCATCTGCGTCTTACCCCGGTCACGAATGGTGTTGTCCAAGTCGCGGGAGAACTTCACGAACAAGTCGGTGTGGGTGCGGACATCAGGCTTCTCGTACTCGATGCGCAGCAGCAGCTTCCGGCCGGTGCTTCCGCCCGGAACTTCTTCAAACCGGCCGATGCGGGTGACGGCGTTGTCGGCGCTCAGCGCACCCGAGACGCGGAACGCTCGGGTGAGAAACGCTGTGCCACCGTCGCACAACGCGGCGGGGTCTGCGGGAATGGGAAGCCCGAAGTGATCGCCGGTGACCCAACGATCGTCGGCCGCTGCGTCGTTCACCAGGTCTGTTCGGCAGCGCGGACCAACATGTGGTTGACGGCCACTCTCCGGTCGCGGGTGACGATGTACAGCACTGCGTCGGCGATGTCTT
>NZ_DASPSP010000283.1:0-41193 GCF_035623875.1 Mycobacterium sp. | reverse complement strand
GACGACGTTGTAAGTGACCGCTATCGGGCCGAACACCGCCGGAAGGTCCCACGCGGGCGAGCCGCAGCGCTCTTGCGCATGGTCGGGTTCGCCTTTGCCGGGATCCAACGGCTTGTCGGAGCCCGCCAGATCGGTTTCGTTATTGAGGAACTGATCCACCCCGGCGCCCGAGCCATTTGCGTTGTAGTCCAGCGTGTAACCCGGGCACGCCCGGATATAGGCGTAAACAAATTGCTCGATCGCGTTCTCCTGCGCAGTCGAACCGCTGGCGAGGAGTTTCTTCTTACCGCCGCAGTCCACGGCTATCGACGGCGGATTGGAACCAGACGGCGACGATGAGGTGCTGTTTTTGCTACCGCATGCCGACAACAGCAGCGCGCCGACGACCAGCAGGCTCACCGCGACGGCGCACCGGTTGACCTTCACTACGC
This sequence comes from Mycobacterium sp., assembly GCF_035623875.1. Lineage (GTDB taxonomy): Bacteria > Actinomycetota > Actinomycetes > Mycobacteriales > Mycobacteriaceae > Mycobacterium. The sequence continues at coordinate 40,762 of NZ_DASPSP010000283.1, read as the reverse complement.
TCCTTTTAATCCGTCGCTGGAGACGAGTCGCCGCCCGGCAACAGGACGATGAGCTTACCGTCAACAGAGAACCCTCTAAACATGAATGAATCTTTGACGACAGCTTTGTGCTGGCTTTGTGTGTCCTGCGAGGAATCTGCCTGCTTAGACGCGACCGCAGCTTTGCCGCAGCATCATCGGCGCAGCTCAGGTGGCTCGGTTGGCCTCTACCAGGAAGGCCAGCAGCAGCTCGTTGACGATTGCCGACTGCTCGATCTGTGGGCAGTGCCCGGCAGCCTCGACCACGGCTGACCGCCCCCCGCGAATCTGGTCGGCGATCTCTTTCGCCCAGCCCGGCGGAAGGAGCTTGTCGCACCCGCCCTCGACCACAAGCGTAGGAATCAAGACCCGCTCGTAGGCGCGTTTGCTCGACGGAGGCGGTGGCGGCGCAGCCCCGGGCCGCCGGAAACGGGCGGCCGCGAGCGCCTCCCACGCACCGGGAGCAATGCTGGACTCGTAACGACGCTGGATGTAGTCGTCGTCGGCCGGATACGACGGGTCGTGGAAGAGCGCCTCGACGATACGGCGCATCGCCGGCACGGTCGCGTCGTAGTCGTAGAGCGCCTCCATGTGCTGGTTGCGCTGGATTTCGCCACCGCCACAAATGGCCACCAAGCTGCGCATCGGTAGCGCCGGCGAATCCGACGTGGCATCGGTGAGCAAGTTGATGGCGCCCATCGAATTGCCGACGAAATGTGCGGAGTCAATGCCGAGCTCGTCGCAGAACCGGGCGATATGCCGTATCCGCATCCCCCGCCCATCGTTGAAGTCGATGACTTTGGCCGACTGCCCGAAGCCCAACATGTCGGGTGCCAACACTCGATACCGCTCAGCAAGTGCAGGTATCGTTCGCTCCCAGCCGATTTCGGCGCTGACGCCGAATTCGCCGCCGTGCAGCAGGATCACCGGGTCGCCATTACCGGCTTCCAGGTAGCTGGTGACCAATCCGTCGACGACGACGGTTCTGCGTCGAATCTGCAAGGCGAGCACCTCAGTTCGGGTCAAGCGGGCCGATGGGTTTGGTAGTCGTCGCGTGCACCAGCAGTGCGGCCAGCTCCCGCGGCCGACTCAGGAAGGGACAGTGCGACGTGTCGATGGTCAACTGCTCGACGCCGAGTCGCTGCGCCACCACATCCGCCAGCCAACTGGGCATCGAGCGGTCCTGCAAACAGCGGATGAAGCTGCGGGGCAGATCGGCCTGCCAAAACCGCGGGATAGACACCGGCGCCACCGTGGTTTCGCCGAAGCGTTCCGGGCCAAGCCGCTCGAACGCCCAGCGGGCGGTCTGCTCGTCGCAGTCGTGCCAAAAGTACTCCCACGCACCTCGCAGATCAGCGAAGGTCATCGCGCCGTCCTCGGCGAAATGCAAGTAGCCCAGCATCTTTCCGGCGTCACCGTCGAACTCACCGTCCTCGGAGTTGCGCATCGTCATCGCCTCGGGGTAGCTACGGCCTTCGCGCGGCAGCGCCGCGGCCAAATAGACAATGTGGCTGACCCGATCTGTCGCGGCGTCAGCGGCGAGCGTCGCATCGAACCCGCCGCCAGAATGTCCGACCAGGACATCACCGGGCTGCAGCACCGAGACGATGGCCTCCCGGCGGTTGTCGAGGGTCGACTCCTCTGCGACCCGGTCGCCGTGACCGGGCAGGTCGACCGCCAACGCGGTGTGGCCGAGCCGCTCAAGCTCGGGAATCGTGCGGCTCCAGCACCATGCGGCGTGAAACCCGCCGTGCACCAGCACAAACCGCATAGTTCTTTCCCTACCCGCCGACCTGGCCCGGACCTGATCGCGCGAACGTCACCAACTGCGACGCCAGAGTGCCGCCCAGACCGACCACTAGCGGCCCTTGGCTTTCCGGGCCTTCCGTCAACATCGACCGTGCCCTCCTTACTTGATCGCGATGGGATTCACTGGAGAGCCCACCGCACCAACGATTCTCAACGGCGGGGCGATGAGCTGAAACTCGTACACGCCATCAGCCGCACAGTCGGCCGCCAACGCGGTGAGATCCCAGTATTCGCCAAGCATCAGCCCCATGTCCCGCAGGCACAGCATGTGCATGGGCAAGAACGTTCCCTCGACCCCGGATACCGGGTCTTCGACCATCAGATTGTCCGCGGCCACCGCCGCGATGTCGTGGTCATGAAGCCAAGAGGCACACCGCCAGTCCAATCCCGAGCCGGGTTCGCCCCCGTTTCCGGTGTCCAGAAACCTTGCCCACCAGCCTGTTCGGATCAACACGATGTCACCGCGCCCCACCGTGACGCCCTGCGATCGGGCGACGTCGTCGAGCTCGGCCGGGGTAATCGGATTGCCGAGCTCAAGAAAAGTCTCCACACCGCGATGCCGAACGAGGTCCAGCAGCACGCCACGCGACGCGATGCCCTTGCCGTCGACTTTGTCGATGCCGCATCGGAATGCACCGAGGCTGGTCACCGAGTCAGCCGGAAACCCGTTGTAGAGCTGGTCGTCGTAGTAGACATGCGAGAGGGCATCCCACTGGGTGGCCGCCTGCAGCGGCATGATGATCATGTCGTCGTTGAAGCGGAACGGATTGTCCTGGAAGTATTTACCGAGTTCCGCCGCCCCGGGGTTACGGGCCCATTCCGGCCCGTAACGGGCCAACGTGTTCACGTCGCCGCCGTCCACCGTCATCACGTGCATCGGATTGTGCCGGAACTTGAACGCACCCTGCGGACCCGACGACCCGAAGTCCACACCGAGCGGAAACACCTTGCCGTGCTTGACCAGACTGGCCGCTTGGGCAACCTTGTCCGCGGAGATGAAGTTGAGCGTGCCCAGTTCGTCGTCGTCGCCCCAGCGTCCCCAGTTACAGACATCGCGCGCGACGCGGCGAAAATCGGTCAGACGGGCCACAGTGCGCGCCCCTCCTCGAGTTCCCGCGCGACTGCGGCGCCGATATTGCCGCCGTCGACCCAGAGGACTTGGCCCGAGATGTAGCTGGCGGCTCGGCTATTCAAGAACACCAGAACCGCCGCCTGCTCGGCCGGGTCAGCGACCCGGCCCAACGGTTTGGGGATGTCATCCAGGTACCGCTGGCCGTAGGCAGCGCGCACCTGATCAAGAATCGGGGTCTCGGTGACGCCTGGTCCGGTGCAGTTGATGCGAATACCTCGAGCACCGAGGACAGCGGTATTTCTCATGGTGTACAGGATGATCGCTTCTTTGGACAACCGATAGCCCCCGTCGGCCAGCGCATCCGGATGGCGCTGACACCACTCGATTCCCTCGGACATCGTGCGGGTGTTCAGCAGCCCGCCGACGACCTGCTGATGCTCCCGGTACCCGGCCGCCGCGAGCGAGGAGACACTCACGATCGACGATCCGGCCGGCATCTTCGCCAGCACCGCCTCGGTGACATGCCGTAGGCCGAGGAAGTTGATCGTGACGACGAGCAACGGATCGCCGACGCCAGAGGAGACACCGGCGATGTTGAACAGCGCGTCGATGTCGCGGCTGATCGACGCGACTGCGCGGTCGATGGACCCCGGGTCGGTTAAGTCGAGGGAATGAAACTCCGCGATGTCGGTGCTCGGCGGATGTTTATCCAACCCAACGACGTCGGCCCCAAGATCGGTGAGCTGCCTGACGACATCGGCCCCGATGCCCGACGCACACCCGGTCACCACAGCACGGCGACCGTCGTAACGCCACAGCTCTTCGATCTGTCCCAATTGTCAAGCGACTTCCGCTATCACGACTGCTGCGCTTTCTGCTCTTTGGCACGTTGCGCCGCCTGGACGCGACCTTCGTTGATTTCCGCCATGGCTTCGGGGATCTCGGTCGCGGTGAACTTTCCTCCGCGACCGGTGGGCAAGCCGCCGAATGAGTAACCCTCGTCGAACTTCGGAGCGGTCGACTCCGGCCGACGCGCCTCGATCTTCTCGATCACCGGCGCCAACCGCTTGGCCTTGTCCGCCACTGCCTTTGCGTCGCGCTCGATGAACTCCGGCAGCACCTCTTTACCCATCAGCTCGATGGATTCCATGGTGCCTTCGTGGCTGCGCGGGTTGAGCAGCAAGATGATCTCGTCAACGCCGCTCTCCTCGTAACCGCGGAGGAACTCGCGGACGGTGGCCGGCGACCCGATGGCGCCGCGACCGGGACCGTAGGCCAGCGTCGGGTCCTTCTCGCATTCTTCGAGATAGCGCTTCCACACTCCTGTTCGTCCGGGCGTGTGGATACCGGTCATGTAGTAGTGCATGATCCCGAATGAGAAGAACCCGCCGCCCATCCCGAGGCGCTCGAGTGCCTGCTTGTCAGTCTTGGCCACCATCATCGACAAATCGCCACCGATGGCAAGGATGTTCGGGTTGATCTGCGGGGTGATCGGCACGCCGCTTTCCTCGAGCTCCTTGTAGTAGCCGTTCACCCGCTCGGTGAGCGGGCCGGGGCCGGTGTACGCGAAACTCAGTGCCCCGATGCATTTCTGAGCCGCCATCTGCACCGACGCCGGCCGGGTGCAGGCAACCCACACTGGCGGATGCGGCTTTTGCAGCGGCTTGGGGATCACGTTGCGGGCCGGCATCTCGATGTGCTCGCCCTTGAACCCGGCGAAAGGTTCCTCGATCATGCAGCGGATCGCGACCTCCAGCGCCTCTTCCCACTGGGCCCGCTTGTCGGCGGGGTCGATGCCGAAGCCGCCCAGCTCACCGATGGACGAGGATTCACCGGTGCCGAACTCGACCCGTCCATCCGAGATGAGGTCAAGGGTGGCAATGCGTTCGGCGACCCGGGCCGGATGGTTGACGGCCGGCGGAAGGTGCATGATGCCGAATCCCAGCCGGATGTTCTTGGTCCGCTGACTGGCCCCGGCCAGGAACATCTCCGGCGCGGTGGAGTGACAGTACTCCTCCAGGAAGTGGTGTTCGGTCAGCCAGACGGTAGAGAAGCCGGCCTTGTCGGCCACCTCGACCTCGTCGAGGCAGTCCTTCAGCAGGACGTGCTCGTCGTCCGGCTGCCAGGGCCGGGGTAGGGCGAATTCGTAGAACAACGAGATTTTCAACTGGTACCTCCTGAAATAATTGAGCGAATGAAGTTTTCACTGACTAGGTGCTTGGCCGCGACGTAGCCGAAGGTCATCGCCGGCCCGATGGTCGCGCCGGCCCCGGCGTAGCTGCGTCCCATCACCGCTGCCGAGGTGTTCCCCACGGCATAGAGGCCGGGTACGACGGTGCCGTCGGTGCGCAGCACCCGGGCGTATTCATCCGTGCGCAGACCACCTGATGTGCCCAGGTCGCCGAGAACGACTTGAAAGGCGTAGTAGGGCGGCTTGCCAAGCGGATACAGGTTGGGGTTGGGCAGGGTGGGATCTCCGTAGTAATTGTCGTAAACGCTGTCACCTCTGTTGAAGTCGTCGTCGTGGCCGCTGCGGGCCAGCTCGTTGAAACGTGCGGCGGTACCGCGAAGCTGGCCGGCCGGCACCCCGATCTTGGTTGCGAGTTCATCCCAGCTCTTCGCCGCTTTGACTACTCCCGACTCCAGCCACGCGACGGGGATCTTCCGCCCAGTGGGTACCGGGGCGCCCGGAATCTTCGGTAGCGGAAGATGTCCGGCGACGACATAGCGATTGAAGGACCGATGGTCGGTGATGAGCCAGCACGGGATGTGGGTGACACCGGATTTCTGACCCTTGATCATGGCGTGGCCGAAGTCCATGTAGGGAGCTGCCTCGTTGATGAAGCGCTTTCCTTCGCCGTTGACGATGAACTGCGACGGCATCATGCGCTCGTTGAGCATGAACTGCATTCGGCCATCCGGCCATTGGATGCCCGGGAACCACCAGGCCTCATCGAGCAGGTCGGCGGCGGCGCCGACTTTCTGGCCGGCGCGGATGCCGTCGCCGGTGGCCGCGGGGTTGCCGAAGCTCCAATCCTGTTCCACGGTCGGCTGGTGCTCTTTGCGCCACGCGAGGTCGTGGTCGAATCCGCCGGTGGCCAGGATGACCCCACGTCTGGCGTAGACCCGCAGCGGTGTGCCGTCTTTCACGACAGTCGCGCCGGCGACCGACCCGTCGTCGTCGGTGAGCAGTTCCGTCATCGGTGAGTCCAGCCACAGCGGGATACCGCGGTCCTTCATCGCCAGCCGGAGCCGCGCGGCCAGCGACTGGCCGATCGCCGCGATCCGATCCCCGAAGACGTGTGCCCGGATCATCCGCCACACCAGCTTCATTAGGACGACCTTGCCGACCCATGACTGGCGAACTTGGTAGAACGACCGAAGCTCCTTGGGCCCCAGCCAGATTCCCCGAGGCGCCAATGCCAAGGGCGCAAGCAGATGCTGTTCCTCTTCCGCCAACGTGCGCAAATCGATCGGGGGAACATTGATCGTGCTGCCTAGCTCGGAACCGCCCGGCAATTCCGGGTAGTAGTCCGCATAGCCGGGCTTCCATACGAACTCGAACCACGGGCTGAGCTGTTCAAGGAACTCCATCATCTCCGGTGCTGAGTCGACGTACTGCTCGATGCGCGCATCGCTGACCAAGCCCTCGGTTATCCGGCGCATGTAGTCGACGATGCCGTCCGGCGAAGGCGCGTAGCCTGCTCGGCGTTGCGCCGGCGCTCCCGGTACCCAAATGCCGCCTCCCGACAGCGCGGTGGAACCGCCGAAGTGACTCGACTTTTCGACGACTAGCGTCTCCAAGCCGGAGGCGTGGGCGGCCAACGCCGCCGTCATCCCGCCGCCTCCAGAACCGATGACCAGTACGTCGACTTGGTGGCTCATGTCGGCACGGCCGTTCTGACGGCGAAGCCGACGATCAGCTCGGCGGCTGGCCGGTAATAGCGCGCCGCGGTCTGATATGGCCCAGTGGACGCCAGCGCCGCGAAGGCGGCGACCCAGGTGCGGATCTCATGAGCGGAGTTGCCGCCCTTCTGAGCGATGAACGAGTTGGACCACTTGTCCAGCTCGTCGAGTTGCCCGCCGTCGAGGATCTCGAGGAATTGGTGATCCCACGCCGGATTGAGGGGCTGAAGTTCGCTCCCTCCGCCGGCGAAGCTCTTGGCCGCGTCCATTACCGCCGCCTGCCGCGCGAGCCGCTGTTCGGGGGTCATCGGCCGGCCGTGCACAATTCGTTCCACGACCGCCGGCGTCCCCGTTGCCAGCGTCGGAACCGGTGGATCATGGGACAGCCCACCGGATCCCACTACCAGGACCCGCTTGTTCAGAGTGGCCAGATAGCGACCGACCGCGGTGCCGAGCGTCCGACAACGATGCAGCGGCCCCAGCGGGGTCGCGACCGAGTTGATGAAGATCGGTATCACTGCGCGCGCCCTGGCGTCGCCGAACAATTTCTCCAGCGGTTGGACGGTCCCGTGGTCGACGTCCATGTGCGCCGATATCGCGATGTCGACGCCCGCGGACAGGACCGCCTTCCCGCATGCGACCGCGAGCGCCTCGGGCACGTCGAGCGGCCCGGCGTAGGTGCCGTAGTCGCCGACGCCCTGCGCGTGTGCACCGATGCAGAACGGTGGCATCAGCTTGTAGAAGAAGCCGTTGTAGTGATCCGGGGCGAAGATGACGACGAGCTCCGGGTCGAAGGCTTCGACGAATTCCCTTGCCCGCACAAGCGCCGCATCGATGTCGTCAAGGAGGTCCTGCGCCGGCCCGGGCAGATTCAGTAGCGGGCTGTGGGACATACAGCACAGGGCTAGTGGCACGGTTTCCTCCCGGTGTCAAGGTGAGGACGTCGAAGAGCGAGGCACTCAGCTCGGGTGCGAGTTGAGCGATACAGGCGCCCGCGATGCAACGGTCTGGGCGCAGAAACAACACGGATTCTTTGTGGGTGTCGAACCAGGCTTTCAGCTCGCCGCCGCGGTCGCCGACGACCAGAACGTCCGGATCGTCGTGTCCGGTCCAGTGCAGCTGACTCAGCGGCCGTGCCGCCACAAACTTCGCACCCAGCGCCTTCCAGTTCGCAAACGCTGTGGCGCACAAGATTTCACGCGGGTTGTTGTTCCAGCACAGTACCGCGAACCATCCGCCCAGGACGTCGTCGAGCAGGACGTCCTGGTGCTCGCGGGTGTCCACACGGGGTTGCACAAATAAGGTGCCGACCGGCGAGTCGGCGCTGCGCGGCTCGGAGTGCACGACGGCGCCCTGCTCGTATCGCGGCATCGGCTTGAACCGCATCTCCAGCACATACCGCTTGAGCGAAGGGACAATTGACGCTGACCGCACCAGAAGATCGCGGGCCGCGGCGACCCGCCGGTTGGTCGGAGAGATGACCCGGCCCACCATTGTCGACAGGTCGATCATCGCCCGCGCATGCTTGCGGCGTTCCACGTCGTAGGTGTCGAGCAATGCATCCTCGGCGTATCCGGTCACCACCGCGGCAAGCTTCCAACCCAGATTCGCCGCGTCTCGGATACCGCTGTTGTAGCCCTGGCCCTGCCAGACCGGCATCAGGTGGGCGGCGTCTCCGGCGAGCAGGAGGCGACCCCGCCGAAACGCCCCGGCGATCCGTGAGTGATGGGTGTAGACCCGGTGCCGGATCACGTCGACTCGGTCGGGGTGGGGGACGAAGTACGCAAGCATGCGCGCAAGAAAGGCCGGATCCTCGGCCTGCTCGTCGGTCTCGTCGGCGTGAATCATGAACTCGAAGCGGCGAATCCCGTGTGCGATCGAGATCGACGCGTAGGGACGCTGCGGATCGGCACCGACCTCGCTGTTGGGATGTCCCAGTGGATCGTTGGCGACGTCGACGACCAGCCAGCGCGTCGGTGAGGTGGTGCCGTCGAAGGACACGCCCATCAGCCGCCGAGTGGTGCTCCGCCCTCCGTCGCATCCGACCACGTAACGCGCCCGCAGGTTCTTTCGCCCACCCTCGCCGTCGAGTTCGACGGTCACCCCGTCGGCGGTTTCGGTGCATGACGTCATGGGACGGCCCCACCACACGTCGACGTGCTCGAATCTGTCTAAGCCGCTGAGTAACTCGGCATCGACCAGCGGCTGCACGAACCCGTTGCGTTTGGGCCAGCCGAAACGCGCGTCGGGCGGTGCCATTTCGGCAAGCACCCGACGTTTGGCGTCGACGAATCGCAGGATCTGATTGGGCACCGTGTGGGGCAGGATGCGATCGACCAGACCGATCGCCTGGAAGGTGCGCAGCGACTCGTCATCGAGCCCCACACCGCGGGGATAGTCAATCAGCGTTGCGCGCTCGTCGACCACCAGGGTGCGTACACCTTGCAGGCCAAGGATATTGGCCAGGGTCAAACCGACCGGGCCGGCGCCGACCACGACAACGTCGACGTCTCGGACCTCTTGGTTACGGACCACAGTCAGCGCCCCAGCAGGAAGTCGAGATGCAGGCGATTGAAGGTCTTGGCGTCCTCGTACTGCGGCCAGTGACCGCATCCGGGCATCACCTCGAACCGCGCGCCGGGGATCATCGACGCGATACGGCGGCCCTCGGCGACATCGGCGGTCGGGTCGTCGCTGGTCCACAACACCAGGGTGGGCGCGGTGATGGCCCCGTACTCCGCCGGGCCCAAGATGTTGCGGGCCCGGATCTCGGGATCCTGCAAGGCCATGATGTCGCGCATCGCCGCGACGAAGCCCGGCTGGCGGTACACCCGCTGCCGGCTGGCGACCAGATCGTCGTAGTCCTTGGATTTGTCGGCCATCAACCATTTGATCCGCGCTTGCACGGTTTCCCAGGTGGGATTCTCCGCGGCGGCCATGGACAGTGTGATGATCCGTCGCATCACCTCGGGATCGGCCTGCGAGCCGCCCGCGGTGTTGAGGACCAACCGGTCGACCTTGTCGGGATGGTCGACGGCGGCGCGGGCGGCCACCCAGCCGCCGAGCGATTCACCGGACAGGCTGGCACGCTCGGCGCCGATGGCGTCCAGGACCGCCATCAGGTGCTCGACATAATGGTCGACCTCCAGCGGATGGCCGGGCTTGTCGGTGTAGCCGTGACCCAGCATGTCGATCGACCAGGTCCAGAAATGCTCGGCGTGCGCGTCCAGATTGCGGACATACGCCTCGGCGTGGCCACCCGACCCGTGCAACAAGATGAGCACCGGCTTGGCCGGGTCGCCGGCACGGAGGTAGCGGGTTCGCACGCCACCGGCGTCGAGGTAGCCCTGCGCGAACGGGACACCCTGCAGATCACTCCACACGCTCTCGTGCTCGGCCACTCGTTCCTCTCGCGCTGCTGGGAAATTTTGTTCTCGTTTTGCGTCGACCGTGTGTGCTAAAATCGCACACTAATGTGCACTATGTATAGAGCATCACTCTCCGGCGGTGGTCTGTCAAGGAGGGCGCAGGTCCCGTCGGCTCGTCTGGTTTCGGTGCGCTGACATGCCGGAGACCCCGAGCACCCAGCCCGCGACCGCGCCCGGTTCCCAAACGCTGGCCCGGGGGCTCAATGCGCTACAGCTGGTGGCCGATGCGCCATCGGGGCTGACCGTGCAACAGGTCGCCGACGGCGTCGGCGTGCATCGGACGATCGCCTACCGTTTGCTCGCCACGCTTTCTCAGTTCCGGTTCGTCGCCAAGGGCGACGACGGGCGCTACCGGCCGGCCGCGGGCCTGGCGGTTCTCGGTGCGTCGTTCGATCGCAATGTGCGCCAGTTGAGTCTGCCGACCCTGCGCGCCCTGGCCGACGATCTCGGCACCACGGTCTCGCTGCTCGTCGCCGAGGGCGACCAGCAGGTTGCCGTCGCGGTGATCGTCCCCACCCAGGTCGCCTACCAGCTCGCCTTCCACGAGGGCAGCCGATACCCGCTGGACCGGGGAGCCGCGGGCATCGCACTGCTGGCGAGCATGCCCCCGCGCCTGGAAGAACGCGATCTCGTCGGTCGCGCCCGCGAGCAACAGTGGGTGATCACCCACGGTGAGATCGAACCGAACACCTACGGCCTGGCCGTCCCCGTGCACCGCCTGCCACCGTCGCCGCCGACGTGTATCAACCTGATTTCGCACCGGGAAGATGTGGTGATGCGAGGCAAGGACGCAGTCATCAAAGCAGCCAAGGAATTATCGGCGATCCTCAGCTGACCTCGAGCAGGAAGGAAAACGTGCTTATGCCGTCTTGGGACCACGAAGTCGACGTCGTCGTACTTGGCAGCGGCGGCGCCGCACTCACCGCCGCATTGACCGCGGCCGCCAACGGCGCTTCGGTGGCGGTCTACGAGAAAGCCGCGACCGTCGGTGGCACCACCGCCGTTTCGGGCGGCGTGGTGTGGATTCCCGCGCATAATCGTTCGCCCGACGGCGAGTTGACAGTGGATGACGCGCTGAGGTATCTCGACGCGCAGTCATTCGGCTCGATGGACGCGGCGCTGGTCGAGACGTTTGTGCGAACCGGGCCGGCCATGCTCGACTTCGTGGAGGCGCACAGCGGTTTGCATTTCGAAATCGCGCATGGTTTCCCGGATTACAAACCCGAGTTGCCGGGCGGCCGCCCGGGCGGCGGACGATCGCTGACCGCTGCTCCTTTCGATCTCGCCCGGCTGGGCGAGTGGCGGGATCGGATCACGTCGTTCCCCGCGGACTGGTCCAACGTCGGTTTCGACGCTGAGACCCGGGCGAGGCTGCACGCGGCGGTCGATGAGAGCACAACAGACCTGTGTGTGGCAGGCACTGCGCTGATTGCCGGTCTGCTCAAGGGATTGCTGGACTCCGGCGTGACCCCTACAACGAATGCCCGGGCCGACGAGCTTTATACCGAAAACGGAGAGATCGTCGGGGTCCGGGTCAGCTGCGCCGGCCAGGAGCTGGCCGTGCGTGCACGTCACGGCGTCGTCCTCGGCACCGGCGGCTTCGAATGGGATCCCGGGTTGGTGAACGCTTTTCTGCGCGGACCGATGCACGGCGCCGTCTCGCCGCCCAGCAACACCGGCGACGGATTGCGCATGGCGATGGCTCACGGCGCCGACCTGGCCAACATGGGCGAAGCGTGGTGGGTGCCGATCGTGCAGATCCCGGGCGACACGATCGACGGGAAACCACGCAGCCGCAGCGTGCGCCTGGAGCGAACGCGCCCGCGCAGCATCATCGTCAACCGGGCCGGGAAACGGTTCGTCAACGAGGCCTGCGATTACAACTCGATGGCCGGCGCCTTCCACTACCTCGACCCACGAGACGGCTACGTCAACGACCCGGCGTGGATCGTGTTCGACTCGATTCACCACAAGCACTACGGATTCCTCGGCGTTGAGCCGGATGAGCCGGTACCGGACTGGTTCTGCCCGTCGGCCGATCTGACCGAATTGGCCGCCAAAACCGGCATTGACCCCGACGGACTCAACCGCACGATCGAGGACTGGAACCGCGACGTCCTCGCTGGATCGGATCCCGACTTCGGCCGTGGCTCAAGCGCATACGACGGCTATTGGGGCGACGACCGCGCGACGACGACGGCCGGCAAGACGCTCGGCCCCGTCGATACCGCTCCCTACTACGCGGTCCCGGTCTCGATCGGTGCGATGGGAACCAAAGGCGGGCCGCGGACCGACCGCGACGGACGGGTCATGCATGTCAGCGGCGGGCCGATACCGGGTCTGTTCGCCGCCGGCAACGCGATGGGCGGCGTAACCGGCCGCGCCTACGGCGGCGCCGGCGGAACCATCGGCCCGGCAATGGTTTTCGGCTTCCGCGCTGGCTATTCCGCGGCGACCGGCAAACCGGTTGATTAGCTAGCTGACGCCTAGGTAAAGGCCTGCGTGATGGCTGCCATGTCGAAGTAGTCACGCCACGTCGCGATCTTGTCGTTCTGCACCTCGAACACACCCATCACCGGCAACGGAACTTCTCCGCCGTCCTTGCGGCGCATCACGTCGGTGCGTTCGTTCATCACCACCGTGCCGTCGCTGACCTGTCGGTGCACGTTGAAGTCGATGCCGTCGACGACGGCCACGAATCCCGCGATGAATTGCTGGATCGCCTCGCGACCCTGCACCGGCTCCATGGGGATGTTGTGGTAGACGGCGTCTTCGGTGAAATAGCCGGCCAGCTCCTCCGGGTTGGGAGACGACCACAGCTTGCAGAATTCGGTTACCAGCTCATCGGCGGAACGCGTCATGGGTTCATGGAACACGTTGATAAGCAGCAAATCAAGACCACGTCGTCAGCTGAACGTGACCACTACCTTGGCGGCGGCGCCGGGCGTGGTGGCCATCCGCAGCGCCTCCGCGACGTCGTCGAAAGGCAGGGTGTGGCTGACGATGACGGCATACTGTTTCCAGTTGGCGATGATGTCTTCGGTGACGTCGAAGATTTCCTTTGGGTAGCCCATCGACCCGACGATGGTGACTTCATTGCTCATGATGTTGAGAAAGTCGACCGGTACCGGTTCTTTGTGGACGGCGACAACCGCGACCTTGGCTCCCGTCTTCGCGGCTGTCAAGGCGGTGTTGATCACCGCGGGTGCGCCCGCGGCGTCCAGGTAGATGTCGGTGCCTGCCTTGCCCGGGAACATCGACTCGCCTGGTCCGTGGATATCGATCAGGCGTTGCGCAACGTCTTCGTCGGCGGAGTTGATGACCGCGTCGGCTCCCACTTTGAGGGCTTTTTCCAGCCGTGACTGGATCAAGTCGACCACTGTGACGTGTTGTACGCCAGCTGATTTGAATCCGATAGTCGCGCCGAGTCCGATCGGGCCCGCGCCGAAGACCACGACCTTGTCCGAAGGTTTCGGCGCCACCTGGTTAACGCCATGTCGCGCAACAGCCATCGGCTCGTTCAGCGCCGCCACTTCGAACGGGATGTGATCGGGCACGACCTCGAGACTTCTGCCGCGGACAGCGTCCTCGATGAGCAGATAGTCGGCGAGCGCACCGGTGGGACCGCCGTTGCCGATGATGCCACTCGGCGCGGCCATCGGGTTGATGACGACATGATCGCCCACGGATATGCCGGTGACGTCTCGACCGACTTCGACGACTTCGCCCGCGGGCTCATGGCCGAGCGGCATCCGGCCCTGCCGCGGCGGCACGCCGCCCAACGAGATGTACAACGCGTCCGACCCGCAGATACCGCAGGCCCGCATCCTCACCAAGACATCGCTGGGACCAGTCGTGGGCTTCGGTAGCTCGATGATTTGCGTCTCTCCCGGCGCCGTCACGATGGAGGCTCTCATCGATCGGCGAGTGCCTTGGCGAGATCGATTGTGCCGGTTTGGATCGCGGCGACGACTCCGCCGTCGACCAACAGGTCGGTGCCGGTAATGAACGCGGCCGACGGCCCGAGCAGAAACTCGGTGGCGGCGGCAATGTCCTCGGGTGTCCCAAGACGTCGCAGACCGGAGTTGTCGACCATGGCTCGCATCAGTGCGCCGGATTCACTGCTCAGCTCCAATCGGCCCATCGCGGTGGAGATGACGCCCGGGCTGATGCAATTGATCCGCGCACCACGCTCGCCCCAGGATCCGGCTGCGGCGGCAACCCGGATTTGGTTGGCCCGCTTGGCGAATGGGTACGCCATCCGACTGTCGGTGATCTTGGAGCACGCTTCGAGGCCGAGCAGCTCGTCGGTCGGCGCGGTCGCCAGCTGCTGCTCGACCGCGGGATCAAGCGCTGGCTGCATGTGGCCGGCCATGCTGGCGATGACGACCGCGGCGCCGCCGGGCTCGATCACCCGGCCGAACTCGTCGATCGTCAGCGCGACCCCCAGCAGGTCGACCGCCATAACCGCCTCAGCGGATGCCTGTTGCGGCGAAAGTCCCGCGGTATGAACAACAGCCGTGACACGGCCGGCCTCACCGGCCATCTCCGCAACGGCGGCCACTGAACCGCGGGAGGTGACGTCGACTTCTCGGGTCAGCACCCGATGCCCGTCGTTACCGAGTGCATCCGCGGCGGTCTTCAGACCCGCGGCATTCAGGTCAGCCAGCAGGATCGTTCGTCCAGCTCCGACGCGACGGGCGATCGACAGCCCCATCCCGCCGACACCGATGATGACCAAAACGTCGTTGCTCATTGATCGGCACAGTAGCCGATCGGCAACAGCACGGCAATGCCGGTCGTCTAGTCTCTTGCTGTGGTCTCTGCACGGTCCGCCATTCGGTTCAGCACCATCACCCGCACCGCCGCCCAGACCCGCGTCCTCGACGCCGCCTTCAATTTGATTGCGCAGCACGGAGTCAGCGGGACGTCACTGCAGATGATCGCCGACGAGATCGGGGTCACGAAGGCCGCCGTCTACCGGCAGTTCAAATCCAAAGACGACATCGTCATCGCGCTCACCGAACGAGAACTCGGCGGGCTCGAGCCTGCTTTGGAGGCGGCCGAAGCGGAAAAGTCCGCGATACGAGCGCGAGAGCTGCTGCTGGGCAAGGTGATTGATATCGCCGTCGCGCGCCGCCGGATGATGAGCGTGCTGCAGTTCGACCCGGTGATCGTGCGCTTTCTCGCTGAACATCAACCGTTCCAGCAGTTCGTCAGCCGGCTTTATGCGGTGCTGCTCGGTGACACCGGCCCGGTGGGGCGCGTTCCGGCAGCGATGCTGTCGGGAGCAATCTCAGCCGGCGTCATGCATCCATTGGTTGCCGGCATCGACGACGAGACCCTGCGCGCCGATCTGCTGCGCACGACACGGCGCATCCTCAACCTGCCGGCGCGGTAAACCCGCTCGCCGCCCCGGGGGTCAGTAACTGTTCGGCCGCGGTGTACGGATCGTCGCGGCCATCGGCCACCGATTCGGCGAGCCGATCCAGGTCCGGGTGAGTGCGCAGCAGGGTTTGCGCCAGCGACAGGATCTGGGCCCGCGCGCGAGCGGACCGGCGATCGCGGCTGTCGGCGCGGTGATGGGCGTCGATCGCCTCCATCAATTCCGAGAGCCCTTCGCCTTTGGCGGCAATCAGGCTGATGATCGGAGCTTTGGTCTCGGCGCGAAGGTCGCGGACGGTCTGCTCGGCGCCTTCCCGGTCGGCCTTGTTCACCGCCACGATGTCGGCGACCTCGAGCAGACCCGCCTTGGCGGCCTGCACCGCGTCGCCGGCACCGGGGTTGAGGATGACCACGGTCGGGTCGGCGACCGCGGCGATCTCGATCTCGGACTGCCCCACCCCGACGGTTTCCAGCAGGATCACGTCGTAGCTCAGCGCCCCGAGCAGTCGGATGGCTGCGGGAACGGCCGCGGCCAGCCCGCCCAGATGACCCCGGGTGGCCACCGAGCGGATCAGCACATCGGGGTCGTTGATGTGCGCGGCCATCCGGATTCGGTCGCCGAGCAGCGCACCGCCGCTGAATGGCGACGATGGGTCGACGGCAAGCACCGCCACCCGCAACTCGCGCTGGCGGTACGCCCCCACCAACGCCGCGATCGTCGTCGATTTACCAGCGCCCGGTGGGCCGGTGATTCCGACCACGAGCACCGACGACGGACCGAGGCTGGCCAGCACCTCGTCGCGACGCTCACCTTCGACCAGGCTGAGCAACCGGCCTGCGGCCCGCGGGGAACCGCCACGCGCGGCCGCGATCAGTTCAGCGATCGTCATTTAACGATCATGCAGCCGGAACCTCGATGACCGTAGCCGAACCCATGCCGCCGCCGTGTGCGCCTCGAGCGTCACGCCAGCGCAGCAGTCGCCGCCGAACGCCACTCGGGCGTGACTAACGGCGGCCGGTCAGTTCTTCCCGGCTGCCAACTTGGTCACGATCGAGCGGAAGTCCTCGGTCTGGAAGGACTGGTTCTCGGCGGACAGCGCGTAGTCGAGCGTGGCCAGCACGGCGCGCTCGAGATGCACGTTGAGGACGCGTTTGGTGCTTTCGACCGCCTGCTGCGGCAGTTCGAGAATCTTTTTCGCGGCCTTCACTGCCTCGGCGACCGGATCGGCCACCACGTGGTTGGCCAGGCCGAGTTCGACCGCCCGCTCGGCGGGGATCCGGGTGCCGGTCAGCGCATACTCCTTGGCCAACAGCAGGCTGATGTGCAACGGCCAGGTCAGCGGTCCGCCGTCAGCAGCCACCAAGCCCACCTGGACGTGCGGGTCGGCCAGATACGCGTCTTCGGCGATGTAGACGATGTCGCTGAGCGCGACCAGGCTGCACCCCAGCCCGACGGCCGGGCCGTTGACCGCTGCCACCACCGGCACCCGGCAGCGGGCCATGCCCAGGACGATCTCGCGCCCGTCGGCGATGGTCTTCGCCCGCAGGTCGGCGTCACCCGCCAATTCGGCGAGGTAGGCGAAGTCACCGCCGGCCGAAAAGGCGCGGCCTGCACCGGTTATCACCGCGGCACGGGCACCGCGATCGTCGCTCATCCGCTGCCACAACTTCGCAAGCCCGTGGTGCAGGTCGTCGTTGACCGAGTTGAGCGAATCGGGCCGGTTCAGCGTGATGATCCGCAGCGGCCCGTCGGCCTGAACGTCGATTTCGGTCGGCATGTCGTACACGTCAGGCTCCCAATCCCAAGATTCGTGAGGCGATGATGTTTTTCTGGATCTGCGATGTCCCGCCCATCACGCTTTGGGCGCGGCTGTAGAGGTAGGCGCTGAGCAGGCCGGGGTCGTCGATGCCGGCGACAGCCAGCGCGGCGTGGCCGACCGACTGCTCGACCCAGGTCATCAGCAACTTGTCCAGCGATCCGTCCGACGTGTGCGTCACGCCGTCGAGTTGTTCGGACAACCGCCGCCGGACATGATGGGTCAGCATCTCGGTCTGCACTGCGGCCCAAGCTAATTCGGGAGACGCGGGACCGTCGGTGCGCGCGGCCAGCTGACGCACCAGCTTGCCGTAGCGAGCCGCGTAGCCCAGCGTGGAGGGTTCGCGTTCGTGGCCGACCACCGTCATGGCCAGCGGCCAGCCCTCGCCCGGTGCGCCCACCATGTGCTCGGCCGGCACCGTCGCGCCGTCGAAGAACACTTGCCCGAATTCGGTGGTGACGCCGTTGATCATCCGCAGCGGACGCTGTTGCACGCCAGGCTGTTTCATCGAGATGATGAACGCCGAAATGCCGCGGTGGCGCTTGGCGTCCGGATCGGTGCGGGCCAACAGCAAACACCAGTCGGCGACATCGGAGTAGCTGGTCCAAATCTTGTGTCCCTGGATGACATAGTTGTCACCGTCGCGGGTGGCGGTAGTGGTCAGCGACGCGAGGTCCGAGCCGGAGCCGGGCTCGCTGAAGCCCTGACACCAGCGCTCAGTGCCGTTGATCATGCCGGGCAAGAACCGGTGGCACAGCTCCTTGCTGCCGTGTCGGGTCAGGCCAGAGACCAGGTAGCCCAGGCTGGGCCGGGGCGGAGCACCGGCCCGCGCCAGCTCTTCGTCGAGGATGACGTCGTAGACCGGCGCCAGCTCCTGTCCGCCGTACTCGCGCGGCCAAGACAACCCGAAGAAGCCGCCCTCATACAGCGCCCGATGCCATTCGCCCTGCCGAGCCCAGTACTCGTCGCCCGAGCTTGGAAACTCCTTGGCGTGCAACGCAAGCCAGGAGCGCAGCCGGTCACGGAAGGCGGCTTCGTCGGCCGAATCACGAAAATCCAACGTCGATCTCCTCCAGCTTGACGGGCCACAGTTCGGTCGATGTCAGCGCACGCCGTAGGTAGACATGCGCCAGACACTCCCAGGTATTGCCGATGCCGCCGTGCACCTGGATGGCGGTCTCGCACACCGTTCGCGCGGTACGAGCGCAGTAGATCTTGGCCACTCGAGCAGCCCGGATCGCCTCGGCCGGCGCTAGCTCGTCGACCGCCCAGGCAGCATGTCGCAGCACGCTCACCGAACCCTCGATCAGCGCCAGGCTTTCCGCGAGCAGGTGCGCGATGGCTTGATAGGAGCCGATCGAACTACCGTATTGCTCACGGATTTTCGCGTAATCACAAGCTAGGGTGTGTGCACCTCGAGCCGTTCCGACCAGGTCCGCCGACGTGGTGGCCAAGGCAAGTGCCAGCCACCGCCCGGCCCCGTCGGAGTCCACCTCACCGACGGCGCCCGCCGTTCCGGCGACATCGGCGGTGGACCTGGTCAGATCTACGGCCTCGCCGGCCGCGCCCAGCTCGGCGGCCAGCACCGTCGTCCCGTAGAGCGCCAACGCCCGCTGATAACCCCGAGCGTCGATACCGTGACCGCCCACGGCGATCGTGCACCCAGCGCCGTCGCGGCCGATGTGCCGGGCCAGGTCGTCGGCCAGCACCGGACCGAGAAACGGCGCGTCCACCAATCCGCGGCCGAATTCCTCGGCGACGATGGCCACTTCCACGCCGGTGGCCCCGTCGGACCGCAGCGATCGCCAACCGGTTATCTCGATTTGCTTGTCCAACCGGGCAATTCGATCGTTATCGGCAAGATCCTGCACCGACCCCGGGCCCAGGTCGTCGGCCAGCTTGGCCGCGGCGTCGCGCAGTTGCTGTTGTTCAGCTGTCAGACGTACATCCATAACGCTCCTTCAAAACTCGGCGTAGCACCTTTCCGGAAGGCAGCCGAGGTATTTCGGGCACGAACACCACACGGCTCAGGCTTTTGTACGACGCGAGCCGCTCACCCACCCGGGCAGTGAGTTCGGCGGCGTCGACCGGTGCCCGCGTCGCGACGGCGGCGACCACCGACTCCCCGTCGACGCTGTCCGGGATGCCGAACACCGCGCAGTCTTCGACGGCCGGATGAGCGTGCAAGACAGCCTCGATCTCGGCAGGCGCAACCTGGAAGCCGCGGACCTTGATCATCTCTTTGGACCTATCGGTGATCCGCAGCCAGCCTCCGGTGTCGAGATATCCGACATCGCCGGTGCGATACCAGCCGTCGCACAAGGCATCTCGCGTCGCCCCGGGCGGCAGATAGCCGGCCATCAGCGACTCCGACCGCGCCTGGATCTCGCCGACCTCACCCGGGTCGACCGGCTCGCCGTTCTGTAGCGACACCACCCGTACTTGCACGCCTGGCACCGGCCGCCCAACGGAGTCGAGCCGGGCGCCGTCAAGCGGGTTGCAGGCGATGACCGGCAGCTCGGTAGTCCCGTATGCCGGAAGCCAACCGATGCCGGTGCGCCGGGTGACGGTTTGGGCGACGCTCTCGCTGACCGGCGTCGCGCCCCACATGATGAACCGCAACGACGAGAGGTCGTAGGACTCGAGGCACGGATGCGAGGCGATGGCCAGCGCGATGGGCGCAACGGCCATCTCAACGGTGATCCGGTCGGTTTGGATGTGCTGCAGGACTCGGTCGATGTCGAATCGGCGATGCAACCGCATCCATACCCCGGTCTGCAGCGCCGTCTCGATGTTGAGCAAGCCGAGAATGTGCGACGGCGGGGTGGCGATCTGGATTCGGTCGCGCAAGGTCAAGCCCAGCGCGTCACGCCAATGTCGGACGGCGGCGCGCAGCGACGTGTGGGTATGCCGCACAGCCTTGGGCAGGCCGGTGGTGCCCGAGCTGAACGCCAACACTGCATCCGCATCCGGCGGCGGCGTGCCGAACGCCGGTTCACCCGGCGCGATCGGCTCGTCGAGATGCAGCATCGGCATCAGTTCCGAGAGCAGTTCATGGTCGCCGACGGCATGGGACGGATTCGTCAACGCCAGCGCATGCTTGACTTCGTCGCGCTTCCAGGCGGGGCTGATCAGCACGACGGCCGCGGCCAGCCGCCAGATCGCGTGCAGCGCCACGACGAACTCCGGGCGATTGGACGCCATCAACGCCACCCGGTCACCGGCCGTCACGCCACGCCCGTGCAGGCCCGCCGCAAGCCCGTCAGCCAGCGCGCCCAGCTGCCCGAGGCTGTACTGCCGGTCGTCGAACACGAGCGCGGTCGGCTCACGCGGCGGCGCCAACCCGCGCTGCGACATGGAGGACATTGAGAACATCCTATCGTTTTGAGAGAATAGTATTCTCTGAGATGAAGAACGCAAAGTGTGGAGGGTGCAGGCATGACGGAACGCCACGTGTTCCAGCAGGCCACGGTGACCCGGATCATCAAGGAGACGGCCGACACCCGCACATTTGTGCTCGACCCGCACGAGCAACCGTTCCCCTATCGCGCCGGACAGTTCTGCACGTTCCATGTGACCGTCGACGGCGAGGAGCTGTATCGGTCCTATTCGATGTCGAGTGCGCCGGAAACCGATAGCGAGCTGATGACCACGGTCAAGCGGGTGGCCGGCGGCAAGGTTTCCAATTGGATGGTCGACAACGTGGTCGAGGGTGACGAGCTGACCATGACCAGGGCCGCGGGCACCTTCGTCCTGAGCCCGGCAACGGCCCCAGCGGTGCCGTTGCTGGCCTTTGCCGGCGGTAGCGGCGTGACGCCGATCCTGTCGCTGGCCAAGAGCGCATTGGCGACCACCGACCGGGCGGTGCGGATACTGTGCGCCGACCGCGACCGGGCGTCGGTGATCTTCGAGGCGGTCATCGACGAACTCGTCGAGCGTTACCCCGGCCGGCTGTCGGTGGACCGTCATATCGACGCCGAGCAGGGGTTGTTGGCTGCGGATGCCGTGGCGAAGTTCGTTGGCAGCGATACCGATGCCGAATGCTATGTATGCGGCCCGGAAGGATTCATGGCCGTGGTGCGCTCCGCGCTGCCAGCCGGCGCGCGAGTCCTCGTCGAGGACTTCGACGCGTCACCGCCGGTGAAGGCGGCCCCAGCCCAGGTCGCCGACCGACCCGACCCTGGTGCAGCCGGTGGCACCGTGACGATCCACCTTGAGCGCAAGAAGGTGTCGGTACCGCAGGTCGCCGGCGAGACGCTGCTGGAGACCGCGCGGCGGGCCGGGCTGTCGCCGCCGTTCAGTTGTGAGGCCGGAAACTGCGGGACGTGCATGGCCAGGCTCACCGAGGGCACTGCCACCATGCGCACCAACGACGTGCTGGAAGAAGACGAGCTCGCCGACGGTTATATCTTGACGTGTCAGGCGGTGCCCGACACAACGTCGGTGGCAGTGGTTTACGAGTAGCCCCGCACTGCAGCGATGTTAGGGAAAACCGGGCTGGAACGGAATCTCAACCATGACCGACCTTTCAGCCTTCGCTGATCTCGCCGCCGCCGACCATGGGCTTGTCACATTCACCACGACGCGCGCCGACGGGAGTGTCCAGGCATCGGTCGTCAACGCCGGTGTTATGCAGCACCCGCTGACGAATGCGCCGATCGTCGCGCTCGTGGCTATCGGGGGCACCCGCAAGCTGGCCAACTTGCGCGCCGATCCGCGAACCGCGGTGGTGGCCCGCACCGGTTGGCAGTGGGCGACCGTCGAGGGTTCCGCGCAGCTGATCGGACCCGACGATCCGCACCCCGATGTCGATGACGAGCGGCTCCGGATCCTGCTCCGCGAGGTCTTCACCGCGGCAGGCGGTACCCACGACGACTGGGACACCTACGACCGGGTGATGCGTGAACAACGTCGCACCGCTGTGCTGATCTCACCCACCCGCGTCTACACCAACCCAACGCAGGGCTAGCCGAGAACGAAGTAGTGGCCTTGGTCGAGATCCTCGATGAGCCCGGGTCCTTCGGGATGCCAGTCCAACAGCTTCTGCGTTAGGGCGCTCGACGTCGGATTGTCGAGCATCCCGAAGACGGAAAGGAATCCGAAGTGCTCACCCGCTTCTTCATGGGAAATGCTCTGCACCGGCAGGTTCAGGTGACGGCCGATGACGGCGGCGATGTCGCGGAACGGCACACCCTCGTCGGCGACACCGTGCAACCGGGTGCCCGCGGGAGCCTCCTCGAGCGCGAGCCGGTATAGGTGCGCGGCGTCGAGCGTGTGGACGCCGGGCCATCGGTTGGTGCCATCGCCGATGTATGCCGAGACGCCTTTTTCGCGGGCAATGTCGATCAGGCGGTGGGCGAAGCCGTGATGATCCAGTGTGCTGTGCACCAGCGGGGACAGCCGGATGACCGACGATCGCACGCCACGTTCGGCCAGCCCGACGGTCGCGTTCTCTGAGTCGATCCGCGGACCGCTTTCGGCGGCGTCGTTTTCGGTCGCGGTCCGTCCCTGCGCGATTCCCGCCAGCGACAGCGTTCCCGACGTGTTGACCAGGGGTCGGTCGGAGCCGGCCAGCACCTCACCCATTGCCTGCACCGCGCGCAGGTCGGTCTCGGCGGCGCCGACAAAGTCGTTATCGAAGTCGTGCCGGTAGGCCAGATGGATGACGCCGTCGGACGCCGCGGCAGCGGCCCGCAGGCCGTCGAGGTCGTCAAGGTCGCCGCGGCGTACATCGGCGCCCTTGGCCGTCAACGCGGCGGCGGACTGGTCCGAGCGGGCCAGCCCGATGACGTGGTGGCCGGCTTCGAGGAGTTTGGTGACAACGGCGGAACCGATGTGCCCGGTCGCGCCGGTGACAAAGACGTGCATGGAATATCCCTTCCTGGTCGATGTCATCAAGTCAACGACGGCCCTACCAAACCTGTCCAAGTCCTATTCCATATGATGCGATGCAATTTAGGCATCACCGCAGTTCACAAAGATTATGTGCGGCTACGGTGTTAGCTCAGGTGGCTATACTTCGTGCATGACTGAATCGGCATCGCCGGTGGTGGATCTCGACCTGCGGCTGGTCGGTTACTTCGTCGTGGTGGCCGAGCACCGACATTTCGGTCGCGCGGCCACCGCCCTGCGCGTCGCCCAGCCTTCGCTGAGCCGGCAGATCCGGCGCCTGGAGCAGCAGTTGGGTGTGCGCCTGTTGGATCGCACGCCGCAAGGCACCCGGCTGACCGAGGCCGGCGAGGTGTTCCTGCCACGCGGGAAGGCGCTGCTGCGCTCGGCATCGCAGGCCACAGCACAGGCCCGCGCGGCGGCCCAGCCCAGCCGCATCACGGTCGGCTATACGTCGGGCCTGATCGTCACCCCGGCGGTGCGCGAGATGCGCCGCGAGCACCCGGACGCCGAAGTGCAAGTCTTGCACCTGGATTGGGACCAAGCGCGGGACGCGCTACTTGACCATCGAGTCGACGCGGTGGTGACCCGGCTGCCTTTTCCGACCGACCGCCTGCACGTGACGATCCTCTATGACGAGCCCCGGGTGCTGGCGGTGTCGTCCGATCATCGCCTGGCCGGTAGGCGATCGGTCACCCTCGAGGACATCGCGGACGAACCCATCCCACGTGTGCGTGGCTCCGATCCGACCTGGAGTGCCTTCTGGCGGGTCGATCCGCGCCCCGACGGGCGCCGCGCACCGGATGGTCCGTTCATCGAGGCGCTGGAAGACAAGTTCGAAGTCATTGCCGCCGGGCAGGCGGTGGCTATCACGGCCGGCTTTCACGGCAACAGCCTGCGTCCCGACATCGTCACAGTCCCGTTGGAGGGTGTCGAACCCAGCCACGTCGTATTGGCCAGTCGGGCCGATGATCGCAGCCGATTGCTGGCGGCTTTCCGCAAACTGGCCGAAGCGCACCTCACCCCGCCGGGCTGATCTCAGTCGTCGGCGAGCTTCGGCGGCGGGCGGTAGTCGGGCTGGTAGTCGTCGACCCGGATCGGATTGCCGACCAGGCGGAAATCGCCTGCGGTGACCACGATTTCCGGTGTCGCCTCCAACGCTTCGGGCAAGGTCCGCACCGCGGCCGCAGGCACCCCGAGCGGACGAAGGCGGGATTCCCAATTGGCGGCGGTATCTGTCGCCAGGGTGGCAGTGACGACGGCGAGCACCTCGTCGCGCCGGGCGACCCTTTCCGCCATCCGTTCTAATCCGTCGATACCCGCCTCGGCGGCGAAGGATTTCCAGAAGCCGTCGTGCGTGATGAACAGCGCGAGGTATCCGTCGGCGGTCGGGAAGAGCTGGGCCGGAACGTAATACGAGTGGGCGCCGTTGTGCCTGCGCGTCGGCTCGACACCGTCGTTGAGGTAGGCGGAGGCGTGGTAGTTGAGCTGCGAGAGCATCACGTCGCGTAGCGACACATCAACTTGTCCACCGGTGCCGGAGATGATCTTGGCCAGAAGCCCAAGCGCCGCAGACATTCCGGTGGAATTGTCGGCCGATGAATAGCCGGGCAGCGTGGGCGGTCCGTCCGGATCGCCGGTCAATGCCGCGATACCGAAACCCGCCTGAACCACGTAGTCGAAAGCCGGGTCATCGCCGCCGTACAGGCCGAAGCCGGTGATCGCCACGCAGACGATCCGCTCGTTCCAGCGTCGCAGCTGCTCATACGTCAGGCCAAGTCGCCGGATGGCCGACGGCTTCAGATTCACCAGCAGCGCGTGGGATTCCGACACCAGTTCACCCAAACGCTGCTGTCCCGTTTCGGAATTCAAGTCCAGGCAGATGCTCGACTTGTTGCGGTTGAGGCTGGCGAAGTAGCTGAGCCCGACACTGCGCGAGATCTCACCACCGGGGGGTTCGATCTTGGTCACCTCGGCACCGAGGTCAGCGAGCAGCATCGTCGCGTACGGGCCAGCGAGCATCGTGCCGACTTCGAGAATTCGTATCCCCGCCAGCGGTGCAGCGGTTGTCACCGCAGTTCCGTTGCGAGAGCGGCGATCATCTCGCGGGTGCGCTGCTTGGAGGCGATGAGCTCATCCCGGTTGTCGCCGATCGGCAGCAGCCGCACCGACAGGTCGGTGACCCCGGCGTCGGCGAACCGGCGCATCCGCGCCAAGATGGCCGCCTCGTCGCCGGCCGCGCAGATTTCGCCGACATCGCGCGCGTCGCCGTACTCCAGCAGTCGCTGATAGTTGGGCGAGACCTCGGCTTCGCCCAGGATCCGGTTGGCGCGCTCGCGAGCCGCGTCGACTTCGTTTGCCGCACACAGGCAAACGGGTATTCCGGCGACGATTCGCGGCGCTGAGCGGCCCGCGTTGTCGGCGGCCTTGGTGATCCGCGGGACCACGTGCTCGGCGACAGCCCGCTCGTCGGCCATCCACAGCACGGTGCCGTCGGCCCGCTCCCCGGCCAGCGTCAGCATCACCGGGCCCAGCGCCGCGACGAACACCGGCAGCGGCGCCACCGGGCCGAGATCCAGTGGATTGTGCACGGTGAAAGTCTCGTTCTCCACGTCCACCGGCCCCGGCCCGTTCAGCGCGGCGTGCAGCACTTCCAGATAATCGCGGGTGTAGGCGGCAGGGCGCGCGTAGGACAATCCGAGCATGTCGCGGATGATCCAGTGATGCGATGGCCCCACCCCGAGCGCCAGCCGACCTCCTGCGGCGGCATGCACGGATAACGCTTGGCGCGCCAACGCAATCGGGTGCTGCGCTTGTAGCGGCACGACCGCCGTGCCCAGCTCGATGCGGGTGGTGCGGGTGGCCATCAGTGCGACGGCCGTCAGCGCGTCGAAGTCGTTGGGCACCTGGGGAATCCAAGCGGTATCCATGCCCGCGGCTTCGGCCCACTCGATGTCGGCAAGCAGTTTGGTGACCTTGCGCGCGGAATCGCCACGCTCCGCGCCGATCATTACTCCGAGGCGCACGGTTCCTCCACTGTGGGTTGGGGACTGCCGGTCAGCGTGCGGATCTCCCGCACCAGAACATCCAGCGGGGTCCCGGTCGGAAACACCGCTGCCGCCCCGGCGGCCAACAGCTTGGGCACATCAGCCTCGGGTATCGTTCCGCCAACCACCACGGCGATGTCGGCGGCGTCGGCTGCACGCAACGCCTCGATCGTGCGGGCGGTCAGCGCGACATGCGCACCGGACAGAATGCTCAGCCCGACGACCGCCACATCTTCTTGTACGGCGATTGACGCGATGTCCTCAATGCGCTGCCGGATACCGGTGTAGATCACCTCAAATCCCGCGTCGCGCAGCGTGCGGGCGACGATCTTGGCGCCGCGGTCATGTCCGTCGAGACCGGGCTTGGCGACCAGGATCCGCACTGCCATTCAAAACACCACCGGCTGCTGGAATTCGCCCCAGACCGCTTTGAGCGTCGAGACCATCTCACCGACCGTGCAGTAGGCGTTTGCGCAGTCGATCAGCTTATGCATCAGATTGTCGGTTCCCTCGGCTGCACGCGACAGCGCTGCAAGGCTGGATTCTACTGCGGCAGAATCCCTTTCAGCTTTCACTTTGGAGAGCCGTTTGAGTTGGAGGTCACGTCCCTCGGCATCCAGTGCGTAGGTGACGATGTCGGGCGGCGGCTCCTCGGAGACGAACCGGTTGACCCCGACGATCGGGCGCGTGCCCGCCTCGATCTCCTGGTGGATCCGAAAGGCTTCGTCGGCGATCAGGCCTTGCAGGTAGCCGTCTTCGATGGCGCGGACCATCCCGCCGTGCTGCTCGAGATCGCGCATGATCTCGATGATGCGGGCCTCAGTGGCGTCGGTGAGAGCCTCGACGAAGTAGGAGCCGCCGAGCGGATCCGCGACGCGCGCAACACCGGTTTCGTGGGCCAGGATCTGTTGGGTGCGTAGCGCCAGCGTGGTGGACTCTTCGGTGGGCAACGCGAACGGCTCGTCCCAGGCCGCGGTGAACATCGACTGCACGCCGCCCAGTACGGCGGCCATCGCCTCGTAAGCCACCCGCACCAGGTTGTTCTGCGCCTGCGGGGCATACAGCGACGCCCCACCGCACACGCAGCCGAAGCGGAACATCGACGCCTTGTCGGTTGTGGCGCCGTAGCGTTCCCGCACGATTGTCGCCCAACGTCGCCGTCCGGCACGATATTTCGCGATCTCCTCGAAGAAATCGCCATGCGTGTAGAAGAAGAACGAGATCTGCGGTGCGAATTGGTCAATGGTCATGCGGCCGCGCTCGACCACGGTGTCGCAATAGGTAACGCCGTCGGCCAGCGTGAACGCCATCTCCTGCACCGCGTTGGCCCCGGCGTCACGGAAGTGCGCCCCGGCCACCGAGATTGCGTTGAATTTGGGAACTTCGGCCGCGCAGAACTCGATGGTGTCGGCGATCAAACGCAGCGACGGCTCGGGCGGCCAGATCCAGGTGCCGCGCGAGGCGTATTCCTTGAGGATGTCATTCTGGATGGTCCCGGTGAGCTTGGCGCGCGGCACGCCTTTACGCTCAGCGGCCGCCACGTAGAACGCCAGCAGGATCGCAGCGGTGCCGTTGATCGTGAGGCTGGTGCTGATCTTGTCCAACGGAATGCCGTCAAACAGGATCTCGGCGTCGGCCAGGGTGTCGATCGCGACGCCGACCCGGCCGACCTCCTCACCGAACTCCGGATCGTCGGAGTCGTATCCACACTGGGTGGGCAGGTCGAGCGCCACCGATAACCCGGTCCCGCCCTGTTCCAGCAGGTAGCGGTAACGGCGGTTGGATTCCTCGACGGTGCCGAACCCGGAGTACTGCCTAAACGTCCACAGCTTGCCTCGATAGCCGCTGCCGAAGTTGCCCCGGGTAAACGGGTAGACGCCCGGTGGCGGCGGCTCGGTACTCCTATCCCCCGGCCCGTACACGGGCTCCAGCGGGATGCCGGATGAGGTTTCGGTGTGGTTATCCATCGACTGATAACGTACTTGCAAAAAAAGAGAATGCCAATACCGCAGCCTGACCAGGCTAAAGGAGAGGCCGCGGGCTTTCTAGGCTCGGCACAAGATCTCGCCATGAGGGATCGCCAGCCAGCCATTCGAAGCGGCCGCCCAGTCTTGCCATGCCGATGAGATCTCGTTGAGCTCCGCGGCGGTGGCCATCCCCGAATCCACCAGCTGACGGGCCAGGGCCGACTCGACGATCCGGTCCGCCCACATCCGGCCCCACCAGTCGCGGGTCTCCGGCGTCGCAAAGCACCACATGCTGCCGGTGGGTGTGATGTCGTCGAATCCCGCTTCCTGGGCCCACGACAACAGCCGCCGCCCCGCGTCGGGCTCACCGCCGTTCGCGCGCGCCGCGTCGTCGTACAGCTCGCGCCAGCGATCCAGCGTCGGAAGCGGCGGGAACCACATGAATCCTGCGTAGTCGGCGTCGCGGACCGCGACGATCCCGTTCGGCACACACACCCGCCGCAGTTCTCGCAACGCCTGCACCGGGTCGGCCACGTGTTGCAGCACCTGATGGGCGTGCGCAACGTCGAAGGTGTCGTCGGGGAAGTCGAGAGCGTGCACGTCAGAAGTCACGAACTCGATGTTCGTTTGGTTGCGCTCGCGCGCCTCCGCGCGAGCCAGATCCAAAACCTCATCGGTCATTTCGACGCCCACGACCCGGCCGGGCGCGACCCGGGCGGCCAGGTCGACGGTGATGGTGCCGGGGCCGCAACCCACGTCGAGCACCGACATCCCCGGTCGCAGGTGCGGCAGCAGGTAGCCGGCGGAGTCCGCCGCGGTCCGCCTGCGGTGCGCGCGCAGCACCGACTCGTGATGCCCGTGGGTGTAGACGGTCTGGGGTTTGCTATTCATCGTGCGGCTCCTCGGCGATCGAACCATCCCCGGAACCGGAGGCTACCGCCGGGTATTTCATATTACGAAACGTCTATCCCATATTATGGGATAGACGTATGAAGGCTCAGTCGACGGGAACGTCGAGGATCGGGCGCCCGACCCCGGCACCGGGGCCGTCGAAATGCCACCACTCACCGGAGTACACCGACAAACCGCCGGCGCTCATCGCATCGCGTAGCCGGGCCCGGCTTGCCTGCTCGTCCGCGCTGACGCCGTCGGTGGCGAAGGCAGTTGCGCGCGGCGAGAAATCATCGAAGTCGGTTCCCATATCGGCCAGGCACAGCCCGCCCAACTGCCGGGCGGGCGGGCATTGGGCCTGTGCGCTTGCCATCGTCACGTCCACCGAGCGTCCCGCCTCATGGCTGCGCGCATAAGGACCGGGCTTGGCCACCCAGGCGGGATTCGGCACAACATTAAACATCTTGACCTGCACATCATGCGGCCGATAGCAGTCCCAGAAGACCAGCACGTCTCCGTGCGAAGCCAAGGTCTTTTCTGCCGCGGCAAGGCCGGGTGCCATCGATTCGTGCACCAAGCAGCGTGCATCGGCCGGATACAACGGGATGCCGGTGAAATTATTCGAGGTCGCGTAGCGCAGATCGATCACTGCGCTGGGAACGACGGAGCGAACGTCGACAAATCCCGCCGAGCGCGCCGCGGCGCTGAGCGGAGGCACATCGGCATTGGCGCGGGCACCCCAACTGGCGGCGGACACGACGGCGAGCAGCGCGACCAGGAACCGACGCGTGGCAGCTGTCATCGCCTTATTATCCGCGACTAATGCGTCAGCTCCAGTCGATGGCGGCGGCGCGCTGCCGGACGTCCTCCACTCTGGCTGCGACTTGAGCGGCAACCGCGTGTTGATCGTGTTCCATTGTCTTAGCCAGGGATTCGGCTTCCGCCACAATCTGTTTGAGGAGGTCCCGGTGATCTTCGATCATCGCGATGGTCGCGTTTCTGATGGCCACCACCGCCGGGCCTCGAGCCTCTGACGGTGAGAAGCTGCCGGAGAGCAGCGGGGGCAGCGTCTGGCGCTCGAAGTCGGTCATGTCGCGGGTCAGGTGCACGTTGAAGGTCGCTCGAAAAGGATCCCGATCGTCGAGTTCAACATTGGATATTTTGAGTGGGTCCATGGGCCGTTCCTTTGGTCGGTGAGGGCGATCTCGCCCGCGTCACGCCGAATTACATACCTGTAGTTTACCTGCGTCTAGGGGCAGGTGCGAAGGCCGGTGAAGTCGAGGTCGAGCACGGAGCCGGTAAACTGTTGCCGTCAGATCTACGGAGGAACATGAAGCGCCCTGTATTAAGTGCCCGGCCCGCGGCTACTTTCGGAATTGCGGTGGCGGTGACTATCTTGGCCGCGCCTCTTGCCCATGCACAGACCGATGTTCAGAGTCAGTGTGCGAGTTCCGGCGGCCAATACACGTCGGAGGAGGTGTCACCTCACTTCGGTTCGCCCCCCAGCCTGATCGAGACCTGCTGCATCGCGCAGAAATGCACTACCTACCGCGATGGCGTGCAAGGGCCCACCTACGGCGGCGGCTAGGCGTAACGCCGACAATCGCTTTGAGGCTCGGGACAATCGGCCTCTGCGCTGGTGACCGAGGACTCTGGGCTGCGATCCGGGGGCAATGCATAGTCAGTGACCATGCTCGGCACACTGCTGGACGTTTTTCGTCTTCGCCAGTACTTCAACGCGATAACCCGCAGCCGTGAGTGGGCGGCGGGATTGCGTCAGGACGCCGGGTTGCTCACAGATGCAGCTCGGGCCGCACTGGCTCTGCCGGCTGGCGGTGTCAGTGGCGAAAAGCGGCAACCTTTCCCCGCGATCCAGCCGTACTCCACCGGAGTCGCGAGCGGTCAGCGGATCGCACTGGCGGCGACAGGTGGAAGCGGCGCAATGGCGTCGCTGGTGGGTGCCGCGCGTGCACTCGAGGAAGCCGGTCTGCGTCCGTCTGTTTATTCGCTGTGCTCGGGCTCGGCCTTATTCGGGTTCCCCCTGGCGGCTGGGATCAGCACGGAGAAAGTGGCGTCCTTCACCCTCGGGCTGCTTCCCCGGGACTACGTCGATCTCGACTGGAGCCGGCTGTTGCGGCTGGCGCTGTCCGCCGGGCGGGGGTTCGCCGGCATCATTGCCGGCGACGTGATCGAAGACACCTACCGACGTCTACTCGGGGACATGACGCTGGGCGACCTGCCAGTCCCTGCGTACGCGCCGATATGGAACGTCGAGCAGAATCGCGTTGAATTCATCGGTCCCCGAACGTATCCGGAGCTTCCGGTAGCGCGCGCCGTGCATATGGCGATCGCGTTGCCGCTGTTCATCCAGCCCGTCGAGTTCAACGGGTTTCATTGGTGCGACGGCGGGATCGTCGATATCTTCCCAGTCCACCCTCTGCTCGACATCGAGCAGCCCTGCGATGTCACCTTGGCGATCAACGGGTTCTACCCGCCCGCATTCGAAGGGGAAGACGCCACCGGCTGGGAGTATCGCAGGGCCAGCATTCTGTATGTCGCAAGCCAGGTGCGCACCTGCCAGCAGGTCGAGCTCGCGCGTGAAAATCTGGCTCGGCTCCGGGCGGCTTCGAAACTGATCATGATCGAGCCGGTTTCTTACGAGAGGGTGCGCGGCGTCGGCTTCTACCGCCAGTTCCTCAGCACTCGCGACTGGGCCGAATTCATGCGCGCCGGGCGGAATGAGACGCGTGAGGCCCTGATGGCTGCACACGTTCAAGATGCGCTGGCCTCGCCAACGGTGAGCTGATTCAGCCTGCGAGCGCCAGCACTTCGTCGAAGCCGGCGACGAGAGCGTCATAGAACACGTCGTAGTCGGGGATCGCGGCGGTGTCGACGTTGATGCCCAGCGCGCACGTGTCGACGTAGGTGAGCAATGTGACATTGACCGACGAGCCGATCGTCGGGCCGAACGCATATTGCGCGCGCACCGGGGCCCCGCCGAGAAAGACCGGCACCGGTACACCCGGCACGTCGCTAGCTAAGAAATCGACGTGGCGCAGGACCGCGCCGATGTACCACCGCGGCATGAAATTGAGGACGCCGGCAATTAATTGTGTATAAGGGATTGATTTTTCATCGCGTACCGCGCCGGTGCGTTGGTGTATTGCCCTTATTCGTGCGCCGGGATCGGCCTCGCCCACCGGCACGTCGAACCTCATCAGGGTGATCCGGTTTCCGCCCATGGGATCGGCCTTGGTCCGCAGGCTGATCGGCATGGTGAGGTGCAGGTCGCCGACTGCGACGCCGTGTTTCTCGTGGTATCGGCGTAACCCGCCAGCCACCCCGGCGACAAACGCGTCGTTCAGCGCCCCACCGCTGCGGTGCGCCGCTTCCCGCAGTAGTGGCCTCGACACCTGGTGCACCCCGAGACGCCGGATCTTGCTGCGATTCTTCACCAGCGGAGATCCGGTCTGACTTATGGGCCGCACCGTCCGGTAGACCGACGCCGCCGTCGCCGCTGCCGATCGGACCGTCGCGACCGGCCGCCGAACACTGCTGTACACGAGTTGCGGTGCCGATTTGACCAGGCTTGTCACGGCAGTACCGAGCAGTCCAGCGTCGTAGCGCCAGGTGTCGCGGTAGCCGCTGAGCCACGACGGTCTCGATGCCTGTGGCTCGGGCGGCAGCGGCTGATGCTCATACAGCTTTTCGGAAATGTTGAACAGGTGCATCGCGATCTGGATGCCGCCGATTCCATCGGTGAGGGCGTGGTGGAATTTGCAGATCACGGCCGCGCCCCCGTTTTCCAGGCCATCGATCAGCGTGTTCTCCCAAAGGGGCCTGGCCCGGTCGAAATCCTGCATCTCGGCCAGTCGAGCCGTCTCGAGCACGTCGTCGAGCGTGCCGGCCCCGGGGGCAGCCGCTCGCCGGATGTGATAGTCCAGATCGAAGTCCGGGTCATACTTCCACCGAGGCGGGGCCGGGGGCGGCGACGCCACCACCCGTTGTCGAAACATCGGCAGGTTGCGGCTCATCAGGTCGAATCGTTCGCGTACCTCGTCCCAGTCCGGGGTTCGCTCCAGCAGCACGACGGTGACCACGGTTGATCGCAGCCGTGGATCGCTTTCCATCGCCCAGGTAAAGGCGTCGCTGTTGCGCATGAATTCGGTCATGTTCACTTCCGAGATAAACGTACGACCGATAGCAGCGAAGGTCAGCTGCTTATCGGGAAGTGATGACTTTGGTCCCTACGCATCAAGTCGGGCCTCGTCCCAACGCACCTGGGTTGCATGACGGGGCAGTCGATCAATGCTGCAACGAACTGGAGGGCTTTTCTGGATATGTGCGGTTGATGCCAGAGCCGGCGTCGTTAAATTTGGTTCTTGTGACGACTCCTACCGAGGGTATGGATGTGCGGCGCCGCGCCGGCTGGTTGCCGCAGGATCACGGCGACTTAGAGTCATGGCTTACCGGGCATCGGGAGCGGATGAAAGCCAAAGGCGAGCGGATCGCGCTACATCCTGTACTCACCGAGTTCCAGCAGCTGATCCACACCGATCCGGTGGTGCGCATGTACGTCCATCAGATGATCGCCCAGGTGCCGCGCACCGACCCGTACCGCAAGAGCCACCTGCACGGTATCGAGCAGATGCTGCGTTTGATCAACGAGGTCTTGACGATGGCGCCGGCGTTCGGCCAAAACGCGGTGATCATTTCACTGGGCGCGATTTTCGACTCGACGATGGGCACACCAGCCGGGTTCGCGGCCTTCCGTGACCCACGGATCAACGCAATGCTCAAAAAGATCCTGACCGCATGGTGCAAGTTTCTCGACAGCGCCGACTCGCTGTATGTGCTCAACGATTCGCCATCCGGCTGGCAGTGCCCCGCGGCCCGCCGTGCCATCGGCATCGAGCAGTTCAAACACGATCCCGACTGTGAGCACTGGGGCTTCGTCTCGTGGAACGACTTTTTCACCCGACGCTTCAAGGAGGGGGAGCGCCCAGTCGCCGCGCCGAACGACGACAAGGTGATCGTCAGCGCATGCGAGTCGACGCCCTACCGTATCGCCGCGGGTGTGCAGCGCCGGGATTGCTTCTGGATCAAAAGCCAACCGTATTCGTTACAGGACATGCTGGCCAACGACGAGTCGGTTGATCAGTTCGTCGGCGGAACGGTCTATCAGGCGTATCTAACTGCGATGAACTATCACAGGTGGCACAGCCCGGTGGCCGGGACGATTATCAAGGCGTTCGTCCAACCGGGCACCTACTACTCAGAGGCCGTTTCGGAGAGCTGGGACATCCTTGAGCCCCCGGATTCACAGCCTTACCTGGCCCACGTGGCAGTACGGGCGATCATTCTCATCCAAGCCGACATCCGGTCATCGGCCTGGTGGCGTTCATAGGGGTTGGCATAGCGGAGGTCTCCTCTTGCATGATCGACAAAAGAATCGCGCCCGGCCACCACGTGGCAAAAGGCGAGGAACTCGGCTACTTCCAATTCGGCGGCTCGACGTACTGCCTCGTCTTTCGACCCGGCGCGATCGCCGACTTCACTCTCGCGGCCATTCCCCAGTCGCACAACTCCAACGCGCCCCAGGTTCTTGTCCGATCGAAACTCGCCATCGCCAACACGACGAAGTGACCACAACAGCCACCTTCTTAGTTTTTGTCTTCGGTGTCGAGATACCTTTCCTCCACAGCATGGATTAGCCGGTGGCGTATTCGTTCTAGGTCCGCGGCTTGACGCGCCAGCAGCTCGTCCTCCCATGCCGCCACATGCGCGGCGAAGTCCTTGTCGGCAATGGTGCTGCCCAGCCAGCGGGAGAAATCACCCCGTTCGAGGTGGTAGCGAAGCGCTTCTGGGTCCAAATGCCGTATCGCACTATGAAAGTCGTGCATCGTCGCGGCCGGCGTGATGTACTGGCCGTCTACCCGCCGGAAGTGGAACCGTCGCTCATTGGGCAACGAGACGTCGGCGTATTTGTGACGGTGACGTACGTGTGTGGTCCGGCGGTCTGCGAGTGTGAGCTGACGAGCAGGCTCGGAACCAAGACGCAACGTGGCCCGCGGGAGCGGCTTAGAGGCGACTCCCCCGGGGATTTCGTCGTGCGCGAGCTCCAGCACTACGTCGGTATCGTCGATCTCGTGGGCCGGCAGCGATGCCGGTGCGAACGAAGACAATACGTAGCCCGCTCGCCGTAGCCATCGGGCTGCCTCCTCGGTGCCGAGTAGATGCGCCTCGTCGTAGATCACCCAGTGTGGGAACCCATGGTGTTCGCGATACGCTTCGACCGTCGAGCGCATCCGGCGCAGGTAATCAAGTTTGTCGCGCTCGGCGACCACTGACATATCCAACACCACGCTGCTGTATGGGTGTAGCAGTGTATTGACCAGCTCCGTCGGCTCGGGAAGGTAGCGACGGGCATCGACAACGTGCACCTGGCTCAGATCCTGCAATTCGGTGTGGTCGCCTTCGGGGTCGATGACCAGAATGGAATAGCCAGCCAGGATCCATCGCTCTGCCAATAGTCCGACCAGGTAACTCTTACCCGACCCGGCAGGGCCGGTAACCAGGATCCTGGCCTGACTGCCCGGTATTCGCGCTGGCGTGCCGTCATCGAAGGTACCGATCTCGATCCAGAGTCGTAGCGGGCACAAGCGTCCTGCGCCAGTCAGATAGGGCCCGGTCAGCAGGCTGGCGATACCAGCCCCGTCTTCTGCCTCGAGCACCAGATCGGCGTGTTGTCTGACGGAAGGCACAGCGTTGGCCACCGCGGCACCGATTTCAGCCATCCCGAACAACGACAGGTCATTCTCGGCGTCGCCGACCGCGATGGCGTTGTGCGGCGAGAGGTTCAGCTCCCTTAGCACTGAGCACAGCCCCGTGCCTTTCGTCACTCCTGCCGGCAGCACCATCAATGAAGCCCGGTTGCGCACCATCTGGCAGTCAAGTCCCAGCTCGCCGATCACTTCCAGCACGGTTGCCGCATGCTCACCGTCAACGGCCACCAGCACCTCTCCGCGTCGATGCGGCACGCCCCGATCGGTGAGTACGTCGTCGAATGCGGCATCCACGGGCGTCGATAGTGCACGAGCCGTTCCATCGACAACTGCGACCGCCCCGTTTTCGAGCACCGACGCGTCGACGTGGTCAGTGATCTGGGGAAACTCGGCCTGCAATTCCGCCGCGATCCGGCCGGAGACAAGGATGACCGCTACTCCGTCTCGTCGAACTTCGTCGATGGCATCTAGGGCCTCGGCGGAGAGATCGCCTCGCGACGTGAGCGTGCCATCGAGGTCAAGCGCTACCACCTGGAAAAAGGCCATAGCGGCTTCCTATCTATTGCGCGCGATGCTTGGCGGCCGGATGCTCCGGGACGGTGAGATGCCCTGCCACCGATACCCGTCCAGCGGTCAAAATTGCATGTCATTGAGTGTGTGGCGATATGCCGACGCACTGAAGGGTCCTATGGCCACTCCCGTCGGGGACCAACGCCCCCGAGCTGACACAGTGGCCTATTGCACTCGATGTCGGACGAGAGAAGACGGCGAAATATCAAGTGGCACTATATACCCGGGAGTGGTTGTCGAAGCTGAGGCATGCTCGTTCGGCGCTATTCGACTGCCTGACGGACTGTACCGCCCCGGCCAGCCGTCAGCTTGTTACAAACATTTCTATGCGGAAACCAGCGACCGTCTTGTCATTCGACGTCCGGCTCCCCTGAGAGGCGCAGGACGGCACCCCGGGCAGCGCGTTGCAGCTCTATTGCTGCAGCCCAGTCTGTCCCCGAAGGCTGGACCGGCTCACCGATGACGATGTCGATCGCTCCTCGTCGCGGAAAGTAATGCTCCGGCCGCAGCATTGCCCGCGTCCCGCGGATGGCAACGGGGACGACCGGCACAGCGGACTCGGCAGCCACGATGAATGCGCCCATATGAAAGGGGCGCAATCCGGGCGCGCGCGCCAAGCGGCCCTCGGGGAAAATCACGAGTGACCGCCCAGCTCGGACCAGGGCAACGAGGCGGTCGGTGTCGAGCACACCGTGTTCGCGCTCGTAGCGTTCGACGAATAGGGTGCCCAACCGCTTGAGCGCGAATCCGCTGAGTACCTGATGCTGAAGTACCTCGCCGGCGACAAAGCGGAACGACCGCGGCAGCACTGAGGCGAGCACAACTGCGTCGAGCCAGCTCGAGTGGTTGGCCACGACGATGGAGGTTCCTGGCGGGAGGCGGTGGCGGCCAAGCACACTGACCGCCGTCCCGGTTAGGCGGGCCAGCAGCCGGACGGCGCCTTTGGCCACCCGCCAGCGCCATTGCGCCCGCGGAAGCACTGCCAGCAAGACCACGACCGATAACGCAAGGACCGCGTAGAGCACCCACGTGTAGGCTGCGAACGCGACAGCGGTGGCCGCACGACCGACGCGGCGCAGCGACGGGACGGCTCCTTGGAGGCGCACAAGGGCCAACTGCCACCATAGCGCCCGTGGTCGGGCACCAATCTTGCCTGTCTCGTAGACCTGCCGGCTGGCGGCCCGCCGGATCTTGCCGCTCGAAGTCTTCGGGACCGTGCGCGGCGGCGCCAGAACCACGTCGTCGGGGGCCACACCCAGCAAATCCGCTGTCGTGGAGGCGATCTCGGAGCGCAGCGCGGCGCGCGCGTCTCCGTTCGCTCGGGTCTCGGCCATCACCACGAGTCGCTCAGGGCCGCCCTGAGGATCGGGTGAGGCGAACACGGCCACACAACCCTTACGGACACCTGCGAGGTCGCCGACCGCCTCTTCGAGCTCGGCGGGGTGCAAGTTGCGGCCCGCCCGGATGATCACGTCCTTGACCCGACCGGTGACGTACAAGTCGGCGTCGGCCAGGTAGCCGAGATCGCCGGTGTCGAGCCAATCCTGGTGGAACAGCGCACGCGTCGCTCGCACGTTGTTGAAGTAGCCCGCGGTCGCCGACGGCCCGCGGAACTCGATGCGACCTTCACGGCGATCGCCCAATTCGTTGCCGGCGGCGTCGACAATCCGGATCTCGTGACCCGGCAGGGGTCGCCCGCAGGCGACGAAACGAAGCTCATCGCGCTCACCCGGTTTCGCCGGCGCGGCCTGACCGGAACGCACGAACCTGTCGCGGCCGATTCGGTCGATGAGCGGACCCCGGCCCAGGGGCGGGAAAGCCAACCCGACCGAGGACTCGGCGAGCCCGTACACCGGCGTTACCGCGTTGCGCCGCAACCCATAAGGAGCGAAGCGTTCAGCGAACCGCTCGACTGTCGTGGGGCTGACCGGCTCGGCGCCGTTGTAGGCTAACCGCCACAAGCTCAAATCGAGCCCTTCGATCTCGGCATCGCGGACCTTGGCGAGGCAGAGCTCGTAGGCGAAGTTCGGGCCGGCCGACATCGTGCCTCGGTTGTTATGGATCGCCCATAGCCAGCATGACGGGCGGATCAGGAACGACTGTGGGCTCATCACCACCAGCGGAACACCGAAATACAGACACCCGAACCAAGCGCCGATCAGACCCATGTCGTGATACAGCGGCAGCCAACTGACGAACGTATCCGACGCCGATACCGCCGCGGCCTGCCCCATCGCGCGGATGTTGGCGAGCAGGTTCCGGTGCGTGAGCGCCACCCCTTTGGGCTGACCGGTGCTACCCGAGGTGTATTGCACCAGCGCGAGGTCGTCGGCTCGCGGTCGCGCAAGGGCGCCTTCGCTTGCGCCGGCGAGAGATTCGGGGACGACGACGTGACGGAGGCTTTCGACATTCGATCGCAATACGTGTCCGAGCGTTACCGCCTCGGGCACGGTGACCAGCAGCGCGGCCCGGGCGTTCGCGAGGATGCCGGCGGTTCGACGCAGGTGGTCCGCCAGGCGGGAAGGCCGGGCCGGCGGGTAAACGGGAACAGGAACGGCGCCTGCGAGGACCACACCGGCGAAGGTGACAAAATACGCCCGGCAGGTGGGCAGCATGATGGCAACCGCCTCGCCCGGCATGATGTCGTGCGCAAGCAACCCGGTCGCTGCGGCAGCGGCCTCTTGGTACAGGGCCGCATAGGTCACGTCCGTGGGACCGCCAGGCTCGTCGAGGATGCGGATGTGCGTCCGGTCCGGGGTCGCGCCCAGGTGCCAATCCAGGGCCTCGTTCAAGGTCGAGGCTGCTGCCGGTGCCACGCCGCCCGGCGCGATGGCCGGAGGCGAGACCACACCGCGATTCTCGCCGGTGGAGGGATGAGCGCGAGCGACGGCCTGCAAGAGGTCACGCGGAGTTTCTGCGCTGGCCAGAATGTGCGGCGGCAGCGCCACCCGGAACTCGTCCTGAACCCGCAGCAACAGTTCCGCTAGCTCCAGGCTGCCGATGCCCAAGTCGTCGAACGCGCTGTCAAGCGTCACCGCGGGCGGCGTCGCACGGGGGTGAACCTCGGCGACTAGGCCTCCTACGAGCGCCAGAACGGCAGACGCCGACTCTTCGCTTGCCATCAGTCACGACGCAGTCTGGGAGCCAGCGGCCCGTGGTCCATCACGCGCGAACTTCCGCAACCTTGGGTGCACCCCCATGAAACAGATGCCCCGCTCGGAGACCGACGAGGTCGCCCGGTGTTCCCGTACGGGGTCGACACACAGACGACAGCGACTCCATGGCATTACCTCCCTTTTGCCGCCCCTGGACGTGTCGATCTTGTGCCGACGCCTCCTTGGCCGGTAAGGGCGCAAAGAAACAGGTGATCGTGACCAAAGACCTCTCTTTGGTAGCTAATGGCTCTCCCGGCGCGCTTCTCGCGCTTAATACCGTTGGCGAGAAGCAGCCACATACCCAGACAAGCCAGAGGCGAAAGCGGCGACGACATGCGATCACAACACCTCCGATCGCTGGTCAACGCGCAAGGTCCGTTCGCCTCAGTCTTTTTCGACGATTCGCACGATACTCAGAATGCTGTCGAGCAACTCGAAGCCAAATGACGCGAGTGCCATCAGGCGCAGTTCGAGTTGTCGCAGTCTCGGCGCCAGCGCACCGGAGTAGCGGGGTTTACGGCGGAGGACCTCTAGTGCCAGCCGGTTCAGCGTTTGGCCGTGCGCAGGACCACGAAAACATAGGGGATCTTCTTGCCCAATCACCCAGTTGCCGTGGCCACCAGGGCGTCTGCATCCTCCTCTTTGAATGCTGCTGCCGCACAGCGGCTTTCACGACAACCGAGAATATTCGCCGATGGGCACCGTCGATGCTGCATCCGCGGGTGGCCTATCGGGATCCGAGTAGTGCGCGTCAGGCCGTGTGCAGATCAACCGGCGGCCATGCACCACTGCTGGGTCCCAAGTTGTTCTCACGAAGGGC
Organism: Mycobacterium sp.; assembly: GCF_035623875.1. Classification (GTDB taxonomy): domain Bacteria; phylum Actinomycetota; class Actinomycetes; order Mycobacteriales; family Mycobacteriaceae; genus Mycobacterium. Next base: position 203 of record NZ_DASPSP010000283.1, on the reverse strand, counting down.
CCAATGGCCCTACAGGTTCCCGGCCTATCACCCTAGGTTCCGACTATCGGCCAATAGATCCGGAAGTTAGGGAGAAAGCTATGACCACTGCGCGGGAAATCATGCACGCCCGAGCCACCTGTGTCGGCGAGCACGAAACACTGACCGCCGCAGCCGAGCACATGCGCGATCTCGGTGTCGGCGCCCTGCCGATCTGCGGCGAC
>NZ_DASPSP010000281.1:0-9828 GCF_035623875.1 Mycobacterium sp. | reverse complement strand
AGGGTCACCGACTTTTATGCCGGTTACGAGCGCTACCGCGCCAGCTGCGCACCACGCGAGATCAGACTCTTTCGCCTTCGGCCCATCGCTGCCTGAGGACACGCCTCGGCCCGCTCCAAAGCCCTCAACGGCCCCGTCGCGGTTACCATCATGTTTCATTGCGTTCTTGGGTTCTTGGAGTTCATGGCTTGTTCAGCCAACCGTCGATGTCAGATCGTTGACCGCACACAAGCGGCAGTTCTGCTGACTATATGCGTGTCGTTCAGGTCGCCAACTTCTATGGACCTCGCTCCGGCGGCCTTCGCACCGCCGTAGACCGGCTCGGCGCGGAATACTGCGCCGCCGGTCACGAGGTGTTTCTGATCGTCCCGGGTCGGCATGCTGCGCACACTCGGCTGTCCACGGGCGTGGTGCGAATCACCGTGCCCGCCAGGTTGATTCCTTTCACCGGCGGCTACCGCGCGGTGTTGCCGGGACCGGTGCGGGCACTGCTGGAAGCGCTCGGACCGGACACTTTGGAGGTCTCTGACCGGCTCACGTTGAGATCACTGGGCCGCTGGGGGCGCGAACACGGCGCCACCACGGTGATGATCTCCCATGAGCGCCTTGATCGCCTTGCGGGCCAAGTACTTCCGCGTCGAACCGCACAGAAGTTCGCTGACTTCGCCAATAGGCGCACCGCCGCCAACTACGACACCGTGGTGTGCACCACCGGCTTTGCCCGCGAGGAATTCGATCGCATCGGGGCGACGAATACCGTCACCGTTCCACTGGGCGTGGACCTGGAAACCTTCCATCCCTGCCGGCGCTCAGCCCTGATACGTCAGCGCTGGGCCGCGCCGTCCCAGATCCTGCTGGTGCACTGCGGCCGCCTGTCGGTCGAAAAGCGGGCCGACCGTAGCATCGACGCGGTCGCCGAATTATGTGCTGCCGGTGTCGAGGCACGACTGGTCGTCGTGGGCGACGGCCCGTTGCGGGCCAGGTTGCAACGGCAGGCCGCTCGACTGCCGATCGATTTCACCGGTTTCATTTCCGATCGGTACACCGTCGCCGCGCTGCTGGCTTCGGCTGATGTCGCGCTTGCACCGGGGCCGCACGAAACCTTCGGGCTGGCGGCGCTGGAATCGCTCGCGTGTGGGACGCCGGCCGTGGTTTCCCGCACGTCGGCGCTGAGCGAAATCATCACTGCCGACAGCGGCGCCTTGGCCGACAACGATCCCGCGGCCATCGCACAGGCGGTCAGCGCGGTCGTCAGCCGGCCCGAAGACCATCGGCGCGCCTGCGCGAGGCGCCGCGCCGAGATGTTTACTTGGCAGCGCGCGGCAGTTGGAATGCTGACCACGCTCGGGGCCGCGTCGGTCACCGACGAGTTCGGCGATTCGCAAAACACCGCGTAGCGCTATCCGCTGCGGTGTCTAGCTGTGGTCGGCGGGTCCCACCTGGCCGGTGAGCGGATTGAGTTGCACCGTCATCGGACCCCGCTGTCCGGCGGCGTTCGCCTTACGGCGCTGCTAGGCCTGGGCGAGCGCGTTGATCACCGGGCTGTCCTTCAAGAGCTGACGGCGGTCTTCGTCGGACAGCTCGTAAAACGCCCACAGGCCCCACGCGGCAGGCCGGACAAACAGCGTGACTTTCTGATGTCGACGCTTGTTCTGCGACAGCACCGCGGGAATGGGCACCACCCGATCCAGCGTCGCGGAGCTCACCAGCTCTTGCGCGATCTTGTCCACGTCCACCGCGTCCTAAAGCTCGTAGACCAACGACTGGTGAAGTGTTTGGGATGGGCCCTGGAGGGCAAGGAACCACGCCATCCGGCGTCTCCTTCGCTCGTCGTGATCAGCGCAACTGTAGAGGACGTGGTCGTGCCCAGCGGCCAGGATAAGCTCGCGTTCAACAGTTTCGCCGGTCCAGACGTTCTGCCGCGACTAGCTGGGATCCGGAAACGCTGCCGGGCTAGCCGGCGCCCCTCTCGCAACCACGACCGGCATCGACGTCGACGCGTTGGTACGCAGGATCGTGTGCACCACTTCGATGAGGTCTTCGACCGGCATTAACTTGCCCGGCATGCAGCCACGCGAAGACCACAGCGGAACGGCCTTCATGGCCAGGTCCATATCCCACCCGACGTTCATTCCCGTCCCGGCGTCGCCCTCGCCGCCCCCGCACTCCCCCACGATCAGGCACGTGAAGCCGATGCCCGGGTGTTCCGCTCGCCAGGCTTCGACAAGCTGCTCCAGCGCGGCCTTGCTGACGCCATAGGCGCCGAGGCCCGGCCAGGGCGGTCCGAAAGGACCGGCGTCGGACGAGAGGTAGACCGCCTTGCCCGCCGAGGCCGTCAAGTGTGGCACGGCCGCCGCCGTCACCAGCGCCGCACCGATGACATTGGTATCGAAGACGCGCCGCCACGTTTCTGCATCGGTGTCGACCATCCGGACGAGTGGCCCTATCGCTGGTGTGTAGATCAGGTTGTCGATACCGCCGAGCGCATCGGCGGCATCGTTGATGGCCGATCGACACGATCCCTCGTCGGTGACGTCGCATTCGATCGCGACCGTGCCCGAGCCCGCCTCCTCCGCGGCCGCCTCGATACGCGCGCGACGACGGGCGAGCAACGCGACCTGAGCGCCACGCTGCGCGAGACCGACGCCAATGCAACGCCCGAGGCCACTCGAGGCGCCGACCACCACTGTCCTTGACATATTCGCCCTCTCTTGTAACGAGCCCGCTGCAGGCACAGCGTATCGGCCACCGACTGCGCCGGTAACTCCCGGCCATCGCCGCAACCTCTTTCGTCTTGGTGGCAAGCGAGGGGCTCGGGCACTCGGACAGTGATTCCAGGCCCTTGGACGGTGATTCCGGATAGTCGGTGGCCTGGGATTTGGAGTTTAGACACATCAACGGCGGGGTAATCCCGGGTGGCAATCGGCGGGGTCCGCCCCGCACGCGTAGCTGAATTTCGGGAGTGTGACCAGATGGGCATGACCTCTCTTGACGTGACCGAGATGGGCTCCGACGAGCGCGACTACGACAATTGGCTAAGCACCCTGACCCAGGCTTCCGCGCGTCCGGACGTCTTGCAGACCGTCGTAACCGAGCTAGTGACTGATCAACTACGGGCCGACCTGGAGGCCGTCCACCACAGTGTGAATGAGGGTGTTACGGCGGGCATGTCGCAGGTTGCCGATCGCATCCTTGACCAGGTCTTCGGCCTGAGATGAGTCCGGGGCAGAGGACATGAGGGGCCGGCTCGACGTCCTCCTTTTCGCATCCCGACAAGTCTTGGAGATACTTGAAAGGCACGGCGCGATCACCATGGCTCATGCGGGCTCCGACGCCGCCCAGATGATGTAGTGCGTCGGCAGGGCGCCTACACGACATAAATCCCGACTCACTACGGTGAGCAGGATGAAGTATCTGGACGTCGACGGAGTCGGAAGAGTCAGCCGGATCGGGCTGGGCACCTGGCAGTTCGGGTCGCGCGAGTGGGGCTATGGGGACAGTTACGCCTCAGGACCCGCCCGAGACATCGTTCATCGCGCTCGCGCCTTGGGGGTCACGCTGTTCGACACCGCCGAGGTATACGGGCTGGGTAAAAGCGAACGGATCCTCGGTGAGGCACTGGGCGACGAGCGCACCGAAGTTGCGGTGGCCAGCAAGATCTTCCCGGTCGCCCCTTTCCCTGCCGTGGTCAAACAGCGCGAGCGGGCCAGTGCTCGACGGTTGCAGCTGGACCGAATCCCGCTGTACCAGATCCACCAGCCCAACCCGGTGGTTCCCGACTCGGTGATCATGCCGGGCATGCGCGATCTGCTCGACAGCAGCGCCATCGGCGCAGCCGGCGTCTCGAACTACTCGCTGTCTCGCTGGCAGAAGGCCGATGCCGCGCTCGGACGACCCGTCATCAGCAACCAGGTGCATTTCTCGCTCGCCCACCCCGGTGCGCTCGACGACCTCGTGCCCTTCGCCGAGCGGGAGAACCGCGTCGTGATCGCCTACAGCCCGCTGGCGCAAGGATTACTGGGCGGCAAGTACGGCGTGAACAACCGGCCCGGTGGGGTTCGCACTATCAACTCGCTCTTCGGCACCGAGAATCTGCGCCGGATCGAGCCGCTGCTGCAGACGTTGCGCGACGTCGCCGCACAGGTCGACGCCAAGCCGGCTCAGGTCGCGCTGGCCTGGCTGATCAGCCTGCCCAACGTGGTCGCCATCCCCGGGGCGTCAAGCGTCGAGCAGCTCGAGTTCAACGTCGCGGCCGCCGATATCGAGCTGAGCGCAGACTCCCGGGACGCCCTCACCGACGCGGCCCGAAATTTCCGGCCGGTGTCGACGCGGCAATTCCTCGCCGACACGGTCCGTGAACGGCTCGGCGGCCACTGAGTGGTTCAGAGGATGTAGAGCATCTCCTGATAAGTGGGTAGCGGCCACAGATCGTCGGCCACGATGCCTTCGAGTGCGTCGGCGGCTGCCCGAATCGCGGCCATCGCCGGCAACAACTCCTCCTGGGCATGCTTGGCCTCAGCAAGCACCGATTCCGCCGAGTGATCGGACAGCACCGCCTTCAGCTTCGCCAAACCCGCCTCAAGATCGGCGACTGGCGCCGAAACCGCTTCCAGCGCAGCGGTGCTCGGCTCCACGCCGGCGGCTTTCAACGCGGCGACATTCTGCGCGAGCTCGGTCTGGTAACGAAGCGCGGCCGGCAGGATTATCGTCGTGCCGACCTCCAGTGCCAGCTTGGCCTCCACGCCGATGGTCAGCGCGTACTGCTCCAAGCGGACCTCGTAGCGGCTGTGCAACTCGCGTTCGCTGAACACCCCGTATTTCCCGAAGAGTTCGACCGCTTCCGGCTTGATCAGCTCCGGAATGGCGTCCAAGCTGGTCTTGAGATTCGGCAGGCCGCGCTCGGCCGCTTCGATCTGCCAATTCTCGGAATACCCGTCCCCGTTGAACACGACCGCACCGTGTTCGGTGATGACCTCGGTGAGCAGCTTCTGTACCGCCTTGTCGAAATCCTCGCCATCTGCAACGGCCTTCTCGAGAACCGTGGCCATGTAGTCGAACGAGTCGGCCATGATCGTGTTCAGGATGATCATCGGCACGGCGACCGTCTGCCCGGAGCCGGGTGCGCGGAACTCGAACCGATTGCCGGTGAACGCGAACGGGCTGGTGCGGTTGCGGTCGCCCGCGTCGGTCGGCAGCGGAGGCAGCGTGTCGACACCGATGATCATGGTGCCCTTGCCCTTTGACGAGGTCGCCGCACCCTTGGCGATCTGCTCGAACACGTCGGCGAGTTGTTCGCCAAGGAAGATCGAGATGATCGCCGGCGGCGCCTCGTTGGCGCCCAGGCGATGGTCGTTGGTGGCCGACGCGACCGCCACGCGCAGCAGCCGGGCGAACTTGTGCACGGCACGGATCACCGCGGCGCAGAACACCAAGAACTGGGCATTTTCGTGCGGCGTGTCACCCGGGACCAGCAGCGAGCCCAGCTCGGCGTTGCCCACCGAGAAGTTGACGTGCTTGCCGGAACCGTTGACGCCGGCGAACGGCTTCTCATGGAACAGGCATTCCATGCCGTGCTTCTTGGCGATTGTCTTGAAAATCGTCATCAGCAGCTGCTGGTGATCGGAGGCGATGTTGGCCCGCTCGAACATTGGCGCCACCTCGAACTGACCGGGGGCCACCTCGTTATGCCGGGTCTTGGCGGGGATACCGAGTTTGAACAGCTCCCGCTCGGTGTCCATCATGAAGCCCAGCACCCGCTCGGGGATCGCACCGAAGTAGTGGTCGTCGAACTCTTGGCCCTTCGGCGGCTTGGCGCCGAACAGCGTCCGCCCCGCGTTGATCAGATCCGGACGAGACAGGAAGAAATGCCGGTCGACGAGGAAGTACTCCTGCTCAGGTCCGCAGAACGAGACGACATGATTGAAGTCCTTGTGGCCGAACAACTTCAAGATGCGCTCGGCTTGCGCGCCCATGGCTTGCTGGCTGCGCAGCAACGGCGTCTTGAAATCCAGCGCCTCACCGATCATCGAGACGAACACCGTCGGGATGCACAGCGTGTTGCCGTTCGGGTTCTCCAGGATGTAGGCAGGGCTGGTGGCATCCCAACCGGTGTAACCGCGTGCTTCGAAGGTGCTCCGCAATCCACCAGAGGGGAAGCTGGATGCGTCCGGCTCGCCCTGGATAAGGGTCTTGCCGGCGAACTCGGCGAGCGTCTGCCCGTCCGAGACGGGCTCTAAGAAACTGTCGTGCTTTTCCGCGGTCAGGCCGGTCATCGGATAGAAGACGTGGGCGTAGTGAGTCGCGCCTTTCTCCAGTGCCCAGTCCTTCATGGCGACTGCGACCGTGTCGGCGACGGCAGGGTCGAGCTTGACACCTTTATCGATCGTCGCCACCACAGACTTGTACACCGACTTCGGCAGCCGCGCCTGCATCTCCGCCTTGGTGAAGACATTCGATCCGAAGATCTCCCCCGGTTCCTCGCCCGGGTCGAAACTGATCGCTGGAGGCACATACGCCTCGACGTTGGTAATCGCCTGCAGGCGCACTGTGTTGCCGCTCAATGGAGTCCCTATCGCCGCGATGCATTGCATCGAATTGTCGGTTGTTTGCTCGGCCGACATTAAGGACCATCGATGGCGGAAATGTTACGCGGCCGTCAAACTATGATGGCGACGAGATTTGCACGGTCAACATCATGTTTCAGCCGCGCTAGGGCGAGACTCCTCCGGAGTCCACGCCAGCGGCTGGCCGGGATGGCCGGGGAATAGATAGTCGATGAAAGCCGCAGCGGTGGGTTGTGGTTCGTGGTTGGCCAGGCCCGGTCGCTCGTTGGCTTCAATGAAGGCGTATTCAGAGCCGGTGATGTCAGGCACGAGCAGGTCGATGCCAGTCACCCGGATGCCGATAGCCTCGGCCGCGGCCACCGCAACCTCACAGAGTTCCGGGTTCACCTCAGGAGTGACGTCGTGGATCGTGCCACCTTGGTGCAGGTTGGCGGTGTGGCGAACCCGGAGCCGGGTTCCTTGCGGCAAGACGTCGTCCAGCTGCCAACCGGCTTCCGCGACCGTCGCCTCGGTGACCTCGTCGAGTGGGATGCGTGACTCACCGCCGGTGGCCGCAGACCGCCGTCGGCTTTCGGCCGCGATCAGATCCCGCACGGTGTGCTGACCGGTGCCGATGATTTCGGGTGGCAGCCGCAACGCGGCCGCCACCACCCGACCATCGATCACCACCAACCGGAGGTCGCTGCCCGCGACCCGCTGCTCGATCAGCACCTCCGGGTATTGCTCCCGCGCGCGTGCCACGGCGGCGGCGAGCTCGTCAGGACCGTGGTCCGCGAGAACGCCCACGGTGATGCCTTTGCCCTGCTCACCGCGAGTCGGTTTGACGACCACCTCTCCGACCTCTATCAGGAACGCATAGTCGTCGTCGTCGAGAGTCGCCAAACGGGCACGAGGCACGGCGATACCCGCCTCGGAGACCAGGCGCCGGGTCAAGCGTTTGTCGTCGCACCGGCACATCGCGATCGCGGAAGTGAACTCGGACAACGACTCACGGGTGATTACGCTGCGGCCACCGTGGGTCAGTCGCATCTCGCCGGTCTCAGCGTCGAGGACCTCGACCCAAATACCGCGGCGCATCGCCTCGTCGGCGATGATCCGCGCGTACGGATTGAGGTCGTCGACGGTCTCCGAGGGCGGCGTGAACAGCGGCTCGTTGATTGCGTTCTTGCGTTTGATGGCCAGCACCGGAACGCGGCGAAAGCCCAGCTTCTCGTAGAGGCCGATGGCCGCGGCGTTGTCGTGTGCGACTGAAAGGTCAAGGTAGGCGCGGCCTTTGCTGCGGAAGTGCTCGGCCAGGGCCCGAGTCAGCGCGTCCCCGATTCCAGGAAGGGCGGCGGCAGGGTCGACCGCCAAGGTCCACAGGCTCGATCCGTGCTCCGGGTCGTTGAAGAGCACTTCATGGTCGACACCTGTCACGGTGCCCACCACGGCGTTGTCATTGTCACGCACCGCGATCAGGTAGGTCACCGAGTCGGCATGAAGGTGGTTGTCCCAGATCGTCTCGACCGGCGACGGGACCATCCCGCAGCGAACGAATACCCGGTTCATCGCGTCGGCATCGGCCGGGTCGTTCAGCGTCCGCACTGTCACACCGATCGGCGACGGAGCGAGGTTTTCCTGGTTTGCGTCATCGGTGAAGCGCAGTCGATAGGTGTGGCTGGGATCGATGAAAAGCTCGGTCGGGGCTCCGGCGACCACCACGTGAGACTCGCGCGCGTAGATACAGATGTCACGGCGCCCGGCCACTTCTCGTCGCAGCGCTTCGGTCAGCGTGGCGGCATCGGCGAAAGTTTGGCCAAAAATCAATCGGCCCCAACCCAATTCGAGTTCCACATCTTTGGCCATCGCGTCCACGAGATGCGGCGGGGACGCATCATGTAGGCCAAGCGTGATTGCCTCGGGATGGTCCTCTGAAGGGTCGACAGCGGTCATGCCGCCGGTCCTGTCCCGTCACGGCGCTGCGGCCACGGCCATTCCCACGTCATAGCCATGTCGTCTACCCAACTCAACAGTTCGTCTATCAGCTGCCCTGTCCCATTCGAGGCCGCAGCACCAACCCCTAGTCTGGCACCGACGGAACCTCGGCGCAGCACCGGCGACCGCCTGGCGTTGGGCAGGTGTCGAGACCTATCGCTTGAAACGCCCTGCGAACCCGCGCAACGGCAGGTCGGCGCTGGTGATGAGCCCCGGCCGCGCCGACACCACCGACTTGATCGCACTGAGGGCGGGCATGCCGGTCACGGTCATACCGATGGAGGCGAAATTGTCCGGATTGGACAGGTCCACGCCGGGCTTGGGGAAGATCATGTGCTTGTTGTAGACGCACGGGTCGCCGGTGATTTGGGTGATGTAGCAGCCTTTGATGTTCCAACTCGGGTCGGTATGCGGGGTCATCTGCCACTCCAGATGCGTCTCGACCCGCGGGACCCCGTTAACCATGCCCTGGTATTTGATGTAGTTTCCGCCGAGCGAACCCTTGGGCAGTGTGTACCAGCCCAGGTCGACGTCCTTGGTACACGCGCCCAGCTCGTAACTGAACTTCACTTCGTCGAGCGCCAGATCGAAGCAGTCGGCCATCATCAGCACGCTGTCGGCGAAAACGCGGGTGTACTTCTCGAGCTTCGACGGGATCTGCGGATCGTCGACCGGCTGGCCGTAGCCCACCTCGATCCAGGTGTCCTTGGAGTGGTGGCATGACACGTCGACGGACTCGATGGTCGTGATGTTCTCGATCTCCGCGACGTCGGCCGAGCACACCACGCCGAGGATCTGGTTCAGGCCCGGGTTCATCCCGGTGCCGTAGAAAGTCGCGCCACCCTTTTCGCAGGCCTCGGCCAGGAGCCGGGTCACCGGCTTGCCCGACGGGTGCGGATGGTTCTTGTCACGGTGCCACCCGGTGATCCAGTCGGCGGTGGTGACGATATTGATGCCCGCCTCAAGCACTTTGACGTAGAGGTCCTCGTCGGGAAACACGCCGTGAAAGGTCAGAACGTCCGGCCCGGCCGCGATGATCTCCTCGATGGTGCCGGTGGCCTTCACCCCGTTGGGTGCCAGGCCGGCGAGCTCGCCCACGTCCTTGCCGACCTTTTCCGGCGAGTAGCAGTGCACGCCGACGAGCTCCAGATCGGGCTGCGTGGCGATGCGCTTGATCATCTCCTTGCCCACGTTCCCGGTAGCGACCTGGAAGACGCGGACCGGTCGAGCGGGTGCATTCATTCGGTTCAGCCTTTCTGCGATGCCGCGTACACGTCGGCGGCGCTGCCAC
>NZ_DASPSP010000273.1:0-5192 GCF_035623875.1 Mycobacterium sp. | reverse complement strand
CCCCGTCGACGCAACGTGACCACCACCCGCTGGTGATCGCGCTGGGCAAGGACATCGAAGGTGACTTCATCTCGGCCAACCTGGCCAAGATGCCGCATTTGCTGGTGGCCGGTTCGACCGGGTCCGGCAAGTCCAGCTTCGTCAACTCCATGCTGGTGTCGCTGCTGGCGCGAGCCACCCCGGAAGAAGTCAGGATGATCCTGATCGATCCAAAGATGGTGGAACTGACGCCGTATGAAGGCATTCCCCATCTGATCACGCCGATCATCACCCAGCCGAAGAAGGCCGCCGCGGCGCTAGCCTGGCTCGTCGAGGAGATGGAACAGCGCTACCAGGACATGCAGGCGTCGCGGGTGCGCCACATCGACGACTTCAACGAAAAGGTGCGATCCGGCGCCATCACCGCGCCACTGGGCAGCCAGCGCGAATACCGGCCCTACCCTTACGTGGTCGCGATCGTCGACGAGCTGGCCGACCTGATGATGACTGCGCCGCGCGACGTCGAGGACGCCGTCGTGCGGATCACCCAGAAGGCCCGCGCTGCCGGCATCCACCTGGTGCTGGCCACCCAGCGGCCGTCGGTCGACGTGGTCACCGGCCTGATCAAGACCAATGTGCCGTCCCGGCTGTCGTTTGCGACGTCGTCGCTCACCGACAGCCGGGTGATCCTGGACCAGGCGGGCGCCGAGAAGCTGATCGGCATGGGCGACGGCCTGTTCCTGCCGATGGGCGCGAGTAAGCCGATCCGGCTGCAGGGAGCGTTCATCACCGACGAGGAGATCCACGCCGTCGTCGCCGCCTGCAAGGAACAGGCCGAACCTCAGTACACGGAGGGCGTCACCACCGCCAAGCCCACCGGCGAACGCACCGATGTCGACCCCGATATCGGCGACGACATGGACGTGTTCCTGCAGGCCGTGGAGCTGGTGGTGTCCAGCCAGTTCGGTTCGACATCGATGCTGCAGCGCAAACTTCGGGTCGGGTTCGCCAAAGCCGGCCGGTTGATGGATCTGATGGAGACCCGCGGGATCGTCGGCCCCAGCGAAGGGTCCAAAGCCCGCGACGTGCTGGTCAAGCCCGACGAGCTGGCCGCGACCCTGGCGTCCATCCGCGGCATTGGTGGCGGTGACGACGACGCGGAAGACGGCGAGTAGCGCGAAGCTAGGCGTCAGCTTCGAAGGCGCGGCCCTCGAGGGCGGCGAATACGCGGAGCGGGTCGAGATAGTCACGCCATTGGGTGACCTTGCGGGCCCCGATGGCGATCACCGAGATATACCTGTTGCTGTACGGGTGATCGTTGGCGACGGCCCTTCCCTCCGAGGAGTACTCGAGCACGACCGTCGACGTTGCCGGCGAGTGGTGCACTCGTAGGTCGTAGCAGCGGTTGAGGAAGAACGCCGACCCGTATCCGCGGAAGAGCTCGACGAGGTTGTCGCGGCCGACGACGTGGCGTGGGTAGCCGGGGACGGTGATGACGAAGTCAAATACCACGTCTTCGGCCAGCATCTCAAAGAAGTGCTTTCCGTCGACGAAACCCGCCAGACCCTCCTCGATGACCCGGAAGAACGGATCCAGGGCCCGGAAATCGTCCATGTTCTCGATCACTCGATGCACTCCTATAGAACCAGTAGCATCCGCGAGTTGCCCAGAATGTTGGGCTTGACGTAGCTCAGGTCGAGGAACTCGGCCACACCGATGTCATACGAGCGGCACATCTCCTCGTACACCTCGGCGGTTACCGGCGTCCCCTCGATCTCGGTGAATCCGTGCCTGCCGAAGAACTCGGTTTCGAATGTCAACACGAACAACCGCTGCAGCTGCAATTCGCGGGCCACGTCAAGGAGCTTGTCGACGATGGCATGGCCGATGCCCCGGCCGGTCACCGTGGGGGCGACGGCCACAGTGCGCACCTCGCCCAGATCGGACCACAGCACGTGCAACGCGCCGCAGCCGACCACCTCGCGCTGGTGTTCGGCCACCCAGAACTCCTGGACGGCTTCATACAGCGTCACCAGGTTCTTTTCCAGCAGGATCTTGCCGGCGTAGGTGTCGACGAGCCGCTTGATCACCGGCACGTCAGAGGTTCGCGCGCGCCGGATCACCAGCCGGTTGGCGGCTGGACCGCCCGGTGCGCTCACGGGTGCACAGTATCGGCTTCGGTGCCGACCCGCGACGATGCAGTGGGGGCACCCCAGCCGCGGAGCAGCGAGGGGGACGCGTAGCGCGATGAGGCGGGGGTACCTCCCGCTTGCTGGCGAGAGCGGGCAATCAGGTCCAGCAGCTCGACAACCGATATTCTGATGCCGTGTCGGGGCAGCCTCAAACCGGTCCGGCAGTCCCGCGCGTTCGCGTCACCAACCTCGCCAATGTGCTCACACTGCTGCGGCTGGTGCTGGTCCCGGTGTTCCTGCTGGTGCTGTTCGCCGGCAACGGCCACGAAACCGTCAGCCGCATCGCCGCTTTCGTGGTTTTCGCGGTCGCCGTCATCACCGATAAAGTCGACGGCGCGCTGGCGCGTAATTACGGCATGGTGACCGAATTCGGCACCATGGCCGACCCGATCGCGGACAAGACACTCATCGGCGCCGCGTTGATTGGGCTGTCGATGCTCGGCGATCTGCCGTGGTGGGTGACGGTGGTGATCCTGGCTCGCGAGGTCGGGATCACCGTCTTGCGGTTTGTCGTGCTGCGCCGCGGCGTCATCCCGGCCAGTCGCGGCGGCAAACTGAAAACCCTTGTGCAGGCGGTGGCGATCGGATTGTTCGTGCTGCCGCTGTCCGGATTGTGGCTGGTGGCTGCGTGGGTCGTGATGGCGATCGCGATCGTGCTGACCCTGGTCACCGGTGTGGACTACGTGTTGTCCGCCGCAAGGGATGTCCGTGGACGACCCGCTACTGACTGACGACGCCCGAGGGCTGGTAGCGGATTTGACGGTCCGCAATCAGAGCGTCGCCACCGCCGAATCGCTGACGGCCGGGCTGCTCGCCGCCACCCTCGCGGGGGTGGCCGGCGCCAGCGCGGTACTGCGCGGCGGCGTGATCACCTACACCGAGCACACCAAGGTCGCGCTGGCCGGGGTTGCGCCGCAGATTCTCGACGAGGTCGGGCCGGTGGCCGGCCCGACCGCCCGGGCGCTGGCCGTCGGCACGCGCCAGCGATGCGACGCCACCTGGGGCGTCGGTTTGACCGGTGTGGCCGGACCCGAGCCGCATGGCGGTCACGAGGTGGGCACGGTGTTCCTGGGGCTGGCCGGGCCCGATGACTACTCGGTCGTAGAGGTGGTCGAGCTGCAGTTCAGCGGAACGCGCTGGGATATCCGTATCTCGGCGGTGCGCGAGTCGATCAGCAGGCTGCGCGCCCTGGTTGCGGCAGCATGAACCCCACCCGAGGCCCGAAACCGCCGCGCGGGAACCAATGGCCGCGGGGCGGTCGTTGACCTGATGAACGGTCTCAGCTGAGCGGACTTAAGGAGAGCGCGATGCCGTCATTGCTGCGCGAGGTCCTCGGCGACGTGCTGCGTCGCGCCCGAACCAAACAAGGCCGCACGCTGCGTGAAGTATCAGACGCTGCGCGGGTCAGCCTGGGGTATCTGTCTGAGGTCGAGCGCGGTCGCAAGGAGGCCTCCAGTGAGCTGCTGAGCGCGATCTGCGACGCGCTGGATGTGCCGCTGTCCCAGCTGCTTGTCGTGGCGGGTGAACAACTGGCCAGTCGCGAGCACCCGGTCTCCCCGGCCAGCGCGACCAACATCGACGCCAGCACCAAGGTCGTCATTCCGCCGGTTGTGTCGATGGCCGTCGCCTAGCCGCGAAGCAAGGGTGTAGCAATCTGCGCGGAACCGATAAATTAGGCCTCAGGATGAGTGCAGACCTCTAGACACGAAGGCGGAGCTAATCCATGGCCAATCCGTTCGTCAAAGCGTGGAAGTACCTCATGGCGCTGTTCAGCTCGAAGATCGACGAGCACGCCGACCCCAAAGTGCAAATTCAGCAGGCCATCGAGGAAGCACAGCGTCAGCACCAAGCGCTGACGCAGCAGGCGGCGCAAGTGATCGGCAACCAGCGCCAACTCGAGATGCGGCTCAACCGACAGCTGGCCGACATTGAAAAACTTCAGGTCAATGTGCGGCAGGCGCTGACACTAGCCGATCAGGCCACCGCCGCCGGGGACACCGCCAAGGCCACCGAGTACAACAACGCTGCCGAGGCGTTCGCGGCCCAGCTGGTGACCGCCGAGCAGAGCGTCGAAGACCTCAAGGCGTTGCACGATCAGGCGCTCAGCGCGGCTGCTCAGGCGAAAAAGGCCGTCGAGCAAAACGCGATGGTGTTACAGCAGAAGATCGCCGAGCGCACCAAGCTGCTCAGCCAGCTCGAGCAGGCCAAGATGCAGGAGCAGGTCAGCGCATCGCTACGGTCGATGAGCGAAATCGCCGCGCCCGGCACCATCCCCAGCCTCGACGAGGTGCGCGAAAAGATCGAACGTCGCTACGCCAACGCGATGGGCGCGGCCGAACTTGCGCAGAACTCGGTCCAGGGCCGCATGCTCGAGGTCGAGCAGGCCGGCGTGCAGATGGCCGGCCACTCGCGGTTGGAGCAGATCCGCGCATCGATGCGCGGCGAGGCGTTGCCTGCCGGGGGGACGGCCGGCGACCGTGCGGCCAGCCCGGGCACTCCGGCGGCGGCCCCCAAAACTGCCCCCGCCGAGAAGCCCATCGGCCAGCAGTAGGCGAGCGGGGCGAAATGGCGATGGAGTCCGGTCGCGGCGCAGTGCGCGGCGGATCTTGGCGTGCACTGCTGCAGCGTGGTTTCGACACCGCCAACGATCTTTCCGACTTGGTGGCGCAGAAAATCAGCGCCGCCACCGATCCGCGGGCACGGTTGCTGCGCCAGCGCCGGCGCGCGCTGCGCTGGGGTCTGATATTCAGCGCCGGATGCGTGTTCTGGGGCGTGGTGACCGCGCTGCTGGCGGCCTGGGGCTGGTTCGCGTTGCTGCTGGTGATCACCGGTTCGATCGCGGTCGCGGAGGCGATTCCGGCGACGTTGTTGCTGCTTCGCTATCGCTGGCTGCGCGGGGAGCAGCTGCCCGCGCAGCGGCCCGCCAACACCCGACGACTGCCTCCGTCGAGTTCGGCCGCGCGGTCCGCGATGTCGGCGCTGGGAGCCTCCGAGCGCGGCTTCTTCTCGTTGCTGGGCGTC
>NZ_DASPSP010000265.1:0-4766 GCF_035623875.1 Mycobacterium sp. | reverse complement strand
CGATCAACACCGGCGCGATCACCCGTGATGACACGGTGGCGGTGATCGGTTGCGGCGGTGTCGGCGACGCGGCGATCGCCGGGGCAGCGCTGGTCGGCGCCAGGCGGATCATCGCCGTCGACACCGACAACACCAAACTGGACTTGGCCCGTAAGTTCGGCGCGACGCACACCATCAACGCCCGCGACCTCGATGTGGTCAAGACGATCCAGGATCTCACCGACGGCTTCGGCGCCAACGTGGTCATCGACGCCGTCGGGCGACCAGAAACCTGGAAGCAGGCATTCTATGCCCGCGACCTTGCGGGAACCGTTGTGCTGGTGGGTGTTCCGACCCCGGACATGCGCATCGACATGCCGCTGGTGGACTTCTTCTCGCATGGCGGCGCACTCAAATCGTCGTGGTACGGCGACTGCCTGCCCGAACGTGACTTCCCCACCCTGATCGACCTTTACCTGCAGGGCCGGTTGCCGCTGGAGAAGTTCGTCTCGGAACGCATCGGCCTCGGCGACATCGAGGAGGCTTTCCATAAAATGCATGACGGCAAAGTGCTGCGCTCGGTGGTGCTGCTGTAATGGCGGCCATCGAGCGCGTTGTCACCCATGGCACCTTCGAACTCGACGGTGGCAGTTGGGAAGTCGACAACAACCTCTGGATCGTCGGCGACGATTCCGACGTCGTGGTGTTCGACGCCGCGCACACGGCGGCGCCCATCGTGGCGGCCGTTGGTGGGCGAAATGTGGTTGCGGTGATCTGCACACACGGTCACAACGATCACGTGACCGTCGCCCCCGAACTCGGCAAGACGCTCGACGCACCGGTACTGCTGCATCCCGGCGATGACCTGCTATGGCGGATGACCCACCCGGACAAGGACTTTCGTTCGGTATTCGACGGTGACACGCTGAGTGTCGCCGGCACCGAGCTGCGGGCGCTGCACACCCCCGGGCACTCCCCCGGGTCGGTCTGCTGGTACGCCCCCGACCTGGGCGCGGTGTTCAGCGGCGACACCTTGTTTTCCGGCGGACCCGGTGCCACCGGGCGCTCGTTCTCCGACTTCCCGACGATCCTGCAGTCGATCTCGGGCCGGCTCGGGACACTTCCCGGCGACACCGTCGTCTACACCGGCCACGGCGACACCACCAGCATCGGCGACGAGATCATTCACTACGACGAATGGGTGGCCCGGGGTCACTAGCGGCCGACAGCCGGCTAACGGCCGTCGAGAATTCTGCGCTTCTCGTCCTCAAACTCCTTGTCGGTCAGCGCTCCGGAATCCCGCAGCGACGCAAGTGTTTTCAGCTGCTCCAGTTTTATGGCCTCGTCGGTCGGAGCATGTGACGCGAGCGCCTGTCCGGGCGCGCTCACCGACACATCCGTGTCGGTGGGGCTGTACAACGGGATGGGCTGCCCCGCAGTTGCGAACGGCCGCGTGACCCGCCGGGTTCGCGCCAACCAGACCGCTGAGCCGATCAAGGTGGCAAGACCGACGACGAACAACCCGACGGACGGCCATACCGACCAGCCGTAGGGACTCTCCTTACCGAACGCCAGGCTTGGGCTGATGAAGCCGTTGACCTGACCGTCGGTCTTGATCGTGTAGGTGCCGTCGGCCGGAACCTGAACCACCCAGACCCGCCGATGCGCATCGTTGTTGATTGTCGTTGTCCCACCGTAGCTTTCGGTGACCGCCGGATCCGGAACACCTTGGGGTGGGTCGATATCCATGCCAAGTTGCGGCACCGGCAACCCACCGCCATTCGGACCGGAGATGACCTCGGTGTGAAAGCTCACGGTGACTTTGCCGGCCGGCAGGTGCAGGCTGGCTGAACCGGGGATTGGCACCTCACCGTAGGCGTTGTACTTGTCCAGCACGAACGCGTTGAGGATCGGCAAGACGATGAAGCCGATTCCACCGACGACCATCGCCAGGATGGCCAGTGCCAGCGAAATCTTGGCCAGCCGTCTGCTAGTCATTCACGCAGTGTGACACCGTGAACTAGGTGGCGCCAGCGAAAGAGCGCCAAGCCGACAACACAGGTGGAGCCGGCCCGCCCGGTTTCGTTGAAGCGAGTAAAGAGGAGACTACGACTCATGGCCCCCCATCTCGTCGCCACTGTGCCCGATCTGTCCGGAAGACTGGCCGTCGTCACCGGAGCCAACAGCGGCCTGGGATTCGGATTGGCCCGTCGGCTGTCCGCGGCCGGCGCCGATGTGGTGATGGCGATCCGCAACCGCGTCAAGGGCGAGGCCGCGATCGACGAGATCCGCACAACTGTTCCGAACGCGAAGTTGACCATCAAGCCCCTCGACCTGTCGTCACTGGCCGGCGTCGCCGCCCTGGGCGAGCAGCTCAATGCCGACGGCCGCCCGATCGACATCCTGATCAACAACGCCGGCGTGATGACTCCGCCGAAACGCGACACCACCTCCGACGGATTCGAATTGCAGTTCGGCAGCAATCATCTCGGGCATTTCGCACTCACGGCGCACCTGCTGCCGCTATTGCGTGCCGCGGACCACGCGCGGGTCGTTTCGCTCAGCAGTCTGGCTGCGCGCCAAGGGCGCATCCATTTCGATGATCCACAATTCGAGCAGTCGTACACCCCGATGCAGGCCTACGGGCAGTCGAAACTGGCGGTGCTGATGTTCGCCCGCGAGTTGGACCGCCGCAGCAGAGCGGCCGGCTGGGGCATTCTCTCCAATGCCGCGCACCCCGGCTTGACCAAGACCAACCTTCAGATCAGCGGCCCGTCGCACGGGCGGTCGAAACCATCGACAATGGAACAGCTCTACAAACTGTCGTGGCGCCTGACGCCGTTCCTGTGGCAGGAGATCGACGAAGGCATCCTTCCCGCGCTCTACGCGGCGACTTCCCCGCAGGCCGAAGGCGGCGCCTTTTACGGCCCGCACGGCATCTACGAGGCCGCCGGCGGCGGGGTGACCGCGGCCAAGGTGCCCGCGCGTGCTCGTAACGATGCCGACTGCCGGCAACTGTGGGAGATCTCCGAGCGATTAACCGGGGTCAGCTACCCGAAGCCGAACTGATTTGCCGAAGACCGCGATGCCGGTTGGACCCATCACCACAGCGGATAGTCGTCGAGTCGACACGAAAACGCCTGATCGTCGATTACCGGTAACCGGGTTCTGGCTGCGGGAAATACCCCGGCCCCCGTGGGAATCTCGGGAACGGCGGCCGCTCCGGCCCCTGTGTTGTCGTGGTCGTGGGGGCTGAGGTGGTTGTCGAAGGTGCTGCCGTGGTGGTGGTCGTTGTCGTCGGCGCTTCGGTCGTCGTCGACGGGGGTGTCCCGGTGCCCGACTCGGTCGACGACGGCGAATTGGTGGCGGTGCCCTGAGTGTCCGATGGGGCGGGGCTTTGGTTTGCCGGGGCAGGTGCGGTGCTGACGCTGGGCGTCGGTGTCGTCGGTGCGCTGCCGGAGGTATGACGCAGGGTGATCATGACCCCGGCGCCGACGGCTAGCACCGTAAGCGCGGTGCCGACCATGACCACCGCCGGCCGGCGATACCAGGTGTCGGCAACCGGGCGGGCCGCGACCGGTTGAGCGGCGCGGTCGATACCGGCCGCCGGCCGCGCGGCCACCAGGTCGGCGCTGCTACCGGGTTCCGGGTACTCACCGGGGCGGATCGGCACGATGGCAGAGACGTCGTCGGCCTCCGACCAGGCCAGCGCCGGTACCGGACCGGGTTCCACCGGAATATCCGACATGGTCGTGGCATCGGCGACCGTTCCGGCCGCCGTCGGCGCCAACGCTGTCTCGCCATCGGCCGGGCCGCGTGCGGCCCGTAATGCCGCACCGATAGCGGCCGTCAGATGCGGTCGCGGAGCGGTGATGATGGGAACGCCGAGCTGTTCCGACAGGGTCGTGGTGACGGTCGGAATGCTGGCGCCCCCGCCCACCGAGGCGATCGCCACCAGATCGTCTGCGCGAATCCCGTTGCGCTGCAAGGTTTCGTGGACGGCTCTGATGAACCTGTCCAGCGGCTGACGGATCGCGTCGTCCAGTTCGTCCCGGGTGACGCGGACGTCGCCGCGATATCCGGGCACGTCGGCGGTCAACGTCGTCGCGATGGTCGACGAGAGCGCTTCTTTGGCATGCTGGCAAGCACCCCGCAGTGAAGCCAGCGAGCCGATCGCCGAGGTCGCCGACGTGTCGAACGATCCGGCCGACGACAGATCGGCGACGACGTGGGTCAGCAACGCCTGGTCAATCAGGTCCCCGGAGAATTCGCCGTGCCGCACGGCAGGGGCTACCGCCTGGTAGCCGTTGGCGGCGTCGACCAGCGCGAGGGTTGTTCCGCTGCCGCCGAAATCGCACACGGCGATGATCCCGCGGCTCGGCACCCCAGGGTTGGCCTGCAGCGCGATCAGCGCCGCCACGGAATCCGGTAGCAGCGCCAGCCGCCCACCCGACCATTCGGATACCCGGCCCAACGCGACCCGCACCGCATCGACCGCCTTCGGTCCCCAATGTGCGGGGTGGGTGACCGCGACCGCATCCGGCAATACCCGTCCATCTGCCACGGTGTAGGCCAGTGCCCGCAGCGCATCGGCGACCAACGTCTCGCTGCGGTGCGTCGTACCGTCGGCCGCCACAATGCCTTCCGGGTCGCCCACTCGGTCGACGAAGTCGGTGATCACCAGCCCCGGCTCGTTGAGCTTCGGGTTCTCTGATGGCACACCGACTTCGGGTGGGCGCTGCCGATACAAGGTCAGCACCGACCGGCGGGTCACCGCCCGCTCGGCG
>NZ_DASPSP010000264.1:0-3231 GCF_035623875.1 Mycobacterium sp. | reverse complement strand
CGAGCTCGCGGCGAAAGCGACGAAGGCGGTCCAGGCGCTGCGGAACGGCAATCCGGCCATCTTGCAGATACTGCGCGCCCAGGGTGTCTTCATCGGCCGTGGCGCACCGGGCAAGGTCGCATTCCTCTACACCGGCCAGGGATCGCAGTACCTGAACATGTTGGCCGACATGCGCGAGCGCGAGCCGATCGTCGCCGCGACCTTCGACGAGGCTGACCGCGTCATGACGCCGCTGCTCGGTAAACCGCTCACCGACTGCATCTTCGCCGAGAGCCCTGATGAGGCCGCGGCGGAACGGCTGGAACAGCAGCTTATGCAAACCGAGATCACCCAGCCGGCGGTGCTGGCCACGGACCTGGCTCTGACCCGGCTGCTGGCGGCATACGGCGTGCGGCCGGACATCGTGATGGGCCACAGCCTCGGCGAATACGGCGCCCTGGTGGCCGCCGGCGCGCTGTCATTCGACGCTGCCCTCGAAGCAGTCAGCGCGCGCGGCCGAGAGATGGCGAGCCTGTCGGTGCCCGATAACGGCGCCATGGCGGCCGTAACGGCTCCGCTGCCCGAGATCGAGCGGATCGTCGCCGAGACAGACGGATACGTCGTCGTCGCGAACATCAACAGCACCAACCAGGCCGTCATCGGCGGGGCCACCGATGCCGTCGAGCGTGCTGTCGCGGCGTTTCAGGCCGCCGGCATGACCGCTTCGCGGATCCCGGTCAGCCACGCGTTTCACACGGCGATCGTGGCGCCGGCCAGTGAACCGCTCAAGACCGTGCTAGGCCGGCTCGACCTGCGTCCGCCGCGTCTGCCGATTGTGTCGAACGTGACCGGCGAGTTCTATCCGGTCGACGCTGACGTCGACACCATGCTCGATCTGCTCAGCCGTCAGGTCGCTTCGCCCGTCCGGTTCGTCGACGGGCTGCGCACGCTTTACGCGGCCGGTGCCCGCGTCTTCGTAGAGGTCGGCCCGAAGAAGGCGCTGCACGGCTTTGTCGAGAACGTCCTCGGCGGCCTAGACGACAATGTGCTGGCGCTGTTCACCAATCACCCGAAGACGGGCGGTGTGGCCTCGTTCAACCAGGCGTTGTGCGGGCTCTACGCTGCCGGGCTGGGCTTCGCCGCGCCGCACGCTGCGGCGGTCAACACGGCGGGAAGTGAGGCGATCGCAATGACCGCAATGACCACCGAGCAGTACGCCGAACTGGGCCGCCTGGTCGTCGATGTCGTCGAGCACGGGACACCCGCCGGAACCCGATCGGCTCCCCAGCCAGCCGTTACGGAACCGGTGGTGATCACCGGGGCGGCGCTCGGGCTGCCCGGGGTGGAGCGGGTGTTCGACGACGAAAACATCAGCCGCATCCTCGACGGCCAGCAGTTCATCGATACGATTCCGCATCCGGTGCGCCGGGCCGTACTCGACCGGCACATCACCCGCCTGGTGAAGCGGGCGTCCGGTAATCCCACCTTCGAGACGATCGACAACGAGGCGGACGTCATCAAGCTGGCCGGCCGCGCCGCGCCGCTGGATGTGGTGTCGGAGTTCGGGGTGGACGCCGCCCGCGACGCCGCCCTGGATTCAACTACCCGCCTTGCCATCGGCGCGGGCTTCGATGCCCTCCGCGACGCCGGAATTCCCCTCGTCATGCACTACAAGACCACGACGCTGGGCACCCAGCTGCCCGACCGATGGGGGCTGCCGGAATCGATGCGTGACGACACCGGCGTCATCTTCGCGTCCGCGTTTCCCGGCTACGACAACTTCGCCCAAGAC
Source organism: Mycobacterium sp. (assembly GCF_035623875.1). Classification (GTDB taxonomy): domain Bacteria; phylum Actinomycetota; class Actinomycetes; order Mycobacteriales; family Mycobacteriaceae; genus Mycobacterium. The sequence goes on along the minus strand of NZ_DASPSP010000264.1, from coordinate 1,460 downwards.
CTGGAGCACTACTACGTCGACCGGAGCAATCGCGAGCAATTGATCGCGCTCGAAGCGGTGCGCGCCCGGATGGGCAGCGACGGATCGGCCACGGCGGAGATCGACCGGCGCATCCACGAACTTCGTCACGCCCTGAAGTCCGACCCGTACGTGTTCGACCGGCGCTTCATCTTCCGGTGCCTGCCGATGGGCCACTCGCAGTTCGCGGAGATTATCGGCGCCCGCGGGCCGAACACCCAGATCAACGCCGCGTGCGCAAGCACGACCCAGGCCACCGCGGTCGCTGAAGACTGGATTCGAGCCGGTCGCTGCCGCCGGGTGATCGTGGTGTCCGCTGACAATGTCAGCTCCGATGCGCTGCTGCCCTGGATCGGGTCCGGGTTCCTGGCGTCCGGCGCGGCCGCCACCGACGACATCGTGGAGGAAGCTGCTACACCGTTCGATCAGCGCCGCCACGGGATGATCGTCGGCATGGGCGCGGCGGCCTTCGTCGTGGAGTCCGCCGACGCTGCTCGCGAACGCGGGCTGCAACCCATCTGCGAAGTGCTGGCATCCGTCACTGCCAACAGCGCATTTCATGGCACCCGGCTCGACGTCGAGCACATCGGCGGCGTCATGGAGAATCTGCTTGCCCGGGCCGAAGCTCGCGGTGTCGACCGGCATGCCATCGCGCCCAGCACAGTGTTCGTGTCACACGAGACCTACACGCCGGCCCGCGGGGGCAGCGCGTCGGCCGAGATTCACGCCCTGCGCCGGGTTTTCGGCTCGGATGCCGACGCTGTCGTGATCACCAACACCAAGGGCTTCACTGGACACGCGATGGGCGCCGGCGTGGAGGACGTCGTCGCCATCAAGTCGCTGGAGACAGGTGTGGTTCCTCCGGTGCCCAACTTCAAAGAACCGGATCCAGAACTGGGCCAGCTCAACCTGTCGATAGGTGGAAGCTATCCAGTGCGCTACGCGCTGCGGCTGGGCGCCGGGTTCGGCTCGCAGATCGCCATGACGCTGATGCGGTGGACACCGGTGCCCGACGGCCAGCACCGCTCACCGGATGAACTCGGCTATGAGTACCGGATCGTCGACCAGGCTGCTTGGCGGCGGTGGTTGATGACGGCGGCCGGCATCCCCGACGCCGAACTCGAGGTCGTCCAGCACCGGCTGCGAATCGTCGACACCGGCGCGCCGACGCAGGCTGCTTCGGCCGCGATACCGACAAAGGTGCCAACTGTGGGGTCCGCGTCCGTCGCGCCCGCGCCGCCCGCGCCCGCCCCTGCGGAGCCGGCTCCCGTCGCTGCGGCACCCGCGCCGGCGTTCCAAGCGCCAGCGGCGGCGGCCCCGGCGGGTGATGAGATCACCCAGACCGTGGTCGGCACCGTCTCCGAACTCACCGGCTACCCGCCCGATCTGCTCGACCTCGACCTTGACCTGGAAGCCGACCTCGGCGTGGACACCGTCAAACA
>NZ_DASPSP010000255.1:0-7076 GCF_035623875.1 Mycobacterium sp. | reverse complement strand
GCACAGACCAGCCCCGCCGACACATGGGAATCGAAAAACGTCGCATCCGTCGAGCAGATGACCACATCGGACTCGTTGATGAAGTAGAACGCGCCCGCGGTGCACATACCTTGCACCGCACATACCACCGGTTTCCACATCTTCTGCCACTTCGGGCTGAGCGCTTCGCCGGGATCCTCGTGATTCCAGATGTTTTCGGGTTGACCGTAGGGTGTCTTGATGTCGAGGCCGGCGCTGAACGCTCGGCTACCGGCCGCGCGCAGCACCACGGCATTGACCGAATCGTCCGACTTGACGATCCGCCAGGCCCGGGCCATCTCGTCACACATGGTCCGGTTGAACGCGTTGAGCTGGTCGGGCCGGTTCAACGTGATGGTGGCGACCTGGTCGGCGCTATCCACCTCGAGCTGGATGGTCTGAAAGCTCATCGACACTGCCACTCCGGTGGGCGCTTTTCGACGAACGCCTTCGGCCCCTCAAGGGAATCCTCGGTGTGCAGGTTGCGCTCGCGGAACGCTTCGGCCAGCATCTCGGCCTCGTGCAGCGGCAGGTCGAGGCCCTTGAGGATGGCCAGCCGGGTACCCCGGACTGCAAGCGGCGCATTGGAGTTGACGATGTCGGCGATCTCGTGGGCACGTTCCAGGAGTAGGTCGTGTTCGACGATCTCGCTGATCAGGCCGAGCTCGTACGCGCGTTGGGCGCCCATCCGCTCATGCCTGCCCATCAAAGCCATGCGCAGCGCAATCGAGCGCGGAAGTACCCGGGCCACCCGGACCACCTCCCGTGCGGCCACCAGGCCGATGCTGACGTGCGGGTCGAAGAACGTTGCCTTGTCGGACGCGATGACAATGTCTCCGGTGGTCACCCAATCCAGTCCGGCCCCACAACAGATTCCGTTGATCGCGGCGAGCACCGGCTTGGCCATCGTCCGGAATGGCGGGGTGCCCTCCTGGGGCGCTTCCCACTGCTCGTAGGTGGATAGATACGGCGCCTCGTTGATCACCTTGCCGTCGCCGGGGATCGCCTTGACATCTGCGCCGGTACAAAATGCCCGTCCGGTGCCGGTGACGATGAGAATCCATACCGCGTCATCGTTTTCGGCCTCGCTGTAAGCGCTACGCAGCTCGGTGATCATATGCGGGCTGAGCGCGTTGAGGGCGTCGGGGCGGTTCAGGGTGATTGTGGCCTTGTGCCCGTCCACTTCGTACTTGATGGTGTCGTACGACCGTGCAGAGCTAGCAGGCATCAGCGTTCCTCGTCTTTGAATGTCATCGAGTTGAGTGTCATCGGCCATGGAACTGTGGCGGGCGTCGTTCACGAAATGCTGTCAGCCCTTCTTTGAAATCCTTGGTTCGACAGGAGAGTTCGAGGCCGAAGAGCTCTTGCGTCATAGACTGGCTCAGCGTCGCGTGTTGGCCGTAATGGATGGCTTGCTTGGCCAGGCCGAGCGCCACCGTGGGCCCGGCGGCCAGTCGTGCTAGCAGTTCCTCGCATCTGTCGTCGAGCTCTGCGGGGCTGACGGCTTGGTAGATCAAACCCCACTCTGCGGCGTCTGTTGCACTGACTTTGTCGCCGAGCAGCAGCATCTGCTTTGCACGGGTCAGCCCTATCAGCCGGGGGAGTAGCCAGGTGGCACCCGAGTCCGGACTGAATCCACGCGCCGCAAACGGCTCCCAGAACACCGCGTCGGTGGCAGCGACGGTGAAGTCGGCGGCCAGTGCCAGGTTGCACCCGAGGCCGACGGCGAATCCGCGCACGCTGCAGACGACCGGCACGTGGATGCTGTGCACCAGCTCGATCACGCGATGAGCGGTGTGCGGAATGCGGCGGACCAGGTCGCCGGTGCGGGGGCGGGGGTCGCCGCCACTGTTGGTGGCGACCCAGTCGGCGCCCGCGCAGAAGTCGGCGCCCGCGCCGCGGATGTGGATGGCCCGCAGCGTGTCATCGGTGGCGGCTTCGGTCAGCGTGGCGACGAACGTATCGATCATGGTATGGCTCAACGAGTTACGATGCGACGCCCGATCGAGCGTCAGCCGCAGCACCGCGCCGTCCCGTCTCGTGGTGAGCGAGCCGTCGGCCGCCGAGGAGTCCAGGTCTTGACTCACCGTCGAATCCGCCCTTCCCCACCGATACGGTTACCCCTACAGTAGGCTATACGATTGCTACGCTGTATAACTTAGCAAGGAAAGCCCGGCGACGGAACAGCTGCATCGGGAAGAGGGCTTATGGGCGAGCAGGTACCGGCTTCGACGGCTGCGGGTCAATCGGCGGCGGTCCCCTTGACGCCGGGCCCGGAAGGTGCCCGATTCGGCGAAGCGCCGCTTGCCCAGACCGTCGCAGCGGCCGGAGCCATCCGCCGGCTCAGCTCGCTGCTGCTGTCGCTGGAACATGCCCACCCGACGGTGGATGCGATCGTGGCGCAGATCGGCGATTGGGAATGCGAGCTGAGCGCGGCGGTTCCGCCGGACAGCGCACCGCGGATCGGTTCCGACGCCTCCGACGACAACGGCAGCCAGCGCGTCTATCTCGATCACGCGACCGATATCGGCGCGTTCAACCCTTGCTTTCCGGAATACCGCTTCGATCACCTCGACGCCCACAGCGCGTCCGGCCGAGTCGCCTTCCCGCTGGTGTACGAGGGCCCGCCCGGATTGGTGCATGGAGGTTTTCTTGCGGTGTTCTTCGACTGCGTCATGCAGCACCAGAACTGCCTTGCCGGACTCTCCGGCAAGACCAGGTCACTTAGTGTCACCTTCCGCCGGCCGACACCCGTCCTGACCGACCTGCGCTTCGATATCGCGCGGTCGCAGGTAGACCGTGGCATCACGTCCACGGCCCGATTGCTGCGCGATGACGAGGTGCTGTGTATCGGTGAGGCCAACACACTGGCGCTGTCACCGGACAAGTTGGCCGGCACTCGATTCGGCGAGCGACGAGCCGAGAAGACCTGACGTGGTGGCGCAGCGCTTTCGTCAACCACGCGTCGCGGAAATCGTCGCCTCGAAGTTGCGCGACGACATCTTGTCCGGCCGCCTGAAAGAGGGCGATGTTCTGCCGTCTCAGGAAAGCCTGTTCGGTGAATTCGGCGTGAGCCCGCCCGCGTTACGCGAGGCAATCCACATCCTGGAGACCGACGGGCTGATCTCGGTGCGCCGCGGCAATGTCGGCGGAGCGGTCGTCCACCAACCGACGGCCGAACGGACCGCGCACATGATCAGCATGGTTCTGCAGGCGAGGTCGGCGACGCCGGTAGACGTCAGTGCGGCGCTGATGCATCTCGAGCCGATCTGCGCCGGGATGTGCGCCGCGCGCGAAGACCGGATGATCGAAGTGGTGCCATACTTGCAGCACGAAATCGATATTCAGACAGCGCGATTCGACGACGTGTCGCAGTACGTGCCGAATGCCCGACGGTTTCATGAAACGCTGGTCGCCCGATGCGGTAACGAGCCGATGATCCTGCTGATCGGCTCGCTGGAGCTGATCTGGTCTGCGCACGAGTCGTCGGTCTGGAAGGACGACGACGAACCGGCGCCGATGGTGGACAAGACCAGGCGAGCGGCGCTCCGTGACCACCAACGTCTGCTCGACGCTATCGGCGATGGCAATCCGGCCAAGGCGGTCCGTTTGGCGCAGGATCACCTGGCCGTCGCTCGCCGCAATACGCTTGCCTTCGGCGTCGACAAAACCATTGAGGCGAAGCTGATGTCGGATATCGGTCCGCGGCTGGACGTGCGGTTCCGAAATAACGGCCGACCGCAGAGCAGGAAGGAGTCCGGCAATGACTGGCTCGGACACTGAAGATGATCGCGTTCGGTTCGAAGTCGATCCCGAAAAACGAATCGCCACAATCACGTTGAACAACCCCAAACAGCGCAACTCCTACGACGCCGCCATGCGTGATGCCGTCGCCCGGTGTCTGGACCGAGTGGTCGAGGACGACGATCTAACGGTGGTGCTGCTGCGTGGGGCGGACGGAGTGTTCAGCACCGGGGCGGACATGAATAACGCCTACGGCTGGTACGGCGAGCAAGGCGCCAAAGAGGCAAACCGCCGGCCCAGTCAGCGTCGCCGGCTCACGGTGGACCGTAAGTCGTTCGGCTTCTACCACAACCTCATGGGCTTCCCTAAGGTCACCGTGGGGGAGATCAGCGGCTACGCGCTTGGCGGTGGGTTCGAGATGGCGTTGATGACCGACATCTCGGTAATCGCCCGTAATGCAAAGATCGGCATGCCGGCCACCCGCTTCCTCGGGCCCGCGCTGGGCAGCCTGCACATGTTCTTCCATCGGTTGGGGCCGGTGCTGGCGCGCCGCCTTTTGTTGACCGGTGACATCATCGAGGCCGGAACAATCGAGCACCTGGGAATCTTCACGGACACTTGCGATCCCGGGCTGGTCCCGGCCCGGGCCCGGTACTGGGCCGAGAAGGCTGCGAAAATGCCGGCCGATGGCGTGGTGATCGCCAAAGAGGCATTTCGGCTCGTAGAACAGAGCCAGGCTTACCAGGGTGAGGAAGTGGCTAGCTATCTATTCCATGCGTACGGAACCAATCTGCAATTCGCGCCAGGGGAGTTCAACTTCGTCAAGACTCGAGCGGAGCACGGCACCAAAGAGGCGTTCCGATTGCGCGACGAACACTTCAACGTACCGGAGCCTGAGACCCCGTAAGACTTTTACTAACGTGACGTCTTAGCTCGCCCACGGGAAGTTGGCGACTTGCGTTGCTGCGGCGCCGTCGACTTGCGTTGACGGGCAGTTGACTTCGACCCCTGCTCGATCAGTCGACTGGCATGGTCGAGGATGCATTCCAGGCCGTACTCGAAGTTGTTGTCGTCGGCGGCGCCGATGTGATGGCCCTTCGCGGTCATTTGGGCCAGTAGCGGCGTGGTTTCGGGATCGATGACCATGGCGCCCTCGATTGTGCGTGCCCCGTTCTCCGTCGCCTCATTCTTCTCCTGAAGCCGATGCAGCACCACCGAACCTCGCACGTGAACCGACACTGCGGAATAGGTGTCGAAGGCTTCGTCGGGCGATAGTCCCGCCTCGACCAGACCGGCGATCGCCTTCTCGATCTCCTGGACGCCCAGTCGAGCGGCTCGGGGGCTAAGCGCCGACCTGATTAAAATCAGATCGCACAGTATCGGGTTGCCCATGAACGTTTTCCGCATCGAGCGAGCGTGATTGCGCAGCGTCTCGCGCCAGTCGCTGGCTTCGACGTATGGAGTGGCGAACACATACTTGCGCAAGGCGCGGTCGGTCATCGCATTGAGCAGATCGTCCTTCTTACGGAAGTACCAGTAGATGCTGGTGACCCCCACGCCGAGATGTTTGCCGAGCAGCGGCATGCTCAGGTTGTCGATCGACACTTGCTCGGCGAGTTCGAACGCGCCACTGATGATGTCATCGGGATTGATGGACCCGCGTTCGCGCCGCTGACGCTTCTCGGCGGTTACTTGCTTGGCCACTGCGGGCACCTCCATCAAGATCCATACTGCGCATGCCGTTCCGGCTTCGCGGCCGCCTGCGTCGAATCTACCGGCAGTCGCCTGGTGATCTGCGATAACGCGGCCGTGTCGGCGTCACCATCTGCTACTGTAATACCTATCGTAGGCTTTTTGATACGCGCGGCGGCAAGCGAAGGGTGACCGGGCATTTGCCATGGATTTAGGACTGACAAACGCCACCGCAGTCGTCGTCGGCGGTGGCCGCGGCATGGGACTGGCCGCCGCGCGGTGCCTGGCAGACGACGGCGCCCGCGTCGCGATCGTCGCCCGGTCCCGGGCTGACCTCGACCGCGCGACCGAAGATCTGACACAACGTGGCAGCCCCGATGCCGTCGGGCTGGTCGCCGACATCCGCGACGACGATCAAGTCAACAGCGTGTTCACCGAGCTCGGCGGCCGGTGGAACGGCGAACTCAACGTGCTCATCAACGCGGTCGGCCCGGGCGCGGTCGGCAGTTTCGAAGACCTGACCGACGAACAATGGGGCCAGGCTTTCGACGACGGCGTAATGGGCATGGTGCGCTGCGTGCGGTCGGCCCTTCCACTGCTTCGGAAGGCGGCGTGGGCGCGGATCGTCAACTTCTCGGCGCACTCCACGCAGCGCCAAAGCGTCATGCTGCCCGCATACACCGCCGCCAAAGCCGCGCTGACGAGCGTTTCCAAAAACCTGTCGCTGTCGCTCGCTAAGGACGAGATCCTGGTCAATGTGGTTTCCCCGGGCAGCATCGCGTCCGAGTCGCTGGTCGGCTGGGCCAAGTCGGTAGGGGTCGACGGTGACGACCTCTATGCGCTGATGGACGCCATTGCCAAGCACTTCGGGCATCCGGCTCACCTGCCACGAGCCGGGTTACCGGGCGAAATGGGTTCGGTTGTCGCGTTTTTGGCGTCGCGCCGCAACTCGTACATGACCGGAGCGAACATCAACGTCGACGGCGGTTCGGACTTCACCTGACGGTCGCTGACTGGGAAGGAGTCGATGATGGCCACGGCACTCGAGGCACGCGCTTGGGCGCGCAGCACTTTGCGGGGAATCGGCGATTCCTTGTACACACCGTTTTGCGGCACCGACGGTGACGACATCGACTGGGACGCCTATCGGACGCTGGTTCGTTACTGCGTCGGCGATCTCGGGCACCCGATGTTGTGGTGCACCAGCGGTATCGCGGAGTTCTGGTCGCTAACGCTCGACGAGCGAAAGCGCTTGCTAGAGGTCGCGATCGAGGAAGCCAGAGCCATCAACCCCGGCGTCGTGGTGCAGGCGTGCACGGCCGCTATGTCGGCCAAGGACTGCCTGGATCTCACCCTGCATGCGCAGCACGCCGGCGCCGACATCGCCTACATCCAGACCCCGATGATGGAGGCTCACGGCGGCGACGGCGTGCTGCGGTTCTTCACCTACATCGGTCAGCGCACGGATATCGCACTGGGCATGTTCAATTCGCCGTCTTCCGGATACGTGCTGACGGCAGCCGAAGGCGCACGGATCTACGACGAGGTACCCGCGGTTTGCGCAACGAAGGAGGGCGCCTTCCGCCCGGCGAACAGCCGGTTATTGCATGAATTGGCGCCCG
>NZ_DASPSP010000248.1:0-42690 GCF_035623875.1 Mycobacterium sp. | reverse complement strand
GCCCGGATTGCCACCGAACGTAAGCAGAATCAGCGAGCCCGCCAAGCCGCCCGGTCGGGTCAGCCACCACCCGTCAGCGACGACGAACCGCCGCCGTTCTAGCTGTCGCACAAGCCGTTAATGAACGCTTGGGTGTCTTCCCAGGTCGGCAGCAGGCCGGCGGCGCGGACCTCGTCCAAAGTGGGTGCGGCCGCGTCGCGGTCGGACAACACCAACTCATGGCCGCCGGGCCAGTCAATCGCCAACGCGGGGTCGGTGGCGGCAATGGTGTGCTCGCGTTGCGGGTTGTATTCGGCTGAGCACAAATACATTACCGTCGAGTTGTCTTGTAGCGCGAGGAAACCATGCGCAAGGCCTTCGGAGACGTACACCGTTCTGTGGTCGCGGTCGTCGAGTAGCACTGAGTCCCACCGCCCGAAAGTCGGTGAGCCGACCCGGACGTCGACAACCACATCGAAAACCGACCCGGATACGCAGGTCACATATTTGGCCTGGCTCGGCGGTACCTGGGCGAAGTGCAGGCCGCGCAGCACACCGGCCGTCGATACCGAACAGTTGGCTTGCTGGACATCCAACCGGTGACCGGCAAACCCGGTGAACCCGCGGTCGGTGAGCCACTCGAAGAACATTCCACGCGAATCGGAATGCAGCTGCGGCGTGATCTCCCATACGCCGGCGATATCGAGTTCACGGGCCTGCATGTCACCGACTCCATTGCTCGTAGCGCGCTTCGACGGCAGCCTTCAGCGGACCCCACCACGATTCGTTGTTCCGATACCAGTCGATGGTGGCGCGCAGGCCCTCCGTGAAATCGGTATGCTTTGGCGCCCAGCCTAATTCGTCGCACAGCGCCGTTGGATCGATAGCGTACCGTAGGTCGTGGCCAGCGCGGTCGACGACATAGTCGAAGTCGTCGGGATCGTGGCCCATCAGCTCTAACAGCGTCTGCAGCACCGATAGGTTGTCGCGCTCGCCCCCGGCGCCGATCAAGTAGGTTCGGCCGATCTGGCCGCCGTGCAAGATCCGCCGAACCGCGTCGTTGTGGTCGTCGACGTGGATCCAATCCCTGACATTGGTCCCTTTGCCGTACAGCTTCGGCCGCCGCCCCGTAAGCACGTTGGTGATCTGGCGGGGTATGAACTTCTCCACGTGCTGATAAGGCCCGTAGTTGTTGGAGCAGTTCGAGATCGTCGCGTGCACATCGTAGGAGCGCACCCAGGCGCGCACCAGCATGTCGGATGCGGCCTTGGTCGACGAGTACGGACTTGACGGGTTGTAGGGCGTGGACTCGGTGAACCGCTTTGGGTCGTCGAGCGCCAGGTCGCCGTAAACCTCGTCGGTGGAGACGTGATGCAGCCGCACCCCGTGCTCGCGTACCGCCTCCAGAACGTTGAACGTCCCGATCACGTTGGCCCGCAGGAACGTCGCCGGGTCGGCCAACGAGTTGTCGACGTGGGTTTCGGCCGCGAAGTGCACCACCGTGTCGCACTCGGCGACCAGTCGGGACACCAAGTCGGCGTCGGTGATATCGCCTTGTACCAGCCGGATGTCGTTCTCGACGGGAGCCAGCGATTCGCGGCTGCCGGCATACGTCATCGCGTCCAGCACCGTCACCGCGTCGTCTGGGTGCTCGCGCACGGTGGTGTGCACGAAGTTGGCGCCGATGAAACCGGCGCCGCCGGTCACCAGCAGCCGCATGGTCGAACCCTAACCGAGCGGGGGCGATCAGCTGACGGCTATCAGCCCCAGCGGTCCGGCCAGTTCGCTCAACGCGGGCAGGAGCGTCTCCGGGGTCCAGCCGTCCAGCACCTGGATCGCCACGTGATCGGCACCGGCCTCCAGGTGCTCGTTGAGGCGCGCGGCGATCGCCTCCGGGGTGCCGTAAGCCACCACCGCGTCGATCAGCCTGTCGCTGCCGGGCTTGCGCACGTCGTCCTCGCTGAAGCCCAGCCGCAGCCAATTGTTCACGTAGTTGCTCAGACCCAGGTAGTGGTCAACGGTCTCCCGGCCAATCCGGCGGGCCTCGTCGACGTCGGTGGTGAGCACCACCTTGTGCTCCGGCGCCAAGAACACCGAGTTGCCCATCTCTTCGCGCGCTTTGGCCGTGTGTTCCGGTGTGGTCAGATACGGATGTGCGCCCGCGCTGCGCTCGGCGGCCAGTTTCAGGACTTTGGGGCCCAGCGCCGCGAGCACTCGGCGACTGGTCGGCACCATGGCACCGTCGAGTTCGTCGAGGTAACCGACCAGCGCGTCGTAAGGCTTCACGTACTCCTCGGTGTGCTCGCGGTGCCCAACCCCGATGCCCAGCAAAAACCTTCCGGGATAGGCGTTTTCGATGCGCTCAAAAGACTGGGCCACCACCGGCGCGGGTGCGGACCAGATGTTGACGATCCCGGTGGCCAGCTGCAACGAATTGGTCTGCGCCAGAGCCGGATCTACCCACTCCAACTCCGCATCCGGCGATCCGCCGACCCAGGTGGCGCCATAACCGAGCGATTCGATTTGGGCGGCGAGTTCGGGTGCCAGTGAGCGGAAGGCCAGCCACACGCCGAAGCGGCCCAGGTCAGGTTTCAGCGAGACTCCCTCGCTCATCTAGATCCCCTCTGCTTCGTCAAGATTGGTTCAGTCCAAGCGGCCCGGCCAGTTCGGCCAGCGCCGGAACCAGGTTCTCACTCTTCGTCAGCACCTGAACGGCCACGTGGTCTGCGCCCGCGTCGAGGTGTTCATTCAGCCGGGCGGCTATCGAGTCGGTCGTGCCGTAGGCGACCATCGCATCGACGAGGCGGTCACTGCCGGGGCGAGTGATGTCGTCGTCGGTGAAACCCAGCCGCCGCCAATTGTTCAGGTAGTTGGCCAGGTTGAGGTAAATGTCGAGTGCCTTACGTCCGACGGAGCGGGCGTGGTCCGCGTCGGTGGTCAGTACCACCTTGTGCTCGGGCGCCAAAAACGCCGACGGGCCGATCAGTTCCCGGGCGTGCGCCGTGTGCTCCGGCGTGGTCAGGTAGGGATGCGCTCCGGCGCCGCGCTGCGCCGAAAGCTGCAGCACCCGCGGGCCCAGCGCGGCAACTACCCGACGCTCGGCGGGTACCCCGTAGTCGTCGAGGCGGTCGAGGTACTCCACCAGCGCGTCGTAGGGCTTGCGGTACTCGCTGACCGCCTCGGGATGCCCGACGCCGATGCCCAGCAGGAAGCGGCCGGGGTAGCCCTTGTCGATGCGGTGGAAAGACTCGGCGACCGGCTTGGCCGGTGCCGACCAGATGTTGACGATGCCGGTGGCCACCTGCAGCGTGCTTGTCGCTTCGAGGATGGGTTCCACCCATTCCAACTCGGCCGGCGGTGAGCCGCCTACCCAGACGGCCCCGTAGCCCAGGGCCTCGATTTCTTTGGCCTGCTGCGGGGTGACGCCGCGGCCGAACGATCCGAACCGACCAAGATTGGGTTTACTCGCTGCATCAGTCATGGTGTCTCCAACCGGTCGCGCGATGTCGCTATTCCACCTGCGGCGAAACCTCGGCGGGGTCGTCTAGCGGCAGGGTCACATCGATGGCGGGCGGCATCTCCAGCGGCAATAGCACGATGAAGCGAGTATCGCCGGGCACAGACTCCACGCGCAGATCCCCGCGATGCTTCTTGACGACGATCTTCCAGGCCAGATCCAGCCCGAGGCCGGTGCCCTCGCCGACTGGTTTGGTGGTGAAGAACGGCTCGAAGATGCGCTCGCGCACGTCGTTGGGGACCCCGGGCCCGGTGTCGCAGATCTCGACCCGGGCCATTTTCTCACCGTCCCGGGCGGTGCGGATGGTCAGCGTGCCGCCATCTTCGCCCATCGCGGCAATGGCGTTGTCAATGATATTGGTCCATACTTGGTTGAGATCGCCTGGAAAGCAAGGGATTTCGGGCAGCGAGCGATCGAACTCCTTGACCACCGTGACGGTTTTGGCGCCTTTGCCGCTGTCTTTGCCCAACCGGTCGGCAAACATTGTCAGTGTGCTGCGCAGCAGTTCGTGGACATCGGCAACCTGGAACGGGGCGCGGTCCATCTGAGAGTACTGTTTGGCGTCGGCAAGCAACACCGAGATCCGCTTGCTGGCTTCCGAAATCTGGTTCAGCAGCAGCTCGATCTCGACGGTGTAGTAGAGCCAGCGGATAGCCCCCTCCAATGATGTCGACGGGAGCTCGTGGGCAACCGCGGAAATCCGCTCCAACCAATCGGCGTCGATGCCGCCTTCGACGAAAGTCGGTGCCAGATCCCATCCGCCGTCGATGCCGTGGTCCTCCAGCCACTCGCCCACGGCGTCCTCGGTGTCGGCGGTCTCGATCGCGCTCATCTGGTGCGACGTGGACTTGGCGACCTGCTCGGTGACCTCCTGCTGCAGCTGCATCAGGGCGCGCAACGCGTGCGGGGTGAAGCTTCCGTCGGCGAGCGTCCGCAGCTTGTGCCGCATGCCGGCGACCCGCTCACGCAGCTCGGCGGCGGCTCGCACGCTGGCCGCGGCGGGATTATTGAGCTGGTGGGTGAGCCCGGCCGATAACTGGCCCAGCGCCAGCAGTTTTTCGCGATTGTCGATGATCCGACGAGTCCGCTCGGTGCCGACGGCCAGCCCGTCGAGCAGGTGGACCGCCATCGGAAACTGGTCCTTCATGAACTTGCCGAAGGCGGGCGCGTCCATCACGAAAAACCGCGACGGCTTGGTCACGTGCACCGAGGTGGTGTAGGTCTGATGCTGCTCGGCGGTGAACGCCGACCAGGCGCCGCAATAGACGCCGCGCTGCGATGTCCGGTTTGTTTCGATGTCTTGGCCGCCGGAAAGCTTCGACATCGACAGCTCTCCATCGATGAGGACATAAAAGCAAGTAGCCGGCTCGCCCTCGACGCAGATTGGGCCCGGTTCGTAGTGCTGGATGTGGCCATCGGCGCACAACGTCTCGAGCTGCTCGTCGCTGAGCGCCTCGAACAAGAACAGGGTGCGCAGCTCGTCGGCGTCGCACGGCAGCTGGTCGGTCATGATTCGGCCAAGTAGCGGTGAACCAGCATCACGGCCATCGATCCTTCGCCGACCGCGGCTGCAACCCGTTTGGCGGAGTCGGCGCGCACATCGCCGGCCACGAACACGCCCGGCACGCTGGTTTCCAGGTGGTGCGGTGGACGGTCCAGCGTCCATCCGCAGACGTTCCGCAGATCGGGACCGGTGAGGATGAAGCCGCGGTCGTCACGGGCGACTACCCCGTCAAGCCAGTCGGTGCGCGGCGCGGCGCCGATGAAGATGAACATCCGGCCGCAGGTGACATCCTCGGTTTGGCCCGTTCGGTTGTCGATCAGGGTCAGCTTCTCCAGGTGATCATCTCCGGTAGCGCAGTGAACTTCGGTACAGGTGCGCACGTTGATCTTGGGGTTCTGCTCGATCTGCTGGATTAGGTAGTACGACATCGACGCCTCCAACGACGGGCCACGCACGACGATGGTCACCGAGTTGGCCTGGCGGGACAGATACATCGCGGCCTGGCCGGCTGAGTTGGCCCCGCCGACCACGTAGACCTCTTCGTCCTTGCAGTCCGACGCGATCGAGACGGCAGCCCCGTAGTAGACGCCGCGCCCGGTCAGCTCGGCGCAGCCGGTGGCGGCCAGTTGGCGATAGGCGACGCCGGTGGCCAGGATGACCGCGTGCGCGTCGATGGAGCCGCCGTCGGCGAAGCGGACGGTGCGCTTGGACCCATTGACCTCCAGCCCGGTGGCCGTGCGGGCGGTGATCAGTTCGGCGCCGAACTTCTCGGCCTGTCTGCGCGCCCGATCAGCCAACTGGCCGCCCGACACCCCGTCCGGAAAGCCCAGATAGTTCTCGATCCGCGAGCTCTGGCCGGCCTGACCGCCGGTCGCGGTGCGTTCGATCAGCACTGTGCGCAGCCCCTCGGAGGCGCCGTAGACCGCGGCAGCCAGGCCTGCGGGCCCGCCGCCGACCACGATCAGGTCGTAGAACTCCTGCGATGGGGTGGTGGTGAGGCCCAACGTGTCCGCCAGTTCGGCGTCGCTGGGTTCGACGAGGGTGTCGCCGCGTTCGGTGACGACGACCGGCAGCCGTAGGCCGTCTTCGCCGGCGGCCCGTAACAGCTGTTCGCCTTCGGGATCGTCGGCCATGAACCAGTTGTAGTAGAGCCCGTTGCGGGCCAGAAAATCGCGTACCTGCCACGATCGCGCCGACCAGCGGTGCCCGATCACCTTGGTATGTGGGACGGGGTGTTCCGGTGCCCGCTCCCAGGCGTCCAGCAGGGCATCGATGACGGGGTAGAGCTTTTCCTCGGGTGGGTCCCATGGCTTGAGCAGGTAGTGGTCGAGGTCGACGACGTTGATCGCGTCGATCGCGGCGTGGGTATCGGCGTAGGCGGTGAGCAGCACCCGCCGCGCCGCTGGATACAGGTCCATCGCCTGCTCGAGGAATTCGATACCGGTCATCTGCGGCATCCGGTAGTCCGCGACGAGCGTTGCGACCGTCTCACCACGCAGTTTGAGCTGCTTAAGGGTTTCCAATGCATCCGGGCCGGACTCCGCCCGCATGATCCGGTGGGCCTCGCCGTAATGGCGACGCAGATCCCTGGCAACCGCCCGGGATACCGCGGGATCGTCGTCGACGGTCAAGATCACCGGTTTGCGGGTCTGGGCGTCGGGACTTGCAGGGCTTGCAGGATGGGTCATTGGGGTTAAGTATGCGCTTGTCAGGGCCCGTCCGGGGGGGTGACGTTGGCAGGTCCGATTCCGCTCACAGCGATTTTGGCCAGCCGGAATGTGCGGGTATCGTGGACCAACGGCGCGTCATCGCGCTGGTTTCGTGCGTGCCCAGTCCTAGGAATTTCCTGTCACCGGCTCACGTTGTAAAGCCAGCCATTGCTGCGCCGATCCGGGCGTAGAAGCAACGAAACCAAAGATGAGGATTTCTGGAAAGTTATGGCCAAGAAGGACGGCGCCATAGAGGTCGAGGGCCGCGTGGTCGAGCCCCTGCCCAATGCGATGTTCCGCATTGAGCTGGAGAACGGCCACAAGGTGCTTGCCCACATCAGCGGCAAGATGCGACAGCACTACATCCGCATCCTGCCCGAGGACCGGGTGGTGGTGGAGCTGTCTCCCTACGACCTGTCCCGCGGCCGCATCGTGTACCGCTACAAGTAGTAAGCCCGAACCAAGAACCAACGAGTAGACAGAACAGGATCGAAACAGCCGTGAAGGTGAACCCGAGCGTCAAGCCGATCTGCGACAAGTGCAGGGTGATCCGTCGGCATGGGCGGGTCATGGTGATCTGCTCCGATCCGCGCCACAAGCAGCGCCAAGGCTAGTACCTCGCGCCGCACCGACAACTGAATGCAGACCTCCCAGCACCAGTGAGCGGCTGGAATCTTTAGAGATGGGCCAGCTCATCCACGTCCGGAACGGAGGCCGGACCCCGGAGCAGTCAGCCGGGAACGGACTGGGATCAGACCTCCGCGAACGAAAAGGAATGCCACCCATGGCTCGAGTTGTGGGCGTAGACCTGCCGCGCGACAAGCGCATGGAGGTCGCGTTGACCTACATCTACGGCGTTGGCCGTACCCGGTCGAATGAGATCCTGGCCGCCACCGGGATTGACAAAGACTTGCGCACCAAGGACCTCACCGATGACCAGGTGACCCATCTGCGCGATTACATCGAAGCCAATCTCAAGGTCGAGGGTGACCTGCGCCGCGAGGTGCAGGCCGACATCCGTCGCAAAATCGAGATCGGCTGCTACCAGGGGCTACGGCACCGCCGCGGTATGCCGGTGCGCGGTCAGCGCACCAAGACCAATGCGCGTACCCGCAAGGGCCCCAAGCGCACCATCGCAGGCAAGAAGAAGGCCAGGTAAGTCATGCCCCCAGCCAAGAAGGCAGCCGCTGCCGCCCCCAAGAAGGGTCAGAAGACCCGGCGGCGGGAAAAGAAGAACGTCCCGCACGGCGCAGCCCACATCAAGAGCACGTTCAACAACACGATCGTGACGATCACCGACCTGCAGGGCAACGTCATCGCCTGGGCGTCGTCGGGCCACGTCGGCTTTAAGGGTTCGCGTAAGTCGACGCCGTTCGCCGCCCAGCTGGCCGCCGAGAACGCTGCCCGCAAAGCCCAGGAGCACGGCGTGCGCAAGGTCGACGTGTTCGTGAAGGGCCCGGGCTCGGGCCGCGAGACCGCGATCCGGTCGCTGCAGGCCGCCGGCCTGGAGGTCGGCGCGATCTCCGATGTCACCCCCCAGCCGCACAACGGCTGCCGTCCGCCCAAGCGGCGAAGAGTCTAGTCGGCCCAGGAGGAAGAGACAGAAATGGCTCGTTACACCGGACCCGTCACCCGGAAATCACGCCGGCTGCGCACCGACCTCGTCGGTGGCGACCAGGCGTTCGAGAAGCGCCCCTACCCGCCCGGCCAGCATGGCCGCGCGCGGATCAAGGAGAGCGAATACCTGCTGCAGATGCAGGAAAAGCAGAAGGCCCGCTTCACCTACGGCGTCATGGAGAAGCAGTTCCGCCGCTACTACGAAGAGGCTGCGGGCCGTCCCGGCAAGACCGGTGACGAGTTGCTGCAGATCCTGGAAAGCCGGCTGGACAACGTCGTCTACCGCGCCGGGCTGGCGCGCACCCGCCGGATGGCCCGCCAATTGGTCAGCCACGGGCACTTCACGGTCAACGGCGTGCACGTCAACGTCCCCAGCTACCGGGTGGCGCAATACGACATCATCGATGTGCGGGATAAGTCAGTGAACAGCGTTCCGTTCCAGATCGCGCGCGAGACCGCCGGCGACCGTCCGATCCCCAGCTGGCTGCAGGTGGTCGGCGAACGTCAACGCATCCTGATCCACCAACTGCCGGAGCGGGCGCAGATCGACGTGCCACTCACCGAGCAGCTGATCGTCGAGTACTACTCGAAGTAGACCACCAGCACCAACCGGTGCAGGTACCTAAGCGGCATCAAATAGCGGGTGCCGAGAAGGAGAAGAAGAAACACCATGCTGATCTCACAGCGACCCACCTTGTCCGAAGAGGTCGTCAACGACAACCGTTCGCAATTCGTCATCGAGCCGCTGGAGCCGGGATTTGGCTACACGCTTGGTAACTCGCTGCGCCGCACGCTGCTGTCGTCGATCCCCGGCGCGGCCGTCACCAGCATCCGCATCGACGGCGTGCTGCACGAGTTCACCACCGTGCCCGGCGTCAAGGAAGACGTCACCGACATCATCTTGAACCTCAAGAGTCTGGTGGTGTCCTCGGAAGAAGACGAGCCGGTGACGATGTATCTACGTAAGCAAGGCCCGGGCGAGGTCACCGCCGGTGACATCGTGCCCCCGGCCGGTGTGACCGTGCACAACCCCGAGATGCACATCGCGACGTTGAACGACAAGGGCAAGCTCGAGATCGAGCTCGTCGTCGAGCGTGGCCGCGGCTACGTCCCGGCCGTGCAGAACAAGGCGTCGGGCGCCGAAATCGGCCGTATCCCAGTCGATTCCATCTACTCGCCGGTGCTCAAGGTCACCTACAAGGTGGACGCCACCCGTGTCGAGCAGCGTACCGACTTCGACAAGCTGATCCTCGACGTCGAGACCAAGAGCTCGATCGGCCCGCGTGACGCGTTGGCGTCGGCGGGTAAGACGCTGGTCGAATTGTTCGGTCTGGCACGCGAACTCAACGTCGAGGCCGAGGGCATCGAGATCGGGCCGTCGCCGGCCGAGGCGGATCACATCGCGTCGTTCGCGTTGCCGATCGACGACCTGGATCTGACCGTGCGTTCGTACAACTGCCTCAAGCGCGAAGGTGTGCACACCGTCGGCGAGCTGGTGTCGCGCACCGAGTCCGACCTGCTCGACATCCGCAACTTCGGGCAGAAGTCCATCGACGAGGTGAAGGTCAAGCTGCACCAGCTGGGTCTGTCGCTCAAGGACAGCCCGGCCAGCTTCGACCCGTCGGAGGTCGCCGGCTACGACGTGGCCACCGGCACCTGGTCCAGCGAGGGTGCCTACGACGACCAGGACTACGCGGAAACCGAACAGCTCTAAAGGCTCTCGAACTAGACAGGAGCGTCAGCAATGCCCAAGCCCACCAAGGGCCGTCGCCTCGGCGGATCGTCGTCGCATCAGAAGGCGATTCTGGCCAACCTGGCCACGGCGCTCTTTGAGCACGGCCGGATCAAGACCACCGAGCCCAAGGCTCGGGCACTGCGGCCTTACGCCGAGAAGCTGATCACCCACGCTAAAAAGGGCACGCTGCACAACCGTCGTGAGGTGCTCAAGAAGATCCGCGACAAGGACATCGTGCACAGCCTGTTCGCCGAGATCGGGCCGTTCTTCGCCGACCGCAACGGCGGCTACACCCGGATCATCAAAGTCGAGGCACGCAAGGGTGACAACGCCCCGATGGCGGTGATCGAGCTGGTGCGGGAGAAGACGGTCACTTCGGAGGCCGAGCGCGCACGTCGGGTCGGCGCATCGAAGGCCGCTGCCAAGGCTGCAGCGAAGCCTGCGCCGGAGGCGGAAGAGGTTGCGGCCGAGGCTGAAGCCGACACCACCGAGACCACCGAGGACGCCGCCGAGGCTGACGCCACGACGCCTGAGCCCGAAGCCGAGGCGGAGGCCGCTGAGCCCGAAGCCGCTGAGCCGGAAGCCGAGGACGCTGACAAGTCCTAGCGATTCGCCGTCGAACGACGTGCCCGCCATCGACGCCGATGGCGGGCGCGTTCGTCTTCGGCTCGATATCGCCTATGACGGCACGGATTTCGCCGGATGGGCCACGCAGTCAGGTCAGCGCACCGTTGCGGGCATTCTCGAGGAGGCGCTCTCGACGGTGTTTCGGACCCCGGTGCGTTTGCGCGCGGCTGGGCGCACCGACACCGGCGTGCACGCCACCGGTCAGGTCGCTCATGTCGACGTTCCGGTAGGTGCGCTGCCCAATGCTTATCCTCGTTCGCCCCGACCCCCCGAACCGGAATTCCTGCCGCTGGTTCGGCGTCTGGGCCGGCTGCTGCCCGCCGACGTTCGGGTGCGCCGGATCATCCGTGCGCCAGCGGGTTTCGACGCTCGGTTCTCGGCGCTGCGCCGCCATTACGTCTACCGGCTCTCGACCGCCCCCTACGGCGTGGAGCCACATCAGGCCCGCTATATTACCGCCTGGCCGCGGCCGCTCGACGTGGACGCGATGACGGAAGCTTCCCGAAACCTGTTGGGATTGCACGACTTTGCCGCATTTTGCCGCCACCGCGCGGCTGCCACCACGATTCGCGATCTACAGCGGCTCGACTGGACCGGCGATGGTCATCTGATCACCGCATACGTCACCGCCGACGCATTCTGCTGGTCGATGGTGCGGTCGCTGGTCGGCGCGCTGCTGGCCGTCGGCGAACACCGTCGCACCCCCGCGTGGTGCGGCGAGCTGCTCACCTCGACGCGGCGGTCCAGTGACTTCGCCGCCGCACCTGCGCGGGGTTTGACGTTGATCGGTGTGGACTACCCGCCGGAGAGCGAACTGCAGGCGCGCACAGTGATCACTCGCGAAATACGCACGCGCGACTGAGCTTTGGCTATAGCTTGCCGGCGACGAAGCTCGCGGCCTGATCTACCAGCCCGGAGTTGATGTACGAGGGCTGTAGGTGCGAGTTCCAATGCAGATCGTGCACACGCGGGGTGCAGATCGGGTCGCCGGCCGCGCAGAGGTCGATGGTCTTGCCGGCGAAGGCCGGGCTGAAATCGGGCACCGGGCCGAGCACCCGCTGGGTGCCGTTACCGAACAAGGCGACCGCCGCGACGTGCTGGTCCATGTTCGGCGGCAGGACATCGGTGTAGCCGAATCCTGGTTGGTTCATCGCAACGACGACGTCAGCCGCCGCAGCACCGAGCGAGTAGCCGCCGAGCACCAGTTTGGTGTTCGGGCAACTCGCCGCCATCTGTTGCACGTGGGCGCTCATGTCGTTGGAGCCCTTGGTGACGCTGACGTCGGCGGGGTAATTGACCTCATAGGAGCCGATCGTCATGTGCGGCACCCTCGATTGCAGCGAATTGATGAAGGCCTGGCCGACCTCGCCGACGCCGGGGGCTTCTTCTCGGCCGCGGGCGAAATCTACTTCGGCGTCCGGGCACGTCGCTGACGCCGTCGGAATATGCCCGCCAGCCGGCAAGGGCGCCACAGCCGGGGAGATCAGCAGCCCTGCGGCGAGCAACGCAGCGCCCGCGAAGCCGGCTACCCGCTTTGCGTCCTCTGACCTGCTGTAAAGCCGCGGCAGCACGCCGATCAGAGCAAATTTCATGAGCGGATATTATCGAGCAAAGCTAATGAACTGCTGAAACGGCCTGCAGGGTTGGCTTAGTTACTGCAGCTTGCCCGCGACGAAGTCGGCGGCCTGATTGACCATCCCGGCCTGGATGTATCCGCCGGCAGAGTGTTGCGGCCAGTTGTTGGACCAGGTGTGTGGGTCCGCCGGATTACAGATTGGGTCGCTGCCGTGGCACAGATCGATGGTCCGGTCGGTGTAGGTCGGGTTGAAATTGGTGATCGGCCCGACCCATTGGCTGCCGTTGCCGAACAGCGCGACCGCGGCGATGTGCTGGTCGGCGCCCGGCGGCAGCGGATTGGTGAAGCCGAAGAGCGGGCCGGGAGCCGCTATCACGACGTCGGTGACCGCGGCGCCCAGCGAGTAGCCGCCCAGCACCTCGCGGGTGTCCGGGCACCCGTTGATCGTGGACTGGACGTGGGCGCTCATGTCGTTGGCGCCGACGTCTACCTCGTTGTCGGCGGGGTAGCGCACCGCGTAGAGACTGACGTTGCGATTGACCTTGGACCGCAGCGCGCTGACGAAGGCGTTGCCGATGACACCGGCGCCGGGTGACTCCTGCCGTCCCCGGGCGAACACCACCTCGACGTCCGGGCAGGAGGCCGATGCCGTCGGGATCAGCGTCGCGGGCGCGACTACTGACGCCGCGGTAAAAAGCCCGGCGGCGGCGAACCTGCCTAACCTGCCCGGAATCGACTGTGGCGGTGGATTTATCAGGCGGAGCCTCATGGCCCGATATTACTGCGCCGACTGGCGGTCAGCGCGCTGGGTGATCCGTCAGTGAAATACCACGGGCTGGGTCTGATCGACCACGGACGGACCCGGGGCACTGGGACCAGGCAGAGGCCCCGGTCCGGGCCCAGGGGCAGGCCCAGGTGGCACGCCCATCGGCCCAGGTGGCACGCCCATCGGACCTTCGGGCGAGGTGGGAGCCAGGACCGCCAGCAGCCTGGTCTGAATGAAGCTGGCCGCCTGGCTGGTGTAGACGGGCACGTAGCCCTTGGTGTGCCCGCTCCACTGGTTGCCGGGGCCCGCATGACAGATCGGGTCTTCGGGGTTGCAGTAATCGATCGCCTTGGCGGCGAACAGCTGGCTCTGCTGCGAGATCGGGCCGCCGCTACGGTCGGCCGGATTACCGAAGGTGGTCACCGCGACGACGTTGTTGGCGTATTGGGGCGGCAACGAGCTGCCCCAGCCGATGCCGCCGATGGGAACCCCGGTGACTATGTCGATCACCGACGCGCCCTGCGAGTACCCGCCGAGCACCTGCGGGGTGTTCGGGCACTTGTCGGCCACATCTTTGATGTGCTTGATGGCGTCGTTGGCGCCGTCACCGCCGTGCAGCTGCAGCAGGCTGGCCTTGTAGTTGACCGGGTAGGCGTCGATGTTCTTGCCGGTGTTCTGGCGCAGGTCGTCGGCAAGGGCCTGGCCGACCTGGCCCAGACCGGCCGGCTCGTCGGTGCCCCGGGCGAAGGTCAGCGCAACGTCCGGGCAGTTGTCGGCGCCGGCCGACGGGACGGCTCGCGGAACGGCGGTCGGGGCGACCAGCAGAACGCCGGCCGCCAGCAGCGCGGCGGCGCTCAGGCCAACCCAGCGGAAGCTGCGTGACCAGCGACGACGCGACATCGAACGGCTGAGGTGGTTGATGCTCACCAGGCGATTTTAACGAGAATCGGGCAATCGGTCACATCGACGGTTGTCCGGCGCCGGGTTGTGGATGGCTGGCGAAGAGCTCGGTGATCACGGAATATCGTGACGCCGACGGACCGGGGGACTGATGGCATGGCAACCGACCACGCGGCTGCACGTCAGCGGGTACCGATTTCTGCTGCGCCGTATTGAATGCGCGCTGCTGGGCAGGGACTTCCGCGGGGCTAACGAACCGATCCGCGCGTCGATGCAGTCGCTGATGGCCGGCTCAGTGCTGGCGATCATCGTGCTGGCTGGGTCTGCGGTCCTGGCAGTTGTGCACCCACAACCAGCCGGGGCGAATGCGCCGATCGTGATGGGCAAGCAGTCGGGGGCGCTATACGTCAGGAGAGGTGAAACCCTGCATCCGGTGCTGAATCTGGCCTCAGCCAGGCTGATCGTGCAAACGAACGCTGACCCGCAACCGGTACCCGAGTCGGAATTGGGCCATAGCAAACGGGGTCCGCTGCTGGGCATACCCGGTGCTCCGCAATTGCTGGGTATGCCACTCGCCGAGGACGAATTGCGGTGGGCAGTGTGTGACAGCGGCTATGACGCCGCGCCGGGTACCACAGTCGTCATCGGCCCGGCCGAGGGACTGCTGTCGCACCTTCTGGCGAGCAGACAATCCGTGCTGGTCAGGCCGGTCTCCGGCGCGTCGACCTACCTCCTTTACCAAGGTCGCCGAGCCGTGGTCAATCTGGATGAGCCTGCGGTTGTGCGCGCACTGGGGCTGGACGGTGAGGTCCCGTGGCCGGTGTCACCGACGCTACTGAACGCAGTCCCGGAGGCACCGCCTGTCACGGTGCCGCGCATCCCCAATGCCGGGCGTCGCGGACCGGCCACACTGCCGGGTTTTCCGGTCGGCAGCGTACTGCGCGTGGCCCGCGCCGACGGCGACGAGTATTACGTCGTACTCAGCCATGGGATTCAGCGGATCGGTCAGGTTGCCGCGGACTTGCTGCGATTCACCGACTCGCGGGGCACCCGCACCGCTATCTCGGTTGCGCCCGACCTGATCCGTGCGACACCCGCGCTGGCCGACTTGCCGGTAGCCACCTTCCCCGACCGGGCGCCGTCGCCGCTGGATGCCGGCGGTACGACGCTGTGCGTCAGCTGGAAGCATGCGGCGTCGAGTGGCGTCGAGATCGCGTTTTCCGCCGGCGGCCTACCCATCCCGGCGGGCTACGAGCCGGTGAAGCTAGCGCAGGCCGACGGAAGGGGCCCAGCGGTCGACGCCGTGTACCTGTCGCCCGGGCGCAGTGCATACGTGCGTGCCACCGGCCTGTCCGGAGCCAACGCGCAAGCCGGCACCCGATACCTGATAACCGACACCGGCGTGCGATTCGCCATCCACGATGACGATGCGGCACGCGACCTCGGTCTACCCGATGCGGCGATCGCGGCGCCGTGGCCGGTGTTGGCCAAGCTGCCCGCCGGGCCGGAATTGAGTAGAGCGAACGCCTCAGTGGCCTACGACAGTGTCGTCGGCGTGCGCTCGACTGCCGGCTCGCCGTAGCCGGGCCGTCAGTGCGCCGGTGGCAAGCATGACCGCCAGCACGCCACCGCAGATCGCTGCGCCAGTGAACGCTGCGTCTCGCGAACCGTGGTGCGCCGGCGCAGGAAGCGGAGGCGGCGCAATCTGCACCGGTGTGCGTGGTGGCAGACCAGCTGGGCTGGCCGGGGGGTCGGTGCTGACCGCCGCAGGAAAGTCGACAACGCCCGCCCCTACCAGCGGATCCCACCCGCCGGGTGGATGATGCGCGGTGGCCTCGATGCGTTGCATCACCTGCCGAGCCGTCAGATTCGGGAACCGGGATCGGATCAGCGCCGCCAAGCCGCTGACCACCGGAGCGGCGTAGCTGGTGCCCGAAAGCGGACTCGGACCATTCGGCCCGCCAAAGCTATTCACTAATCCGTCGCCCGACGAGCTCAGCGATATCACCCCCTCGCCGGGGGCAGCGACGTCCACCCAGGGTCCGGCCAGGGTGAACGCCGACGGTTCGCCGTGGGCGTTCACCGAGCCCACGGTCAGGACATAGTCGTCGTACCAAGCTGGACTCACCACGACCGTCACCGTGTCCCACGTTGCTTTCGGTGGCTGAGCGGGACACTGCCCGGTGCCGGTGTTGCCGGCGGCGACCACCACGACGGCATCCTTGACGTCAACCGCGTAGGACAGCGCGGCGCCGAGCGCGCGATCGTCGAGCGCCGAACCGGTGCGGATGCAGGCAACTGAGGAAATATTGATCACTGAAGCACCGAGATCTGCGGCGGTACGAACGGCTTTTGCCATCGTGCCGACGTCACCGAATCCGGGGTTGGACGAATCCGCTACCGCACCGAACTTCGTGCTGGCCTGCCGGATGCTGATCAAATTGACACCCGGGGCGACCCCGCTGAAACCATCTGCGTGACGGGGATCGGATGCGGCGGAGATGATCCCGGCCACGGCGGTCCCATGTCCGTCGCAATCTTGGGTGCCGTCACCGGTGAATACATAGTCTCCGCCGGCCGTCACGTCGGGGAGTCGTGAGTGCGGCGCAACTCCGGTGTCGATGACGGCGACCCGTTGGCCCGAACCACGTGTCAGCTTCCAAACCTGTGGCAGGTCGAGCCCGGAGAGTTGGCCGGAAGCGTTCGCCCGGTCCGAATCGGGAGTTGTGGCTGGAACTGCACACATCTCGCGCTGCACGGTGGGCTGCGGCGGTCTTGCTGGCGCCGGCTCGGGTAACCGGCTGCTGTCGATCGGCGGTGGCGAGACCGCACCTGCAGCTGGTACTCCACATTGGGGCAATGCGGCGATTACCACCGCGATCGCACAGCGCAGCGCTCTGGAGTGCGCCATGGTCATTGCAGGTTCATGCCACGCGCAGCGCTGTAAAGCCTGCAGATCCAGCACGCCAGCGGCACGATGACGGCCAAGGCTAGATACTCCAGCAGCTCAATGCTTCGTCGCCTGATGGGAGAGAACGTCATCGTTTGGGTAATGAAACCGACGCACAGTGCGGCGGCGGCGAGCACCATCGATGCGGCGGCCAGGTAAGGCGTGCGTAGCGGATAGGCAACGGCAGCGATGACGAGTGTGGCACTGAGCGTGACTGTTCCAGCCACCACCAGCGGCACGGATCTCGCTAAATCACGGTGTGAGCGCGCCCGCAACAGCAGCACGCCACCGGTGAGGGTCGCGAACGCGATGCCAGGCGAGGGTGGGCCACCAGCGAAGTACGATCCGGCCGCAGCGCCGATCGCTCCCAGTGCTGCCGCGGCGGAGAATGCAGCGACCTGGCTGGTCAGCCAGGTGCTGGCACGGATCGCGCTGGTGCTCAGGCGATCTGGAGCCGGGATGGGTTCCGGGCGAACTGCATCCGGCTCCGACATCACATGTGAGGACAGCCCGGCTAACATGATCGACACTGGCGCGGACGCTTCGACCAGGATCAGCGATATCGCTGCGGACGCCGCACCGATCGCCTGTAACGGCAGGGCGGTGACCGTGCCCACCACGGCCGCAGCCGTTTCGAATGCGGCGAAACACGCCAATGCCGTGAACACGGTTGCACAGCAGCCTATTACGCGGATGGTGGTCGCTGACGTCGCCGTAGCAGCCGTGGCGAGGAGCGCATTCGGTGCTCCCAGGTCGCCTGGAACCGCCAGTAAGCCCGCGAGCCCGGCGAATCCGCTAGCCGCCAGACCCAACGTGAGACCGGCAGTGCTGTCGCGAAATACGCGATAGGCGACTACCGCCGCGGGCAGAGCAATGAAACCGGCCGCCGCCGCTACGACGGCACAGCCGCCGCGACGGGCGTCGTCGGTATCAAGAGCCGTTCGAATCAGGACCGCTGCGCCGGTGCCGGCCAGCCAAGCGGCTGCTAAGACGCTGATGAGCCGGGCAGCTTGTCGCGTCCAAGGTCGCACCGACGCGGCGAGCGACACCGATACCGCCTCCGCTGCGTCGTCGAAACGGGGCGACGCCAAGACGGCCGACAAGTTGGTCAAAATCAGTGTGGCTCCGTTACGGATTCCTAACTGGGCCAACGTCTTCGACGGATCCAGTGCGGCTTTCCCGGGAAGGGAAAGTTGATGCTGAACCGCGACGGGCTGAGGGCGGTGACCGCCCTCAGCTGCCAGGATGTCCACTATTGGCGGTATCAGCGACCGAATCGGCACTACCGCCGATAACACCAAGTCGACGTGGAAGGAGTCGGCAGAAACCGACACCCGCCGCAACCCGTCGCCGGGCGGACCGGGTTCGCTGCTTTGGCGTGCTTCCACCGCTTGGTGCACCGCGACCTCCGTTCGCCGATGCGGATGCTGATCCGGACGCTAACCGGTCGCGCGACGCCAGGTATGCGTTGATCCACAGCTGACTTGCCGCTGATTGCGCTCGCACCTACGGTGCCAATCGCATTTGGCGCCGTGATGACGCGGGAGGGCTGGCTGGTGCAGTTGGATGGTTCTGCGACCCTGGAATTCATGCCGCCGGCACGACTGCCCACTCCGGTGTTCGAGACGGCCGACATCGTCGTCGCGGCCCCGCCGGAAGCGACCCGACCGGCGGGAACGAACGTGATGACCCGTTTTCTGCCGGTCGTGATGGCCATCGCCACGGTGGGCATGATGGCTGTGGTCGTCTTTTCCCGGTCGGCCGTGACGCACAATCCGGCGTTCATGACGTTTCCAGTAATGATGCTCTTGTCGGCGGTTGCGACGGTAGTGTCGGGCGCGGATCGGAGGCGCGGCGAGATCAACGCCGAACGCGCCGAGTATCTGGGCTACCTCTCCGACTTGCGAGGTGCCGTCGTCAAGACCGCTGCAGCACAGTGTTGTTCGCTGGTGTGGTGCCATCCGGATCCCGAGGCGCTGTGGACCTTGGTGGGCGGCTGCCGGATGTGGGAGCGGCGGGCGGCGGACGGGGACTTCTGCCGTGTCCGGATCGGTGTCGGAGACCAGCGTCTCGCCACCCGTTTGGTGCCTCCGCCGACCGGGCCGGTGCAGCGGCTGGATCCGGTAACGGGGAGCGCGTTGCGTCGATTTCTTCAAACACACTCGACCGTCCCGGACGCGCCTATCGTGGTCGACCTGCGCGGGCTGGAGGCCGTTACGGTCGGCGGGAACCCGATGCACGCGCGTGCGCTGTTACGCGCGATGATTTGTCAACTGGCCGTCCTGCACAGTCCGAGCCTGGTCTTGATTGCCGCCGCGGTCAGCGACTGCACCCGAGCCCACTGGGATTGGTTGAAATGGTTGCCGCACAATCAACATCCGCACGCCTACGACCGCCTCGGCTCTGCCCGGATGGTGTACCCGTCGCTGGCTGCGGCCCAGAAGGCGCTCGCCGGTCTGTCGGCTGACTACGTGCCGGTTCACGCGGCGGCACCGCCTCAGCTACTGGTCGTCGTCGACAACGACGACGTCGACGACAGTTGTGTGATCGAAAGCGCCACCGCGCACCTGACTTTGCTGAAAATCGGCACCTGCCATGATGGCGCGGCAACAGCTGGAGTGCTGCGGCTACGGGTGGGCGAGAACGAGCTGGCGATCGGGCTGTCCGGCCACGACGAAGCGTCCGCCCGCCCGGACCAGATGAGTTCCATCGATGCGCTGGCGTGTGCGCAAAGACTGGCCAGCTACCGGGCCGGTGGGCGGGACGTGTTCGGCGCGGCGTCGGGCGGCGGCTTGGACTGGCAGGATCTTGTCGGGATCGGCGATCTCGCGTCTTACACTCCGCCCGATTGGTGGAACAGCCGGAGTCCCCGCGATCGTCTTCGTGTTCCCATCGGCGCGACCGCCACGAACGCACCGCTGGAGCTCGACATCAAGGAGGCCGCCGAGAAAGGTATGGGGCCGCACGGGCTCTGCATCGGCGCGACGGGGTCGGGTAAGTCGGAGTTCTTGCGCACGGTCGCGCTCGGGATGATGGCCCGTCATTCACCGGAAGAGCTCAACCTGGCCCTCATTGACTTCAAGGGTGGTGCGACCTTCTCCGGCCTGGAGCCGGCGCCGCACGTTGCGGCTGTCATCACCAACTTGTCCGACAAGGCGGCGCTGGTCCCTCGAATGCGTGATGCCCTAACCGGAGAACTGAACCGCCGACAGGAGGCGCTTCGCTTGGCAGGCAACCTCGACGGGATTGCCGCTTACAACCGGGTGCGACGTTCCGGAGTCCAATTAGCGCCCCTTCCAGTGCTGTTCATTATCATCGACGAATTTTCCGAATTACTCAGCCAGCATCCGGATTTCGCAGACGTCTTCCTGGCCATCGGCCGACTCGGGCGATCGTTGGGCATGCATCTGCTACTGGCCAGTCAGCGTCTGGACGAAGGCCGACTGCGCGGATTGGAATCGCATCTGTCCTACCGCGTATGCCTGAAAACACTGTCGGCCAGCGAATCGCGACTTGTCTTGGGCGCGTCCGATGCCTATGAACTGCCGAACACGCCTGGCGCAGCCTATCTGCGGATCGGCACGGATGAGTTGATTCGCTTTCAGACCGCATATGTTTCCGGTCCATGTAATGAGGAAATGCATTGCGCTGCAAATGCTTCTGACTCGCCGGGCTATGGCACGATCCCGGCGCCCGTCCGATTGTTCACCGCGGGGCCGGCAGGGCCGGTCACTCTGGCCAGTAGGGCCGGCCCGGATGTTGCTGATCGGCACACTGTCCTGCAGAAGATCGTCGACCGGCTGTCCGGGCACGGCCCGCGTGCGCGTGAAGTGTGGCTGCCGCCGCTCGGCGCGGCACCGGCACTGGACACCGTGCTGCGCGATGCCGAATCCACCGACAAAACCATGTCCGCGTTGACGGTCTCCATCGGTGTCGTCGATCGCCCGTTCGAGCAACGGCGAACGCCGCTCGTCGTCGACCTGTCCGGGGCTGCCGGCAATGTCGCTGTTGTCGGAGCACCTCAATCGGGCAAATCGACAGCTTTGCGTACGTTGATCAGTGCGCTGGCCATCAACCACGATCCGAGCTTGGTGCAGTTCTACTGTTTGGACTTCGGCGGCGGGGTCTTGGCATCGCTACGAGACTGGCCGCACGTCGGTTCGGTCGCCGGCAGAGCAGACTCGCAGTTGGCTCGACGCACGATCGCCCAGCTCGAAGCAATCGTCCGGTCTCGCGAAAACATCTTCCACGACCATGGGATCCAATCGATGGCGCAGTATCGCCTGCTAAAGGCGAGGAGAGATCCGATATGCGACCGCTTTGGTGACGTTTTCCTGATTGTTGACGGGTGGGCAACGTTGCGCCGTGAATTCGAAACGATCGAGACATCGATCACCAGCCTTGCTGCTCAGGGACTCTCATTCGGTGTGCACATCGTGATGTCCGCGTCGCGATGGGCCGAGATTCGTCCCGCGCTCAAGGATCAGATCGGGACCCGAATCGAGCTGCGGCTCGGGGATCCCGCGGATTCCGAACTCGATCGTCGGCGGGCTCAGCAAGTCCCGGAGGGTAACCCGGGTCGAGGACTTGCAGACGACGGGCTGCACATGGTGATCGCGCTGCCCCGGCTGGACGGCGCCAGCTCAAGCTCCGGTCTGGCCGAGGCCGGTGCGCGGGTGGGGGAGATGTTGCGGGGCCGTCACAGCGGATCCAATGCGCCCGCAATACCGCTACTGCCCGCGCACGTCGATCGCGAGAGCGTGGTCGAGCGGGCCATCGACGGGCGAGACGCCGCTGTCCTGATCGGCCTCGAGGAAAGTGAACTGCGCTCGGTTGCAATCGATTTCACGCAGCAGCTGCATCTCCTTATCATCGGCGACGGCGAATGCGGAAAGACAGCCGCCTTGCGCACCATTTGCCGCGAACTCCTGCGAACCACGACCGCCGCTCAGTCCCAATTGTTCATCGTCGATTTCCGGCGCTCACTCCTCGGCGTGGTCGAGCCCGAGTCCGAACATCTTGGCGGATATCTCGCCTCGGCGGATGCGGTCGACGCGGTTATGCCGCGCCTGGCCGACCGGCTGCGCGGAAGGATGCCGCCTGCGGACGTTAGCCCGATGCAATTACGCACCCGGTCCTGGTGGTCGGGGCCCGAGATATATGTCGTGATCGACGATTACGATCTGGTCGCCACAGATCGGCGCAATCCGCTGATGCCGCTGGTGGAATTTCTGCCGCAGGCGAAAGACGTGGGTTTGCACCTGGTCGTGACACGCCGCAGCGGAGGCGCCGCCCGCGCCATGTTCGAGCCACTCCCCGCCGGGTTGCGCAATGCGGGCTGTATGGCCTTGATAATGAGCGGAAGCCCGGACGAAGGTCTGGTAGTTGGATCGGTGCGTCAGTCGCCCATGCCGCCTGGCCGCGGCACGCTGATCACTCGTGATGGCCACTCACAGCTGGTGCAGGTCGCCTGGAGCCCGCCGCCGTGAGCACGCACATTGTCGAGGTCGGCCCGAAGGTGATCCGCCAATTATGTTGTGGGGGAAATACACTCGCCGCTCACGATGAGATAGTACGGGTTGCTTTCGACAGCATCGACGATCCGGTAACACTGGTCGACCTGCGTCCGGTCACTGTCGACTCACTGTGGCAGATGGTGCTGGGGTCGGTGGACTGCGGAAGCCCTGAACGTGCGATCGTTGTTCATCCGTCGTGGTGGGCGGCGACGCGCATCGATGTGCTCGGCGCGGCAGCACAGGTCCTCGCCGATGAGGTTGTGATGCGACCCCGGTCGTGGCTGCTGACCCAGGCGTCCCCGCGCAAATTCATGCACGCGACGGTGGTTGTAGAAATCGCTGACCACTTCGTGGTGATCACCGGCGCCGAAGTGGTCGCCGAGACCCGGCGCGGAGAACCCCAGCTCGTCGTCGAGGCGGTTGTGCGTTCCATCCTCGAGATGACGTCCAAAACGACCGTGGCGGTGGTGGTTGACGCGCCGAGCACGGTAGGCGGGGCCGGCGCGCTGGCAGCGATGATCGCCGAACGGTTACGCGCCACCGACGGCATCACCGCGGTGCAAGTCGGCGATGCCCAGTTGGGAGAGCTTGCCGGAGCGATCATTTCGGGCGAAGACAATACTTGTGAGTCCGACCGCATCGATGCTACGGAACGTGGCTATCGCCGTCATTGGACGCTGGCGCTGCTCGCGCTGCTGATTATCGGGGTGCTCGGGGTGCTCGGGGTGCTCGCGTCGGCCCGTCGCGACGCGCCCGCGGACAGTGGCGTTCCGACAACGTTCCTGGTCGAAGGCCGCGTGGCCGTCCAGGTTCCGGCCCAATGGCAGACGCAGCGCGTCGTATCCGGACCCGGTTCGGCGCGGGTGCAGGCCACGTCGCCGTCGGATCTGGAAATGGTGCTGCACGTGACGCAATCGCGAGTGGCCATAGAAGCCTTGAGCGCCACCGCCGAGGCGCTGAAACAGGCGATCGACGCCGAGCCGACCGGCGTATTCGTCGACTTCAACCCGGCCGGCAATAGTGCCGGCCGCCCGGCGGTGACCTATCGGGAGGTCCGCTCTGGCCACGACATCCGATGGACAGTGTTGGTCGATAAGGCCGTCCGGATCAGCATCGGATGTCAAAGCCGCCACGGCCAGGAAGACGCGATCCGGCACGTCTGCGACCGCGCGGTGCGGTCGGCTCGGGCATTGAGCTGAGTTAGCGCTCAGACCGACTTGTTGGCGAACAGCAAGACCGAGTCGTGGCTGAGCATTTCCAAACGCGTGACGGCCGTTTCGATGCCGTTGGCCAATTCTTCGACGTCGGCTCCGGAGTTGTAATCGGCGGTGATACCGAACACCAGGTCATCGGCATAGCTCAGCACCGCGACACCGGTGCGCAACCGCAGCGCGATCGGTGGAATCGGCAGCAGGCGCGCCACCTTGCTGCCCATCATCTCCAACTGGCGGCGCGGTCCGGCGACATTGGTTGCCAGCGTCACGATGCCGCGCTGCGGTAGACGGGTGAGGAATCGAATCGCCCACGAGGACCACATGAACGGGATGTAGTTGGCCGCCGAGACTGCCACGTTGCCCGCTTGCCGCTGCCCACCTTGCTTGGCCCGGCTCAACCGGTTGTGCACGATGCGCAACTGCTGGATCGGGTCATCCTGTTCGACGGGCAGATAGGGCAGCATGACCGAGAGGCGATTGCCCGGCTTGTCGAGTGCGTCGGGCGAGCGCACCGACACCGGGACCAGGGTGCGCAGCGAGTCCGGGCGGGGTTCCTCGCCGCGATGCAGCAAAACCGAGCGGAAGCCTTCGGTGATCGCGGTCAGCGCAACATCGTTGATGGTCACGTCGAACTTCCGGCATACCTGCTCGACTTCGGCGAGCGGGACGCGAACTGCGTGATAGCACCGCATCGCGGTGACCGGCCCCACCAATGACGAGCCCGCGGAAGGTCGGAGCAAGCCGGCGGCAATTTCCGCGGCGCCGCCAACCGTCCGCGCAGCGGCACCGGTGATGCCGGTGGCCGTCCGCCAGAGGCTGTCCAGCGGGTTCCACCAGTTCTCCAGCGGCTTGGGGTCCGGCACCGGCTTGAGGTGTTTGCGTGTCGCGGCGGTTCGCTTGGTGACGGCGGGGCGAGCGAACGGATCGCCGTCGACCTCATCGCACAGTCGAGCGAGGATGCGGGTCGCCGAGATTCCATCGGCGATGCAGTGGTGGATCTTCATCAGGATCGCCCAGCGATTGCCCTTCAGACCTTCGATGACCCAGCATTCCCACAGCGGGCGATCCCGATCCAGACGGCGCTCCAGCACGTCGGCAACGACCCGGTACAGTTCGGCGTCATCGCCGGGCTGCGGAACCGCTATCCGGCGCACGTGCCGGCTGAGGTCGAATCCCGGATCGTCGACCCACTGCGGAGCACCGACGTCGAAGGGTTGGGTACGCAGCATCTGCGTGCAGCGCGGTATTGCCCGGATCCGTTCTTCCAGCGTGTCTTTAAACTCGTCGTGATCGGGAGCCGAACCGTCGATGATCGCTATTGCGCCGATCGCCAGACTGACGTTTCGGTCCGAATCCTCCGCCATGAGGAAACCCGCATCGAGCGTATTGAGTTGCTCCACGACTCAGCACCGCCGTTCACTGCCGGGGATCTCATATGAGTATCCTTTGCTGCGCTCAGCGGGAGGTGGCGGCCAGATTAAATCGTGTAAACAACGGGAGTCGATTGCGTGGCAACGCAGTTCAGTCTGAGAATTTCTGAGAATTTTCTCAACCCCCGGCAAGGGCGGTCTGGCTATAAAACATTTCAGTCGACTGACTTGTATCTGTGTTATCGTCGATGGCATGGGCCCATCCACCCAGGTACAGCGCCGGACCCAAGCCGAGCGCAGGGAATCGACGCGTACGGCGTTGCTGGATGCCGCGGTCGAGTGCCTGATCGAAGAGGGGTACGCGGCGATCACGACCCGCCGGGTCGCCGAACGTGCCGGGGTCTCCCAAGGGGCGCAACAGCACTACTTCGACGGACGTGTCGACATGGTTGTGCAGGCCGTCGGGCATCTGTCGCAGCGATTGGCCGAGCAGTCCCGGGAGCAGATCCGTGCCGGTCAGCGCGACGAGCGTCGCCGCATGCAGGCGCTGCTGGATCGAATGTGGGACATCCACACCGGTCCCGCATTCCAGACCGCGGCTGAACTCTGGGCCGCCGCCCGCACGGATCTCGAACTGCGGGAGCCGGTCGAAAACCTCGGTCGGGACCTGGATCGTCAGTTGGCGCAGACCTTCGCCGAACTGCTGCCCACCCTCGCGAACAAGGACACCGGGCGCACGCTGCTCGACGTCGCAATGGCCACCGCCCGCGGTCTGGCGCTGCGTCGGCTACCCGGACTGGAGGCCACCGTTGACCGGCGGTGGCGTGCCGCGAGATCCCTGCTCTTGGACACCTATGACTCCCTGGCCGACAAGAAGGGATGACGCGATGACCGCTCCCACCCCCGTGCTGGTGGAACACCGTGGCCCGATCGCCATCGTCACCTTGAACCGACCCGACCGGCTCAACGCGCTCGCTCCCGATCAGGCAGTGCCGACCCGGCAAGCCCTCAACGCGCTACGCGAGGACGACTCCTGTCGTGTCGTCGTGCTGACCGGTGCCGGCCGCGCGTTCTGCTCAGGAATGGATCTCGTCGCCGGACTCGACATTGCCGGGCACGGGCAGGTCCAGGGCCGCTACTTAGCCCTCGAACGCGCCGCTGAAGTCGCCCTGGCGCTGCGTGAGATCCCGCAACCGGTCATCGCCGCCATCCACGGCCACGCCGTCGGCGCGGGCCTGGCCCTGGCAGCAATGGCTGACATCCGCGTCGCCGACACCACCGCCCGCTTCGGCCCCGTATTCACCCACCGCGGTTTCTCCGGCGGCGACCTCGGCGCCTCCTGGTGGCTGCCGCGGCTGATCGGTTTCGCCAACGCCGCCGAAATGCTCTACACAGCAGAACCTTTCGACGCCCACCGTGCGCGCCAAATCGGATTCGTGACCCACCTCACCGCCGAAGGCACAGACATCGACACCGCCGTCGGCATCGGTGAAAAGATCGCCGTCAACGCCCCGTTCGGCGTCAGCCAGACCAAGAACCTGCTGAACGCCGCTCTTGGCATCGAGGAACTGCGCCAACACATGACCACCGAAATCCGCGCGCAAGTCCTGTGCTCGCTCACCGACGACGTCGGCGAAGGCGTCAGCGCCGCGCTTCAGCGCCGCGCACCCACCTTCAGCAACAGCTGAACGCACTGTAGGCCTATCGAACATATATTCGATAGACTGGTCGCGTGGGTTTCAGTAATGGTCCGCCGGGCTGGGCGGAAATGGAGCGGGTGCTCTCCGGTAAGCCGCGCCGTTCCGGCACGCCATCTGTGTGGGGATCGGCCGACGATGTCCCATTGTCTCGCAAGCGGGTGAGCTACCACCCGCCGGACGATAACCGGGCGGTTCGCTCGTCCGTCCCGTACGCCGAGTTGCACACGCATTCGGCGTTCAGCTTCCTCGACGGGGCCAGCACGCCGGAGGAGCTGGTCGAAGAGGCGGTGCTGCTGGATCTGCGCGCCATCGCGCTGACCGACCATAACGGCCTCTATGGGGCGGTGCGGTTCGCGGAAGCGGCCACGGAATTGGACATGAGTACCGTATTCGGCGCCGAACTCTCGTTAGGGCCCGGTGCCCGGACCGACGACCCGGATC
This sequence comes from Mycobacterium sp., assembly GCF_035623875.1. Classification (GTDB taxonomy): domain Bacteria; phylum Actinomycetota; class Actinomycetes; order Mycobacteriales; family Mycobacteriaceae; genus Mycobacterium. Next base: position 15,569 of record NZ_DASPSP010000248.1, on the reverse strand, counting down.
CGGCGGGCCCGCATCTGCTGGTGCTGGCTCGCGGCCCGGAAGGCTATCGACGATTGTCGCGGCAACTGGCCGTGGCTCATCTGGCCGGCGGCGAGAAAGGCAAGCTGCGCTTCGATTTCGGTGCGCTTGCCGATGCAGCGGGTGGGCACTGGCATATCTTGACCGGTTGTCGTAAAGGTCATGTCCGCGCCGCGCTGGCCACCGGCGGGCCGGATGCGGCCTCGGCGGCGTTGGCGGATCTGGTGGACCGGTTCGGGCGGAGGCGGGTCAGCGTCGAGCTGACCCAGCACGGCCATCCGCTCGACGACGAAGTCAACGCCGAATTAGCCGAACTGGCAATGCGATTCGGTCTCCAATGTGTCGCCACCACCGGCGCGCATTTCGCCGCGCCGTCGCGCCGTCGGCTGGCGATGGCCATGGGTGCGATACGAGCCAGGCAGTCGCTGGACGAAGCGGCCGGCTGGCTGGCCGCGCTGGGCGGTTCCCACCTGCGGTCGGGTGATGAGATGGCGCGGCTGTTCGCGCAGCGGCCCGACGTGGTGACCGCCGCGGCCGAACTCGGCGAGCAGTGCGCCTTCGGCCTGGCGCTCATCGCCCCGCAGCTGCCGCCGTTCGACGTCCCGCCCGGCCATACCGAGGACAGTTGGTTGCGCGAACTGGCGATGGCGGGTGCGGAGCGCCGCTACGGGCCGCGAGCACGGGCGCGGCAAGCGTATGCCCAGATCGAGCACGAGTTGGAAATCATTGCACAGCTGACATTTCCGGGCTATTTCCTGGTGGTCTACGACATCACCCGATTCTGCCGGGAGAACAACATCCTGTGTCAGGGCAGGGGATCGGCGGCCAACTCGGCGGTCTGTTATGCCCTCGGTGTCACCGCGGTCGATCCGGTGGCCAACGAGCTGTTGTTCGAGCGTTTCCTGTCGCCGGCCCGCGACGGGCCACCCGATATTGACATCGACATCGAGTCGGATCAGCGCGAAAAGGTCATCCAGTACGTCTATGACAAATACGGCCGTGACTACGCCGCCCAGGTTGCCAACGTGATCACCTACCGCAGTCGGATCGCGGTGCGCGACATGGCCCGTGCGCTGGGATTCTCACAGGGACAGCAGGACGCGTGGAGCAAGCAGATCAGCCACTGGAGTGGACGACCGTCGGATGTCGACGACATCCCCGAGCAGGTCATCGACCTGGCCACCCAGATCCAGAATCTGCCGCGGCACATGGGCATCCACTCCGGTGGCATGGTCATCTGCGACCGCCCTATCGCCGATGTCTGCCCGGTGGAATGGGCGCGCATGGAAAACCGCAGCGTGCTGCAGTGGGACAAAGACGACTGCGCGGCAATCGGTTTGGTGAAATTCGATCTGCTCGGGCTGGGCATGCTCTCGGCGTTGCACTACGCCATCGACCTGCTGGCCGAACACAAAGGCATCGAGGTCGACCTGGCCACGTTGGACCTGTCCGAGTCGGCGGTGTACGAAATGCTGGCCCGCGCCGATTCCGTCGGGGTTTTCCAGGTGGAGTCCCGCGCGCAGATGGCCACCCTGCCGCGGCTGCGGCCGAGGGTGTTCTACGACCTGGTGGTCGAAGTTGCGCTGATCCGTCCCGGACCCATCCAGGGCGGCTCGGTGCACCCGTACATCCGGCGGCGCAATGGCGTCGACCCGGTCGTCTACGACCATCCATCGATGGAGCCGGCGTTACGGAAGACGTTGGGAGTGCCGTTGTTTCAGGAACAGCTGATGCAGCTCGCGGTGGACTGTGCCGGCTTTTCCGCTGCCGAGGCCGATCAGCTGCGGCGCGCCATGGGCTCCAAGCGGTCGACCGAGCGTATGCAACGGCTGCGCGGCCGGTTCTACGACGGCATGCGTGCGCTGCACGGTGCCACCGACGAGGTGATCGACCGCACCTACGAAAAGCTGGAGGCATTCGCCAATTTCGGCTTTCCGGAAAGCCACGCGCTGAGCTTCGCATCGTTGGTGTTCTATTCGTCGTGGTTCAAGCTGCATCACCCGGCGGCGTTCTGTGCGGCGCTGCTGCGCGCGCAGCCGATGGGCTTCTATTCGCCGCAGTCGCTGGTGGCCGACACCCGCAGGCACGGTGTAACGGTGCACGGCCCCGACGTCAATGCCAGCCTGGCGCACGCCACTCTGGAAAACGCCGGAATGGAAGTCCGGCTGGGGCTGGGCGGCGTCCGTCATATCGGCGATGACCTGGCGGAAAAGGTGGTTGAGGAACGAAAAGCCCACGGCCCCTTCGCTTCTCTGCTGGATTTGACGTCCCGGGTGCAGCTTTCCGTGCCGCAGACCGAAGCGCTGGCCACCGCAGGAGCGCTGAGCTGCTTCGGGGTATCGCGGCGCGAGGCGCTATGGGCGGCCGGGGCGGCCGCCACCCAACGGCCGGATCGCTTACCAGGGGTGGGCTCGTCGTCGCACATCCCGGTGTTACCCGCGATGAGCGAGCTGGAATTGGCCGTCGCCGATGTGTGGGCCACCGGCATCTCCCCGGACAGCTATCCGACCCAGTTCCTGCGGTCGGATTTAGATGAGATGGGGGTGTTGCCCGCTGAGGCCCTGCTGTCGGTGCCCGACGGCGACCGCGTGCTGATCGCCGGGGCGGTCACCCATCGCCAGCGGCCGGGGACAGCCCAGGGCGTGACGTTTATCAACCTCGAAGACGAGACCGGGATGGTCAACGTGCTGTGCACACCGGGGGTATGGGCGCGACACCGCAAGCTGGCGCAGACAGCGTCGGCGCTGCTGATTCGGGGTCAGGTCCAAAATGCCAGTGGCGCAGTCACCGTCGTGGCAGAGCGGTTGGCCAAGCTCACCCTGAAGATCGGATCGAAGTCCCGCGATTTTCGGTGATCGAGGGTGACGTCCATCAATTCGGCCCGGGAAGGATCGGGGCGAAGCGACTGTTACTTTCGGGCATGACCTTGAACTTGTCTGTCGACGAAGTCCTCACCACCACCCGATCGGTTCGCAAGCGCCTCGATTTCGATAAGCCGGTATCCCGCGAAGTACTGATGGAATGCCTCGAATTGGCGCTGCAGGCGCCCACTGGTTCCAACTCACAGGGCTGGCAGTGGGTGTTCGTCGAGGACTCCGACAAGAAGAAGGCCATCGGCGACGTCTACCTGGCTAATGCCCGTGCCTACCTCGGCTCGGCGTCAGCCGAGTACCCCGAGGGCGACACCCGCGGTGAGCGGATGGGCGCCGTCCGGGATTCCGCGACCTATCTTGCCGAGCACATGCACCAGGCGCCGGTCCTGCTGATCCCCTGCATCGAGGGCCGAGAGGACAGCTCGCCGCTGGGCGGCGCCTCGTTCTGGGCGTCGCTGTTCCCGGCGGTCTGGAGTTTCTGTCTGGCGCTGCGCTCGCGCGGATTGGGCTCTTGCTGGACGACGCTGCACCTGGTTCGTGACGGTGAGAAAGAAGTAGCCGAGGTGCTGGGCATTCCCTATGAGCAGTACAGCCAGGGTGGGCTGTTTCCAATCGCCTACACCAAGGGCACGGATTTCCGGCCCGCCAAGCGGTTGCCCGCCGACAGCCTCACACACTGGAACGCCTGGTAGTTCGGCCTGGTAGTTGAATTGCCCGCCTCGCCCCCGCAAGCGGGCGGTACCCCCACCTCAGGACGCTCCGCGTCCTGCATCGTCAGCGCGCGCCGCCCCAGCGAACCCCTGCTGACGCCACGCCTCGTAGACGGCGACCGCGGCGGCGTTGGACAAATTGAGTGAGCGTCGTCCGGTCAGCATCGGGATGCGGACGCGGTCGGTGATGTGACCGTCGGCCAGCGTCGTCGAGTCCAGTCCGGTCGGCTCGGGGCCGAACATCAATACGTCGCCGGCCTGATAGCTGACGTCGGTGAACAACGACGTCGCATGTGCGGTGAAGGCGAACACCCGCTGCGGCGACAGCGCCTTCCAGGCGGCGTCAAGTGACGTGTGCACGGTGACCGAAGCCAGGTCGTGGTAGTCCAGCCCGGCGCGGCGCAGCTTGGGTTCGGACAGGTCGAAGCCGAGCGGCTCGACGAGATGCAGTTCGGTGCCAGTGGCCGCCGCAGTCCGGATTGCATTGCCCGTATTGGGCGCGATACGCGGCGAGTAAAACAGCAGCCGGAACATCTGTCGATCATGACAGTTGTCGTCGAAGAATTTGCTCAGCTATGCTTCGCGGTGCCTGGCACGAGTCGGCGAACTCTGTCTGTTCAGTAAGAATTGTGGTTTCCATAGCCGCAGGCTGGCATACTCGCAGAATTGCCAGGCGTATATCGCCCGGGGTGGGTGTAATCAGCAGGAAGTCTCATGAACGACGCGCCAACACTGCATATCATCGGAGCGGTCGCCCGCACGGACGTAGGCCGGTGACCATGTTTGCCCGCGCGACACGGGCGATTCTGCCGACCGAAAGTCACATCGCGGACAGCAACGGCGCCGAGTCCTCATCGGCTAAACGACCGGCGTCATGGTCGCCCCGAAATTGGCCGGTGCGGTGGAAAGTCGTGGCCATTGTCGTTGTCCCTTCGGTGCTGGCGATGGTTTTCGGGGGATTCCGCATCGCGAGTGCGTTGACCGACGCGCACGACCTCCGGTTGGCCGCCGATCGCGCCGAGGTGGTTCCGGCCATTGCCAACTACATGTCGGCGCTCGATGTCGCATTGCTCGCAAGCCCGACCGGAGGCGACGTCGAGGGCGTGAAGAAGAATTACGACGCGCGCAAACATGAGCTGCAGGCCCGGCTGGCGGAAACCGACGTTGCCGCCGATGTGGGGGCAGGGGTCAACGCCATGCTGAGCGGCGGGCAGGCGTTGCTGGACGCGGTCGCGTCGAACGCCATCGGTTTGCGGGAGCGAGTGTCCACCTACGCCCCGATCTTGTTGACCGCCGAGAACGCGATCGACGGATCGGTACGCGTCGACAACGTGCGAATCCGGGCTGCGGCTCAGGGACTGAGCCGCGCGATCGGGGCCCGCGGCCAGATGATGATGCAGCAGCTGCTGATCACCCGCGGCGCCGACCTGCCCGAGCCTGAGCTGCGCACGTCGATGATCACTTTGGCCGGCACCGAGCCGTCGACGCTGTTCGGAATGGCTGAGGTGCTCGGTGTCGGCTCAGCGGAAGCCAAGACGCTGCAGCAGCAGATGGTCACCCGGCTGGCGATCATGTCCGATCCGACCACTCTGCTGGTCAACAACCCGGCGCTGCTTCGCTCGGTACAGACCACCGATGGGATCGCCGCCGAGGTGATCAAGGGCACCACCGCGTCGGTGACGAAATCCGTGCAGGACCTGGCCCGCAACCGGCGCGACGCCGCGATCCGCGACACCGTCGTCGTGCTGGCAGCCGTCGTCGCCGCACTCGCCATCGTGCTGCTGGTGGCGCGCTCGCTGGTCCAGCCGCTGCGCATGCTGCGGGACAGCGCTTTGAAGGTCGCTCACAAAGATCTCGACCGTGAGATCTCCCGCGTTCGGGCCGGTGACGAACAGCCTCCTGAGCCGCTGCCGGTGCACACCACCGAAGAAATCGGTCAGGTCGCGCACGCGGTCGACGAATTGCACACCCAGGCGCTGCTATTGGCTGGTGACGAGGCCCGACTGCGGCTGTTGGTCAATGACATGTTCGAGACCATGTCACGGCGAAACCGTTCACTGGTCGACCAGCAGCTCGCGCTGATCGACCGGCTGGAGCGCAACGAGGAGGATCCCGATCGCCTCGACAGCCTGTTCCGCCTCGACCACCTGGCTGCCCGGATGCGCCGCAACGGTGCCAACCTGCTGGTGCTGTCGGGCGCACAGAGCTCGCGGGGAGACCAACGCGGAGCGGTGCCGTTGTCGTCGGCCATCAACGCTGCGACCTCCGAAGTCGAGGACTATCGCCGAGTCGAGACGTCGATGGTGCCCGACTGCGCGATCAACGGCACCGCCGCCGGCGATATCATTCATCTCCTTGCCGAGTTGATCGACAACGCGTTGCGCTACTCATCGCCCGCGTCGCCGGTCCGGGTCTCGGCCTCACGGCGCAGCGACGGGGCGGTTCTGCTCAAGATCCTCGATGCCGGGCTGGGCATGACCGACGGTGACCGACGCATCGCCAACATGCGGCTGCGCGCCGGTGGAGAGGCCACGCCGGACAGCGCCCGCCACATGGGTCTTTTCGTGGTCGGCCGACTGGCCGACCGACACGGCATCCGGGTGCGGCTGCGCGGTTTGTCGACCGAGCAAGCACGGTCGGGTACGACGGCGGAGGTGTATCTGCCGGCGGCGTTGTTGGCCGGTGCGGACGACGGGTACACTACGCCGCGCGAAGCAGCGCCGGTGCGCCCAGACGTCTCGGTCCCGGCCGATCACTCGCCGGCGCCGGATTACGGCGATACTCCAGACGTCGTTGCGCTGGCGGATACGCCCAAGCGCAACGGCTCGCATTCGACCGAATCGCCGATCACGTTGTTGCCGCGGCGCAGCCCCGGATCCAGCGGCATCACCGGTGTCCCGGCCGACCGACCGGATCCGCCGTCACGGCGCGAATCACCGCCGCACCGGTGGGAAAAGGTAGTTGAGCCGACTACAGAAATCCCGGAAACCCCTGCGGATCAACCGGTTTCGAACACGTCGTCGTTCTTCGGACCACGGGCGCGATTCACCCGCCAGCAACCCCCCAAAGCGGAGCCCGTCGAGCCGGAGCCGGTCGCGGCGGAGCCGGCAGCTCAGTCCGAGCCGCAGCAGATCGACGATGCCTGGCCCGCTGAAGCCGAAGCCGCCGCGACGACGAGCGAGCCGCCGGAGTCCGATGTGATTTACCAGCGGATGCTTTCCGAGTTCCTGGTTGACCCGCACGACTTGGGCCGTAGCGCCGATTTGGATTGGAAGTCGGTTTGGGACCACGGTTGGTCAGCGGCCGCCGAGGTCGAAAATGTGCCCGTGCAAGCCCACACCGACCACGGCCTGCCGGTACGTGACCCGGGTGCCCGGCTGGTGCCGGGTGGCGCCGGTCCCGAGCACAATGGCATTGCGGGCGTCGCCCACGACCGGGCAGCCGAGGACAATGGAGCGGCATCGAACGGAGGATTTCCATCCGGCCCCACCGACCGCAAATCGGCCCATGAGGCACCGATGCGAGACCCGGAAGCGATCCGCGCCTCGATGAGCAGCCATTTCGGCGGCGTGCGCGCCGGACGATCGCATGCCCGCGATACGGATCAAGGACCCGATCACGAATGACTTCTGCTTTCGATGGCTACGATTCGGCCCGCTCGGACAGCTCCCTGGATTGGCTGGTGTCGAACTTCGCTCGCGAGGTTTCCGGGGTGTCGCACGCAGTACTGGTATCCGTCGACGGGCTGCTGATCGCGGCCAGCGAGCACCTGCCGCAGGAGCGGGCGGATCAGCTCGCCGCGGTTTCGTCAGGTCTGGCGAGCTTGGCCACCGGCGCCGCCCAGTTGTTTGACGGTGGCCAGGTGCTGCAGTCGGTGGTGGAGATGGAAAACGGCTACCTGTTGCTGATGCGGGTCGGTGACGGCTCGCATCTGGCAACGCTGGCCGCGACGTCTTGTGATATCGGTCAGATCGGTTACGAGATGGCCGTCCTTGTCGAACGGGTGGGCAACGTCGTGCAGTCGACCCGACGTGCTTCGTCCGATCACTCGGCGTCTCCTCGGGCCGCGTCACGGCCCGCGTCGTCGCCGACCGCGTCGCACTCGTGAGTCGCGATGGACAGTCGCGAGCCACTGGGGCCGGAGTCACCCGCAGCTGAGGCGAGCCTGGTCCGTCCTTACACTTTGACGGCCGGGCGGACCAGGGGGAGCGTCGAGCTTCCGCTCGAAGCGCCGGTGCAGACGTTGCAGTCGGCGCTTTTTCACCGATGGCCACCCAACGACGTGCGAGGCAGGATCGTTCAACTGTGTGTCAAGAGCCCATCCGTTGCCGAGATCTCGGCCCGGTTGGATTTGCCGCTCGGTGTCACGCGCGTGTTGGTCGGCGATCTCGTGACTTCGGGCTACCTTCGAGTGAACCGGACGTTGACCGACCGCTCGACGCGCGATGAACGCCGCGAACTCATAGGAAGGACGCTCCGTGGCCTACGAGCCCTCTGAGCGAAACGCCCAACCCAATCGGAAGGCCCGAGATACCGCGTCGACGAAGATCGTCATCGCGGGCGGGTTCGGTGCCGGAAAGACGACGTTCGTCGGCGCGGTGTCGGAGATCATGCCACTGCGAACTGAGGCAATGGTCACCGACGCCTCCGCAGGCGTAGACATGGTGGAAGCTACCCCGGACAAACGGACCACCACGGTAGCGATGGACTTCGGCCGGATCACGTTGGACGAGGATCTGGTGCTTTATCTGTTCGGTACTCCAGGGCAGCGCCGATTCTGGTTCATGTGGGACGACTTGGTGCGCGGCGCGATCGGCGCGGTGGTCCTGGTGGACTGTCGGCGCCTCCAGGACAGCTTCGCCGCGGTCGACTTCTTCGAACACCGCAACCTGCCATTCCTCATCGCGGTAAACGAGTTCGACGGCGCCCCAACGTATCCCGTTGGCGAGGTACGCAAAGCGCTTACCCTGGCCGAACACGTCCCGGTCATCAACATCGATGCCCGCGACCGCAGATCGGCGACCGATGCACTGATCGCGGTCAGCGAGTACGCGCTGGCAAGCTTGATGCCCGCCGGCGGCTGAAGGCTGTGAGGCGTCAGCGCTTGAGCCGGATGTTCCAGCGCACGTAGCACGCGTAGAACACCGACAGCAGCGCGAGCATCGCCATGTCGAAGAGATAGATGTGCTTCGAGTGCTGCCACAGTGGGTCATTCGTCGGAATTTGCTTGACTTTGACCAGGTCCGGGAAGTCGATCGACGATGCTCCCGCGGCGTAACCCCACCGTCCCGGCGTCACCCAGGACAGCTGATTAAGACCCGCCCGGCCGGTCACCGGGATCATCCCGCCGGCAAGTACGAGCTGCGACATGATCGACACCACCAGCAGCGGCATGATCTGCTCGTTTGACTGCGCCACCGCCGACAACAGCAGGCCCAGGATCGCCGACGCGACGCAGGTGCCGGCGACGGTGACAAACAGCGAGAAGGTCGAATTGTCGAAGAACGGGGGATGCGCTGTGGGCGCACCCTTGCCGAGTCTGACGATAAAGGTTGCGATGGCCGCTTGGACGGTCGCGAAAACAAAGAAGACGAAGACCTTGGCCATCAGGTACGCCGTGGTGGACAGGCCGACCGCCTGTTCCCTGCGGAAGATCGGACGCTCGCCGATCAGGTCGCGAATGGTCAACGCCGTGCCCATGAAGACGGCGCCGATGTTGAGCAGGACCATGATGTACTGCGGCTGGGTAGGTGCGAGGCCGAGCGGGTCGGCGGGACCGAGTCCCGGTTTGGGCCCTTTCACGGTCAGCGACAGCGCGCCGATCAGGAACGGCAGTAACGCCAGGAACACCGAGTAGCCGCGATCGGAGACGACGAGTCGGACCTGACGGCGCGCAATCGTGGAGAACTGGCGCACCAGGTCGGTGTGCATTGGTTCACCCAGGTCTGCCGGGCTTTCCGGAACCGGGGCTTCGGAAAGCCTCTTGCCGTCGCGTTCTATGAAGCGGCGGTTGGCTTCGTCGGGATCGGCGCCCACGTTGGCGAAGATGTCCGCCCAGTTGGTGGTTCCTAACGCCGCACCCACCTGACTGGGCGGCCCGTTGAAGGCGGTCTTGCCGCCGGGGGCGATTAGCAGGATTTGATCGCAGACGTCGAGGTAGGACACCGAGTGCGTGACCACCAGCACCACGCGACCGGCGTCGGCGAGCTGCCGCAACATCAGCATGACCTGACGGTCCAGCGCCGGGTCCAGACCGGACGTCGGCTCGTCGAGGAGCAGCAGCGACGGTTGAGTGAGCAGTTCCAGTGCCACCGACGCGCGTTTGCGCTGCCCGCCGGAGAGCTTGTCGACCCGGGTATCGGCGTGTTTGGTCAGGTCGAGTTCCTCGAGCACCTGTGCGACCACCTGAGCGCGCTCTTGTTTGCTGGTGTCGGGCGGTAGCCGTAGCTCGGCGGCGTAGCCCAGCGCCTGGTTCACTGTCAGCTGGCGGTGAACCACGTCGTCCTGCGGGACCATCCCGATCCTGCTGCGCATGGTCGCGTACTCGGCGTGGATGTTGTGGCCCTCGAAGGTGACCGACCCGGCGCTGGGGCGGGTGTATCCGGCGATCAGCCGCGACAGTGTGGTCTTGCCCGCACCGGATCCCCCGATGATCGCGGTCAGCGTGCCCGGTCGGGCGGTCAGCGAGATGTTGTCCAGCAGTTCCTTGCCGTCGATCTTGAAGTGCACGCCGTTGACCTCGAGGCCGCCGGTGCGGGTGGCGGCCTCGGTGCGGCGGATCAGGTTGCCGTCGGTGAAAACCAGGTCGACGTTGCCGATCGTGATCACGTCGCCCTCGTTCAGCACCGCCGAGCCGACGCGCACGCCGTTGACGAATGTGCCATTGACGCTGTGCGCGTCGCGGATCTCAGTGCCGAGCGGAGACTGGATCAGGAACGCGTGATGGCGCGACGCAAGCACATCCTGGATGACGATGTCGTTGTCGTTGGCGCGGCCGATGGTGGCCGATCCCGGCGGCTTCTGCGGTGTGCCGGATCCGGGAAGAATTGCCTGGATCATCTTGGTGGCGAGGTTGCCCACCTCGGGCGGTTTGCTGGCCGGCGGAGCCAATTGAGTTTTCGGCCGGAGGTTCGGCGGCGGCGCTGACGGGGGTTGCCGGTTCAGCGGCGGTGGTTGTTGCGGATAGACCGGCGGACGTTGGCCCCCGGCGCCCTGATACATCGGCTGCGGTGGTGCCGGAGGGGCGCCCGGATACGGTCGTGATTGTCCCGCTGCCGGCGGCCGGAGCACGCCCGCCGGCGGCCCGGCTGCCGGGCGTGCCGGCGGCGGGTGCGCCGACCGCGCGGCTGCTGACCGTTGGACGGCGCGCATCGACGCGGTTTGCGGCGGCCGGCCGGCCGCCCCCGCGTGGTGACCGATCTCGAAAGCAAGCTGCGGCCCGTCAGGATTGCCGATGTTGATGGTCTGGCCGTCGTGGATGTCGACCACCGGCACCCGACGCCCGTTGACATAGGTCCCGTTCAACGACCCGTTGTCGATGGCGAGCCAACGCCCTTGGTCGAAGCGCAGCAGTAGATGCGCCCGCGAGATGAGTGGGTGCGTGATGCGCATGTCGGCGCGCAGATCGCGCCCGACGACCACGTCATGACCTGCTGCGAAGGTGCGTTGAGATCCGTCATGTCGGACTGTCAGCACGGGCGGTGCTGCTCGACTCATCGCCCCAACCTTAGCTGCTTGGCTCACTGCACCGACTGTATCGGCTGCTGCACAATCGGCTCAGAACGACACGGACCGTCAGCGGACGGTGTCGGGCGCGCCGGTTACCACACAGCGGGTGCGGGTGTAGATGGTCGGCATGCACCGGTTGCAGTGCGTGCACGCCGAATGCACGGTGTGCGCGGCACCGTCGGCGGCGATCCGGTTGATCAGATCGGGCTCGGCCAGCAGGGCCCGGCCCATCGCAACGAAGTCGAATCCCTCCGCCATGGCCAGGTCCATCGTTTCCCGGTTGGTAATGCCGCCGAGCAGAATCAGCGGCAGTGTCAGCTCGGCGCGGAACAGCTTGGCATCGCGCAGCAGATAGGCCTCATGGTAGGGGTACTCGCGGAGGAACTTCTTGCCCGTCATCCGCATACCCCAGCGCAGCGGCGGATTGAAGGCGGCAGCGAATTCTTTCAGTGGAGCGTCGCCGCGGAATAAATACATCGGATTGACCAGCGAGCTGCCGGCGGTCAGTTCAATCGCGTCCAGCCCGCCGTCGTCCTGCAACCACTTGGCGGTGGTCAGCGCCTCGTCGACGCTGATCCCGCCGCGCACCCCGTCGGCCATATTGAGCTTGGCGGTCACCGCGATCGGCGTTCCCTCGTTATCCACCGCACGGCGAACGGCCATCACGATCCCGCGGGCGACCTTGGCTCGGTTCTCCAGCGATCCGCCGAACTCGTCGTTGCGGCGATTGATCAACGGAGACAGAAAGGAACTCGCCAAATAGTTGTGGCCCAAATGGATTTCGACCGCATCGAAGCCTGCTTCGATGGCGAATCGGGCGGCCTTTGCGTGTGCGGCGATAACGTCGTCGATGTCGTCGCGGGTCGCCTTCTTGGCGAATCGCATGCCGATCGGGTTGAAGAACCGCACCGGGGCCAAGGCGGTGGCCTTGTTGGAGCGAGCATTCGCGACCGGGCCGGCGTGGCCGATCTGTGCGCTCACCGCCGCGCTTTCGGCGTGGATCGCGTCGGTGAGCCGACGGAACCCGGGCACGGCCTCCGAGCGCATCCAGATCCCGTTGCCTTCGGTGCGGCCGCCCCGGGAGACCGCGCAGTAGGCGACCGTGGTCATGCCGACGCCGCCGGCGGCCGGGAGTCGGTGGTACTCGATCAAGTCGTCGGTCACCAGCGCGTTGGGCGTACGCGCCTCGAATGTCGCCGACTTGATGGTGCGGTTGCGCAGGGTGATCGGGCCCAGCTTGGCAGGGCTCAGCACGTCCGGAGGGCTAGACATAACGGGAGCGTGCCAGACTGTGAGACGTGGGCGCAATCACGTTGGACGGCAAAGTCACGCGCGACGAGATTTTCGTCGACCTGAAGCAACGGGTAGCGGCTTTGACCGCTTCAGGGCGGACGCCTGGCCTGGGCACGATCCTGGTCGGCGATGACCCGGGGTCGCAAGCCTACGTCCGCGGAAAGCATTCCGACTGCGCCAAGGTCGGCATCACCTCGCTACGCCGCGACCTGCCCGCCGATATCGGCCAGGCGAAGCTCGATGAGACCATCGACGAACTCAATGCGAACCCCGAGTGCACCGGTTACATCGTGCAGTTACCGCTGCCGAAACAACTGGACGAGAACGCCGCGCTGGAGCGCGTCGACCCGGACAAGGATGCCGACGGATTGCACCCGACCAATCTGGGTCGGCTGGTGCTGGGTACCCCGGCGCCGCTGCCGTGCACGGCGCGCGGCATCGTGCACCTGTTGCGCCGCTTCGACGTCGAGATCGCCGGCGCCCACGTCGTGGTCATCGGTCGCGGTGTCACGGTCGGTCGCCCGCTGGGACTGATACTGACGCGCCGCTCGGAAAACGCCACCGTCACCTTGTGTCACACCGGAACTCGTGATCTGCCGGCGCTCACCAGGCAGGCCGACATCGTCGTGGCGGCTGTGGGGGTCCCGCATCTGCTCACCGCGGACATGGTGCGTCCCGGTGCCGCCGTCGTCGATGTCGGTGTCAGCCGGACCGACGATGGGCTGGTCGGCGACGTGCACCCGGATGTGTGGGAGGTCGCCGGTCACGTATCGCCGAATCCCGGTGGCGTCGGCCCGCTGACCCGCGCATTCCTGTTGACAAATGTCGTCGAATTGGCTGAACAGCAATGAATTTGCGTCAGCAGGTCCGCTCGCAGTGGCCAATCGTGACGGTAATGCTGATCTTTGCCGTGGCGTTCACGCTGGTGGCGGCGAACTTCTGGCGCCGCGGCTCGCTGTTGATCGGTATCGGGGTAGGGGTCGCCGCCGTGCTGCGGTTAGCGCTCACCGAAGACCAGGCCGGGCTTCTGGTGGTGCGCAGCAAGGGAATTGACTTCCCTACCATGGCGCTCGTCGCAGCAGGGATGGTATATATCGCCTGGACGATCGACCCGCTGGGTACGCGTTAGACCCCTGGGATCATCCCCGCCATGCCCGGGAGTTGCTGCAGACCAGACACGTTGCCGCCAAGTATGTTTGCCATCTCCTCGGGGCAGTACGTCTGTATCGCGATGGTGGTGAACAACTGAGCCATCTGTGGTGACATGCCTCGGTGAGAGATGCCCGACGCGGCAGCGGCGAAGCTGCCGCCGGGCTGGGCGAGCATCGGGCAGATGGACTGGCCCACCGCCATCGCGTTTCCCGGTTCGCCGTACTCGACGCCGGCATGGCTCAACGCGTCGATGAAGTCGTCGTCGTGCGGGTCCGCCTGCACTGGTGCCGAAAACAGCGCGGACGCCGCGATCAGACAGCCGGCGCCCAGCAGCAAACGAACGGTCAGTGGTTGGTTGTTAGAACGCCAAATCCGGTCGCGCGCGATCTCAAGTGTCGCCATGTCCTGCTCCTCACGTGGCGGGAGTGCAACCGCGGCACTCAAGAGTTCCGGTTAGAAACCCTCGTTTATCGCTGTCACGTTCACAACACGGTGAGGTTAAGGTTCGCGCACGTTTCAGTTATCCCGCGACACGTCATGCGGCACCGCGGTTCCCGTGATCGACAATGCGGGACGTGACGCGTGAGATCTCGCGCCAGACGTTTCTGCGGGGTGCCGTTGGAGCGTTAGCCGCCGGCGCCGTTTTCGGATCGGGCCAAGCCGGATCGGGTCGAGCCATTGCCGATCCGATTGCCTCCGGTTGGGGCCCGCTGGCTTCCGCCATCGGCGGGCAGGTAATACAACCGGACAACGGCCAATTCGCAACTGCCAAGCAGGTTTTCAACACCAACTACAACGGCTCGACGCCTGCGGTGATCGTCGTCCCGACATCGCCGGCGGACGTGCAAAAAGCGATGGCATTCGCTGCTGCCCACAACCTCAAGGTCGCTCCGCGCAGTGGTGGACACTCCTACGTGGGGGCCTCCACGGCCAACGGAACCATGGTGCTCGACCTGCGTCAGCTGCCTGGGGGGATCAGTTACGACGCCGCCACCGGGCAGGTCACCGTCACGCCGGCGACCAGTTTGTATGCGATGCACCAAGCGCTGGCTGCGGCCGGTCGGGGGATACCGACGGGTACCTGCCCGTCGGTCGGGGCCTCCGGGCACGCGCTGGGCGGTGGGCTGGGCGCCCATTCCCGGCACGCGGGCCTGATGTGTGACGCGTTGAGATCGGCGTCGGTGGTGCTGCCCAGCGGCCAGGTGGTCACCGCGTCTGCCGCCAACAACCCAGACCTGTTCTGGGCGTTACGCGGTGGCGGCGGTGGCAACTTCGGGGTGACCACCTCGCTGACCTTTGCCACGTTCCCCACCGGTGACGTCGACGTGGTGAACCTCAATTTCCCGCCGCAGTCGTTCGCCCAGGTTCTCGTCGGTTGGCAGAACTGGCTGCGGACCGCCGACCGAAGCAGCTGGGCACTGGCCGACGCCACCGTCGATGCGATGGGCACGCACTGTCGTATTCTTGCGACCTGCCCGGCCGGGTCGGGGAGCAGCATGTCGAACGCCATCGTTTCGGCCGTCGGAATGCAACCGACCGGTCGCGAGAACCATACGTTCAATTACCTGGACCTGGTGAACTATCTGGCCGTCGGGAACCTCAACCCGTCACCGCTGGGATATGTCGGCGGATCCGATGTCTTTTCGACGATCACTCCCGCCGCCGCGCAGGGGATCGCCTCGGCGGTCGACGCCTTTCCTCGTGGCGCGGGCCGCATGTTGGCGATCATGCACGCCCTCGACGGCGCCCTCGCCAGTGTGCCGTCGGGCGCCACAGCGTTCCCGTGGCGCCAGCA
>NZ_DASPSP010000246.1:0-14132 GCF_035623875.1 Mycobacterium sp. | reverse complement strand
CGCTCGGCGGGCAGACCGCGCTGAACACCGCGGTCGCGCTGTATGAGAACGGGGCGCTGGAACGGTACGGCGTCGAGCTGATCGGGGCGGACTTCGACGCCATCCAGCGCGGCGAGGACCGGCAGCGGTTCAAGGACATCGTCGCCAAGGTCGGCGGTGAATCCGCACGCAGCCGGGTGTGTTTCACCATGGAAGAGGTCCGTGAGACGGTCGGGGAAGTGGGCCTGCCGGTGGTGGTGCGGCCCAGCTTCACGATGGGAGGGCTGGGCTCGGGGATGGCGCATTCCGCCGACGAGGTCGACCGGATGGCCGGCGCCGGGCTGGCCGCAAGCCCCAGCGCCAATGTGCTGATCGAGGAATCGATCTACGGCTGGAAGGAATTCGAACTCGAGCTGATGCGCGACGGCCACGACAACGTGGTGGTGGTGTGCTCCATCGAGAACGTCGACCCGATGGGCGTGCACACCGGCGACTCGGTGACGGTCGCGCCGGCCATGACGCTGACCGACCGGGAGTACCAGCGGATGCGGGATCTGGGCATCGCGATCCTGCGCGAGGTCGGCGTGGACACCGGCGGCTGCAACATCCAGTTCGCGGTCAACCCGCGCGACGGACGGCTGATCGTCGTCGAGATGAACCCGAGGGTGTCCCGGTCGAGTGCGCTGGCGTCCAAGGCCACCGGCTTCCCGATCGCCAAGATCGCCGCCAAGCTGGCCGTCGGCTACACCCTCGACGAGATCCTCAACGACATCACCAAGGAAACTCCGGCCTGCTTCGAGCCCACCCTGGACTACGTGGTGGTCAAGGCACCGCGGTTCGCGTTCGAAAAATTCCCGGGCGCCGACCCCACGCTGACCACGACGATGAAATCGGTCGGTGAGGCAATGTCATTGGGCCGCAACTTCGTCGAGGCGCTCGGCAAGGTGATGAGGTCGCTGGAGACCAGTCGGGCCGGGTTCTGGACGACGCCGGACCGCGGAACCGACGTCGACGCGGTGCTGGAACAGCTGCGCACACCCACCGAGGGGCGACTCTACGACATCGAACTGGCATTGCGACTGGGCGCTTCGGTAGCGCGGGTTGCCGAGGCATCCGGCGTCGACCCGTGGTTCGTCGCGCAGATCGCCGAGCTCGGCACGTTACGCCGTGAGGTCGTTGACGTCGCGGTGCTCGACGCGGACCTGCTGCGGCGGTGTAAGCACAGCGGCTTTTCCGATCGCCAGATCGCCGCGCTGCGACCCGAATTGGCCGGCGAGGATGGTGTGCGGTCGTTGCGGGGGCGGCTTGGCATCCACCCGGTGTACAAGACCGTGGACACCTGCGCCGCGGAGTTCGAGGCCAAGACGCCGTATCACTACAGCAGCTATGAGCTTGACCCGTCCGCCGAGACCGAGGTGGCGCCGCAGACCGAGCGGCCCAAGGTGCTGATCCTGGGCTCGGGGCCCAACCGGATCGGCCAGGGCATCGAATTCGACTACAGCTGCGTGCATGCCGCAACGACATTGTCGCAGGCCGGTTTTGAAACCGTGATGGTCAACTGCAACCCGGAAACGGTGTCCACCGATTACGACACCGCTGACCGGCTGTACTTCGAGCCGCTGACCTTCGAGGACGTCCTGGAGGTCTTCCACGCCGAATCGCAGTCCGCTGTCGGGGGGCCGGGTGTGGTCGGCGTCATCGTGCAACTCGGCGGCCAGACACCGCTGGGGCTGGCGCAGCGGCTCGCCGACGCAGGGGTTCCGATTGTCGGAACTCCGCCGGAGGCCATCGATCTGGCCGAGGACCGCGGCGCGTTCGGCGACCTACTGTCGGCTGCCGGGCTGCCGGCCCCGCGATACGGCATGGCGACGACATTCGCGCAGGCCCGCCAGATCGCCGCCGAGATCGGTTATCCGGTGCTGGTGCGGCCGTCCTACGTGTTGGGCGGCCGGGGCATGGAAATCGTCTACGACGACGATACGCTGCAGGGCTACATCGCTCGCGCCACCGAACTCTCACCTGAACACCCGGTGCTGGTCGACCGCTTTCTAGAGGACGCGATCGAGATCGACGTCGACGCGCTCTGCGACGGCGACGAGGTCTATATCGGCGGGATCATGGAACACATCGAAGAGGCCGGCATCCACTCTGGCGACTCGGCGTGTGCACTGCCTCCGGTAACCCTGGGCCGCAGCGACATCGAGAAGGTGCGCCGCGCAACCGAGGCGATCGCGCACGGCATCGGGGTGGTGGGCCTGCTCAACGTGCAGTACGCGCTGAAGGACGACGTGCTCTACGTGTTGGAGGCCAACCCGCGTGCCAGCCGTACGGTGCCGTTCGTCTCAAAAGCCACAGCGATCCCGCTGGCCAAGGCTTGTGCCCGTATTATGTTGGGCTCCAATATATCCCAGCTTCGTGACGAAGGAATGCTGACGGCATCCGGAGACGGCGCCCACGCGGCCCAGAACGCCCCGATCGCGGTCAAGGAGGCCGTGTTGCCCTTCCACCGCTTCCGCCGTGCAGATGGGGCCGCCATCGACTCGCTGCTGGGTCCGGAGATGAAATCCACCGGTGAGGTGATGGGAATCGACCGCGACTTCGGCAGCGCCTTCGCCAAGAGCCAAACCGCCGCCTACGGGTCGTTGCCGGCCGAGGGCACCATATTCGTGTCGGTGGCCAACCGGGACAAGCGGTCGCTGGTGTTCCCGGTCAAGCGGTTGGCAGACCTGGGCTTTCGAGTGCTCGCCACCGAGGGAACCGCGGAAATGTTGCGCCGCAACGGGATTCCGTGCGACGAGGTTCGCAAGCATTTCGAGCCGGCACAGCCGGGCCGGCCTGCGGAGTCCGCCGTCGACGCCATCCGCGCCGGTGAGGTCGACATGGTGATCAACACGCCGTACGGCAACTCGGGGCCACGCATCGACGGCTACGAGATCCGTTCGGCGGCAGTGGGAGTGAACATCCCCTGTGTGACGACGGTGCAGGGCGCCTCCGCGGCCGTCCAGGGCATCGAAGCCGGCATTCGCGGCGTCATCGGTGTGCGCTCGCTGCAGGAACTGCACAGCACGCTGAACAACGGCGGCCACTAACGATGCCCGGGTTCGGCGCCCGGCTAGCCGACGCGGTATCACGTCGAGGCCTGCTGTGTCTGGGCATCGACCCGCATCCCGAACTGCTGCGGGCATGGGATCTGCCGATCGGCCCCGACGGCCTGGCCGCATTCTGCGACACCTGCGTGCAGGCCTTCGCCGATTTTGCGGTCGTCAAACCTCAGGTCGCGTTCTTTGAGGCCTACGGCGCCGCGGGATACGCGGTGTTGGAGCACACCATCGCCGCGCTGCGCGATGCCGGCGTGCTGGTGTTGGCCGACGCCAAACGGGGCGACATCGGATCGACAATGGCCGCCTATGCGGTCGCCTGGGCCGGTGACTCGCCGCTGGCTGCCGACGCCGTAACAGCCTCGCCCTATTTGGGTTTCGGTTCGTTGCAGCCGCTGCTGGACAGCGCTGCGGCGCACGGTCGAGGGGTGTTCGTGTTGGCGGCGACGTCGAATCCGGAGGGTGCGACGGTGCAGCGCGCCGAGTTCGACGGCCGCACGGTGGCCCAGTCCATCGTCGACCAGGCGGCCGCTGCCAACCGAGCGCTGGGCCCGGGGCCCGGGTCGGTCGGCGTCGTCGTCGGGGCGACAGTGACCGAGGCGCCCGACGTCAGCGGTCTCGGTGGACCGGTGCTGGTGCCCGGAATTGGCGCCCAGGGCGGGCAGGCCACTGCGTTGAGCGGCCTGGGTGGCGCCGCTCCCGGTCAGCTGCTGCCCGCGGTGTCGCGCGAGGTGTTGCGGGCTGGACCTGACGTCGCGGCGCTGCGGGCGGCCGGTGAGCGGATGCGTGAGGCGGTCGCCTACCTAGCCGACTGACGGCTCGCTGTGGGGACTACTACCTGGCGTAGTTCACGGTGTGGTGGCGGCAGAAATGACGCGAAAATCGGTCGAACGCCCGCTGCGAGCAGTGCTGTGCGCGCCCCGCGACACGCGCGACACGCCGTGACATGCACAATCGGCGCAGTTTCTGGTTTTTGATCGGTGCCGGGGTGGTCAGGGCGACGTTTCCAGGGGAACCCGCGGTCCGGCCATCTCGTGAAGAAACTGCTGGTAGAAGCGATTTTCTTCACTCCGAAACGGTCCGTTTGGGGGAGCGGAATTACCCGCACGCGGGCCGAGGCGGACACCCCTGCTCGAAGCCACACGCTGGGCCTTTGTGGATTCAACCAGGGGGGCGGGTTAGATTTCGTCTGACAGCGTGGGTACGGTCGTCTCCGCTGGCTGAACTACCCGGCCGAGACAAACAAAGATCGATAGCTGTCGATGAGTGATTGAGACGGAGGAATCGTGGCTCTTCCCCAGTTGACCGACGAGCAGCGCGCGGCCGCGTTGGAGAAAGCTGCCGCCGCACGTCGAGCGCGAGCCGAGCTCAAGGATCGGCTGAAGCGCGGCGGCACCAACCTCAAGCAGGTGCTGAAGGATGCTGAGACCGACGAGGTGTTGGGCAAGATGAAGGTTTCCGCGCTGTTGGAGGCGTTGCCGAAGGTTGGCAAGGTCAAGGCGCAGGAAATCATGACCGAGCTCGAAATCGCCCCAACCCGCCGCCTGCGTGGGCTCGGCGATCGTCAGCGCAAGGCTCTGCTGGAAAAGTTCGACTTCTCTTAGCCCAGCGACGATGCAGGCCGAACGGCCTGAGGAGAAGCTGGGCAATCGAAGTCGGCAGCCCCAGGAGAGTCGGTGAACGCCGACGGGGGACCGGACGGTGACCGCGACGCACGTCTTGGGGCCAAGGCCGTAGGTCAAGGCGCAGGACGCGTGGTGGTGCTGTCCGGTCCATCCGCGGTAGGAAAGTCGACGCTGGTCCACTGCCTGCGAGAGCGGATTCCCGATCTGCATTTCAGCGTTTCGGCGACCACTCGAGCGCCGCGCCCGGGTGAAGTCGACGGCGTCGACTATTTCTTCGTCACCCCGGCTCGGTTCCAGCAACTGATCGACGAAGGTGCCCTGCTGGAATGGGCCGAGATCCACAACGGCCTGCACCGGTCGGGCACGTTGGCCCGGCCGGTCCGCGACGCCACCGCCGCCGGGCACCCGGTGCTCATCGAGGTCGACCTGGCCGGCGCCCGCGCGGTGAAACACGCAATGCCGGAAGCGATCACCGTGTTCCTGGCACCGCCGAGCTGGGAGACCTTGGAGGCCCGACTGATCGGCCGGGGCACCGAGACACCCGAGGTGATCGAACGCCGGCTCGCCACCGCCCGTACCGAATTAGCGGCTCAGGACGACTTTGACGCGGTGGTGGTGAACAGTCAATTGGAGTCTGCATGCGCAGAATTGGTATCCTTGCTGGTGGGACAAGCGCCGGGTACGGCGTGATCTGCCTTCCAACTTGATTGACCATTAGTCGCACACCGTTCTACGCCACCAGGAGAAAGTCTTAAGTGAGTACTTCGCAGACCGACGCGTCATTAGCCGCCGTCCCCGATCAGTTCGATCCGGCATCGGGCGGAATAGGCGCCTATGACACGCCGTTGGGCATCACCAACCCGCCCATCGACGAGTTGCTCGAGCGGGTTTCCAGCAAGTACGCCCTGGTGATCTACGCGGCGAAGCGCGCCCGGCAGATCAACGACTACTACAACCAGCTCGGTGAAGGCATCCTCGAGTACGTCGGCCCGCTGGTCGAGCCAGGGCTTCAGGAGAAGCCGCTGTCGATCGCCATGCGCGAGATCCACGCCGACCTGCTCGAGCACACCGAAGGCGAGTAGCGAGATCCGGGCGGGCTTGCTGTGATCGGCTCGGGGAGCCAGTCGGGAGAAAAGCGGACGGACCGCAAGCGGATCATCGTCGGCGTCTCCGGGGGTATCGCCGCGTACAAGGCCTGCACCGTCGTTCGCCAACTCACCGAGGCGGGCCACCAGGTCCGCGTCATCCCCACCGAATCTGCGTTGCGCTTCGTCGGCGCAGCCACCTTCGAGGCGCTATCCGGCGAGCCGGTACAGACCGGCGTGTTCGAGGACGTTCCGCAGGTGCCGCACGTTGCCATCGGCCAGGGCGCCGATCTGGTCGTCGTTGCGCCGGCCACCGCCGACCTCCTGGCCCGCGCCGTTGCTGGCAGGGCCGACGATCTGTTGACCGCGACCCTGCTCACCGCGCGATGTCCGGTGCTGTTCGCGCCAGCGATGCATACCGAGATGTGGCAGCATCCGGCCACCGTCGACAACGTGGCCACGCTGCGACGGCGCGGCGCCGTAGTGCTGGAACCGGCATCCGGGCGGCTGACGGGCGCAGACAGCGGCGCGGGCCGGCTACCCGAAGCGGAGGAGATCGTCACGTTCGCCCAGCTGCTGCTGGAACGGCATGACGCGATGCCCTACGACCTGGCCGGGGTCAAGTTGTTGGTGACCGCGGGCGGCACCCGCGAGCCGATCGACCCGGTCCGCTTCATCGGCAACCGCAGCTCGGGCAAGCAGGGCTACGCGGTGGCGCGGGTCGCCGCTCAGCGCGGCGCCGAGGTCACGCTGATAGCCGGGCATACCGCCGGGCTAATCGACCCCGCGGGTGTCGAGGTGGTGCAGATCAGCTCAGCCCAACAGCTGGCCGACGCGGTGTCCAAGCACGCACCCGACACCCATGTGCTGGTGATGGCGGCCGCCGTCGCCGACTTCCGGCCGGCGCAGGTGGCAACCGCCAAAATCAAGAAAGGCGCCACAGAAGACACTGCACCGCCCACCATCGAACTCGTCCGCAACGACGACGTGCTGGCCGAGGCGGTGCAGGCCCGGGCCGCGGGGCAGCTGCCCAACATGCGGGCCATCGTCGGCTTCGCCGCCGAGACCGGCGACGCCAACGGTGACGTGCTGTTCCATGCTCGCGCGAAGCTGCGCCGGAAGGGCTGCGACCTGTTGGTGGTCAACGCCGTCGGTGAGGGCAAGGCCTTCGAGGTGGACCACAACGACGGCTGGCTGCTGGCATCCGACGGCACCGAGTCGGCGCTGCAGCACGGCTCAAAGACGCTGATGGCCAGTCGTATCGTGGACGCCATCGTCGCGTTCCTGAACGGGGGCGGTGGCTCCGCCACCTAGCACCCGTAACAGCCAAGGCTGGCCGAGCACGTCGGACAGCCTAAAGATATAATTTGTCTAACTAACAATCCCCGCCGTGACTTGGAAGGATGAGGGTGTGAGCGAAAAGGGTCGTTTGTTCACCAGCGAATCGGTGACCGAGGGGCATCCCGACAAGATCTGTGACGCGATCAGCGACTCGGTTCTCGACGCGCTGCTGGCGGAGGATCCCCGCTCACGGGTGGCGGTCGAGACGTTGGTGACCACCGGCCAGGTGCACGTGGTGGGTGAGGTGACGACGACCGCGAAAAACGCGTTCGCCGACATCGCCAACACGGTTCGCGAACGCATCCTCGAGATCGGCTACGACTCGTCGGACAAGGGCTTCGACGGCGCATCGTGCGGGGTGAACATCGGCATCGGCGCCCAGTCGCCCGACATCGCTCAGGGCGTCGACACCGCCCACGAGGCGCGGGTCGAGGGTGCCGCGGATCCGCTCGACTCGCAGGGCGCCGGCGATCAGGGGCTGATGTTCGGCTACGCAATCAATGACACCCCAGAGCTGATGCCGCTGCCGATCGCGCTGGCGCACCGGCTGTCGCGGCGGCTGAGCGAGGTCCGCAAGAAGGGGGTGCTGCCCTACCTGCGCCCGGACGGCAAGACACAGGTCACCATCGCCTACGAGGACAACGTTCCGGTGCGGCTGGACACCGTTGTCGTTTCCACCCAGCACGCCGACGGCATCGACCTGGAGAAGACGCTGGATCCCGACATCCGGCAGCACGTGCTCAACACCGTGCTCGACGATCTGGCCCACGAGACGCTGGATACTTCGTCGACGCGGGTACTGGTCAACCCGACCGGAAAGTTCGTCGTCGGCGGCCCGATGGGTGACGCGGGACTGACCGGCCGCAAGATCATCGTCGACACCTACGGCGGCTGGGCCCGCCACGGCGGCGGCGCCTTCTCCGGTAAGGATCCATCCAAGGTGGACCGTTCCGCGGCGTACGCGATGCGCTGGGTGGCCAAGAACGTGGTCGCCGCCGGCCTAGCCGAGCGGGTCGAGGTGCAGGTGGCCTACGCCATCGGCAAGGCTGCCCCGGTGGGCCTGTTCATCGAGACCTTCGGCACCGAGACGGTTGACCCGGTCAAGGTCGAGAAGGTCATCCCCGAGGTGTTCGACCTGCGGCCCGGCGCGATCATCCGCGATCTGGACCTACTGCGGCCCATCTACGCCCAGACGGCGGCCTACGGGCACTTCGGACGCACCGACATCGACCTGCCGTGGGAGCAGACCGACAAAGTCGACGACCTCAAGCGCGCCATCTAACGCCGAGCAGACGCAAAAGCACTCGACACGCCCGAGGGTTTGGGGGCTTTCGCGTCTGCTCGCGCTATCAATCGGTGAACCGGTAGTCGTCGAGGTCGAAACGCCGGCTACGCCGGTACACCTCGAACGTGGTCCCGGGCCGCAGCGCCACATCGCCGTTCTTGTCGAAGTAGTAGCTGTTGGCCCGCTGGCAGCTGTCCTGCCAGAACACTTGGCGGTGCCGGCGGCGCATGACCTCGGCGAAGTAGCGGGCGTTGGCCTCCTCGGTGATCTCGACGCGGGTGGCGTCTCGCTGACGGGCCCGCTTAAGGCATCGCACCATGTGGTGCGTCTGCGCCTCGATCAGCGCGAAGTATGACGACCCGACATAGCCGTACGGGCCCATCACGCTGAAAAAATTGGGAAAGCCGGGAACGGTGATGCCCTCGTAGGCCTGCACCCGGTGCTCGTCCCAGAACTTGGTCAGCGAAAGGCCGCCGCTGCCGGTGACCGCAAAGGTCGGCATGCTGTCGGAGTCCAACACGTGGAAACCAGTGGCCAGCACCAGCACGTCGACTTCGTGGCTGGCGCCGTCGGTGGTGGCCACCGCCGACGCCGTAACCTTGTCGATCGGCTCGGTGACCAGCCGAACGTTGTCGCGGTTGTAGGTCGACAGGTAGGAGTTATGCAACCCGGGGCGCTTGCAGCCGATGGCGTATTGCGGGGTGAGTTGCTTACGCACCGCCGGATCCCGGACCTGTCGGCGCAGATAGGCGCGGCCGACCGGCGCCATCCACCTGGCCAGCGGGTACACCGTGAAGTACTGCGCCGGCAGGGGAAAGGTCAGCTCGACGTAGGCCTGGCTGATCAGCCGCTGAAGTGCCTTCGCGCCAGGTAGGCGCATCGCCCAGTGCGCCAGTTTGGGCAGCGGCACGTCGAACTTCGGGAAACACCAGATCGGTGTGCGCTGAAACACCGTGAGCTGTTTGACAATCGGCGCGATCTCCGGGATCAGCTGCACTGCCGAGGCGCCGGTGCCGATGACAGCGACCCGCTTGCCGGTCAGGTCCCTGTCGTGATCCCAGCGGGCGGTATGGATAGTGACGCCGCCGAAGGAGTCGACGCCGTCGATGTCCGGCAGCTTGGGCACGGTGAGCACACCGCTGGCGTTCAACAGGAATCGGGCGGTGACCTCACCGCCGGGATCGGTCTGCACCCGCCACAGCGCCCGCTCGTCGTCGAACTCAACGGCGAGAACCTTGGTGTTGAACCGGATCTTCGGCCGGATCCCATACTTGTCGGCGCAGTGTTCGGCATAGGCCTTCAGCTCTTTGCCCGGTGCGTAGGTCCGCGACCAGTCCGGCCGCTGCTCGAAGGAGAACTGGTAGGAAAACGACGGAATGTCCACGGCAATGCCGGGATAGGTGTTCCAGTACCAGGTGCCGCCGACGCCGTCGCCGGCCTCGACGATCAAATAGTCGCCGAATCCCGCCTGATCGAGCTTGATCGCGATGCCGATGCCCGAGAACCCGGCGCCCACGATGAGGCAGTGGTAGTCGGGAAGAGCGCCGGTCACGTTACCGACGGTACCGCGCCCGAAAAGAAGGTGGACTAGTGCAGGGCCGCTTTCAGGGCCGCAAGTCCGCGGTTGGTCGCCTCGGCGGCCGCCGGTATGAGCAACGCGAAGCTGACGTAGCCGTGCACCAGCGTGGGCTCGTTGCTCAGTTCGGCGGGCACACCCGCGGCGTTGAGCAGTTCGGCGTAGTGGGCGCCGTCGTCGCGCAGCGGATCGTGTTCGGCGGTGCCGATGTAGGCCGGCGCCAGCCCACGGAAATCGGCGGCGTTGGCCGGGGAGATGGTGGCGGGCAGCGCGGTGTGGTCACTGGTGTCGACGCCCGGGATGTACCAGGTCAGGAAGGCGTCGATGGCATTGCGGTCCAGGATCGGCGCGTCAGCGTTCTCGGTGAACGATGGGAGCGACAGGTTCGCTGTGACGGTCGGATACCACAGCAGCTGGAACGCGAGCTCGGGCCCGCCGTTGTCGCGGGCAAGGTGCGCCATCACCGCGGCCAGGTTGGCGCCGGCCGAGTCACCCGCGACGGCAATGCGATTCGAGTCGCCGCCCAACTCGGCGGCGTGGTCCACGGCCCATTGCAGTGCCGCCCAGCAGTCGTCTACCCCGGCCGGGAACGGGTGCTCCGGGGCGAGCCGGTAGTCGACAGACACCACGATGGCCTCGGCGCCGACGGCGTGCGCGCGAGCGACCGGGTCGTGAGTGTCCAGGTCGCCGAGCGCGAAGCCACCGCCGTGGTAGAAGACGACGACCGGCAGATCGCGGTGCTCGGTGACCGGTGGCCAGTAGATGCGGACGGGGATGTCGATGAGGTCACCGTGGCTGATGATCATGTTCTCGGTGCGCAGGGCCGGCAGCATTTCCGGAGGCGCCTGCAACTGGCGCAGTCTCGCCCGCGCGACCTCGACGCCGTCGGCGGCGGTGAAGGTCAGTGGGAACGCGTCGAGCACTGCTTTCATCGCCGGGTCGATTTCTGGTCGCGCGGTGGTCGGCTCTGTCATGCACCTACCTTACGCAGGCCTCATGCAGGACGGCACGCAGTGCGGCCAGCCCGCGGTCGAGCGCGGCCGTGGCGGCGGGCACCACCCCGGCGTAGCCGACGTAGCCGTGCACGAGCGTCTCGGCGTTGTCAACCTCGACGGGAACGCCAGCGGCCGTGAGCAATTCGCCGTAGCGGATCCCGTCGTCGCGCAGCGGGTCGTGCCCGGCGACGGCGATGTAGGCAGCAGGCAGCCCGGCCAGGTTCTCGGCCCGTCCCGGCGCCATCCCGGGCGGGGGATCGGATAGGTCGATTTCGCCTGCGTACCAACGGGAAAACGCTTGGACGGCGGCGCGGTCGAGAACGGGTGCGTCAGCGTTTTCGGTGAACGACGGCAGCGACGTGTCCCACAGCGTGGAGGGATACCACAACAGCTGGAACAGGAGGTTGGGTCCGCCCTGATCGGCATTGTCGCGGGCCCGTTGCGCGATCACCGCGGAGATGGTGCCGCCCGCGGAGTCCCCGGCCACCGCCAGCCGACTGGCGTCGGCGTTGATCTCGCTCGCGTGCTCGGCGACCCATCGCGTTGCGGCCCAGGCATCGTCGATGGCAGCGGGGTACGGGTGCTCGGGCGCCAACCGGTAGTCGACGGACACCACCACGGCGGAGGCGCCGACGGCGTGCTGGCGGCAGGTTCCGTCGTGAGTATCGAGGTCGCCAACGACAAAGCCGCCGCCATGGAAAAACAGCACCACCGGCGGCGTGACGTGATCGGTTGGCGGCCAGTAGATCCGGATGTTGATCGGGCCAGCCGGCCCGTCGATGGTGCGGTTCTGCACGCGCAACTCGGGATGGAAGGCGCGCCGCGGCAAATCCCGCAGTTGCTGGCGCGCCGCTTCGACCCCGTGGTCGGTGGATAAACGGAACGGGACCGCGTCCAGTACCTTCAGCAGGATGGGATCGATGGCGGATCCGGGTTCGTCGACGGTGGGCATGGGGACACCGTACGCACCCCGGGTCGTAGTCGGTGCCTGGGTGGCCGCGGGTTGGGCCAGCGTCGCCTATGGGGTGTTTCTGACTGTGACCGCCTTGCGTTCACCGCCCGGTGCGGAGCTGACCGGGCAGTTGACGGCCCAGCCGGCGTTCAAGGCATCGATGGCCCTGCTGCTGGCGTTCGCCGCGGCCGCACATCCGATCGTTCGTGAGCGGCGCTGGCTGATGCCGGCGTTGGTGTTCTCGGCAGCCGGTGACGCGCTGCTGGCGATGCCATGGTGGACGGCGTCGTTCGTGTTCGGGTTGGGGGCGTTTCTGTTGGCGCACCTGTGTTTTCTGGGTGCGCTGGTGCCGTTGGCGAGGTCGTCGGCTCGGTCGCGTCCGCGCTTGATCGCCGCTGCGGCGATGTGCGTGGCGTGCGTGGCGCTGCTGGTGTGGTTTTGGCCGCACCTGGGGCGCGACGGGTTGACTGTTCCGGTCACGGTCTACATCGTCGTGCTGGGCGCCATGGTGTGTGCGGCGCTGCTGGCGCGGCTTCCCACGATCTGGACGGCGGTCGGTGCGGTGTGCTTCGCGGGTTCGGACGCGATGATCGGCATCGGCCGATTCGTGCTGGGCAACGAGGCGCTGGCGGTGCCGATCTGGTGGACTTACGCGGCGGCACAGGTCCTGATCACCGCCGGCTTCTTCTTCGGCCGGGTGGACGCCGCTAACGTTTCCGGCTCGTCGGCGGCCTCTGCTACACCTGCGGGGTGAGCACGCGGACCCGGCAGGCCGCCGCATTCGAACCGATCGCGCGGATGCTGCCGATGTTGTCGGTGCCGCACCTGGATCGCGAATTCGACTATCTGGTGGCCGCGGAGCAATCCGACGACGCCCAGCCCGGGGTGCGGGTACGGGTCCGATTCCACGGCAGGCTGGTGGACGGGTTCATCCTGGAGCGCCGCACCGATACCGATCACGTCGGCAAGCTGGCCTGGCTTGACCGTGTGGTGTCCGCCGAGGCGGTGCTCACCCCGGAGATTCGTCGGTTGGTCGATGCCGTGGCGGCGCGCTACGCGGGAACCCGCGCCGACGTGCTGCGCCTGGCGGTGCCGCCGCGGCACGCCAAGGTGGAACGCGAAAATCCAACGCCGCCAAGTCTTCCCGTGATCATAGACGTGGACCGATCGGCCTGGGAGGCATACGGCCGCGGTGGACAGTTCCTGACCGCGCTGGACCAGTCGCGTGCCGCCCGCGCGGTATGGCAGGCGCTGCCCGGCGAGCAATGGGCAGACCGGTTCGCTGAGGCCGCCGCGCAGACGGTGCGGACCGGCCGTGGCGTGTTGGCGATCGTCCCGGATCAGCGGGACGTGGACGCGTTGTGGCGGGCCGCGACGGCACTGCTCGACGAGTCCGCCGTGGTGGCGTTGTCGGCCGGGTTGGGTCCGGCCGCGCGCTACCGGCGCTGGCTGGCCGCGCTTCGGGGCAGCGCTCGGCTGGTGATCGGCACCCGCAGCGCGGTGTTCGCACCGGTGAGCGATCTGGGGCTGGTCATGGTGTGGGATGACGGCGACGACACGCTGGCCGAGCCGCGGGCACCGTATCCGCACGCCCGCGAGGTGGCGATGCTGCGCGCCCATCAGATGCGTTGCGCGGCGCTGATCGGCGGCTACGCCCGTACCGCGGAAGCTCACGCGCTGGTGCGCAGTGGATGGGCGCACGACGTGGTCGCCGCTCGCCCGGTGGTGCGCGCCCGCAGCCCACGGGTGGTTGCGCTCGACGACGGTGGCTACGCCGAGGAGCGGGATCCTGCGGCCCGCACCGCGCGGCTGCCGTCCGTCGCGCTGCGCGCCGCCCGCTCGGCGTTGGAATCCGGGGCGCCGGTGCTGGTGCAGGTGCCGCGGCGCGGCTACGTGCCGTCGCTGGCCTGCGCGCGCTGCCGAGCGATCGCCCGCTGCCGGCATTGCACTGGCCCGCTGTCGTTGGACGACCGCGACGGCACGGGTCCGGTGTGCCGGTGGTGCGGCCGTTCCGACGCCGCGTTGCGGTGTGCGCGCTGCGGGTCGGATGCGGTGCGCGCTGTTGTGGTGGGCGCGTGGCGCACTGCCGAGGAGCTCGGCCGCGCCTTCCCCGGTACGCCCGTGGTGACGTCGGCGGGTGATGCCATCGTGACGGAGGTTGCCGCCCGTCCGGCCCTGGTTGTCGCCACCCCGGGG
>NZ_DASPSP010000224.1:0-10753 GCF_035623875.1 Mycobacterium sp. | reverse complement strand
TGCTCACCTCGCCGCAGCGATCGGTTGCCACGGCGACGACGGTGGCGATCCTGATCTATGCAGGCCACAACGTGGTCGCTACGTTCGCATCATTGGTAGCCGGACCGTGGTTTGACCGTGCGGGTCCGCGGGTGGTGTTCGCGACAGGCGCTGTCGTATATGTCATCGCATACTGCGCTTTCGCTGTCGGTTCGTATAGTGTGCTCGCCGTTGCGGTTGCATTCACAGCGGCCGGAGCGGGCATCGGATTTGCCGAACCCACGGAATCCGCAGTAATTGCGCAGCTGCTGCCGGACCGGTTGCGCGGCAGCGGGTTTGGGGTTCTGGGAGCGGTGAAGGCTGTCGGCGACCTTGTGGCCACCGTCGTTGCCGGGTTGCTGTACACCCTGTTTTCGCCTGCGGTGGCGTTCGGCTACGCCGCCGCCTGGATGGTCGCGGCGGCCATCGCTTCTGGCACGCTGCCTCGTCCGGCGCAGTGAGGAGCGGCGGAATGGATCACCAGGTGAAGCGTCGTTTCTGCTCGGTGACCTCCTCGGCGGTCATCAACCCGGAGTCGGCCAGCTTGGCCAGTAGCGATTGCGCCCGAGTGGCCAGCTCACGCAACTCGGCAGCTATTTCTGCAACCGGCTCGGCCAGCTGTCGCTGGGCTGGCTTTGGGTTTTCCCGGCTCCGAACTCGGGAACGATGAGGACCGGACGATTACTGCGGCGCAATAAGTTTCGCGCGACGTTGCCGGTGATAATATGCCCGATTGCCGCGCTGATGCCTTGTTCCGGCCGACCGACAATCAACATTAAAGCGCCGTGTTGGTTAGCCGCTTCCAATAACGCGGTAGCCGGATCACCTTGGAGCCGATGATAGGTCCACTGCACATCACCGAGGGCGTCTGCGACATGCTGACGTTCAGCGTCGAGGTCTTCGGTGCCGGCATCATCGGCATCGTCGACAACGTGGACGACATGCAGTGGCACGTTCAGGGCGTCGGCGAGTTCACCGGCGAAGACTAAAGCGGCCCTGCTGGCTGGGTGGCGGTCGTATCCGATAACCAAAACCACGACAACCTCCTGCATTGCACTGAGCAGGAACCATCAGCCTGGACGGCGGTTGGGGTCGTGGTTGCGCACCCAGGCGGAGATCCATCGCCTCGGTAGCAAGCCTAGGCGATGGATTGAGTACCTGTTGCGATTGACCGACCACCTGAACACTTGCCTTCCGGTTTCCACGGGCGGGGCCGTCGGCCATTTGCGATGCAACATCGTGTTTGGCTTGACCACGGTTAGGAGTCGTTGATTAACTGGCATCGGCGATGGAGCCCGCCCGGAGTCTCGACTTCCGAACCGCTACAAGGCTGATGGCACCTGCGAACGGAGGAGTCGCAGGTGGCGCGCGCCAATTTCGGCTTGGGCTGCTTCCTGGGGTGCGCGGTCTCGGGTCTCGCGCTGGCGGAAAGCCGGCGCCTGAGGCCACGCGTCGGCCGTCGACGTAAGCAGGGCGAAACCGCGCGCCGGCCACCAAAGCACGGTGACCCATGACGGAGCTGCGGCTGCCGGTCATCCAGGCGCTACAGGTGGCCACTGTCGTCACCGGAGCGCCCGCCATCAGCGGATTCATCTCCTGGTTCGAGGCCCGCCTGCGAGGCCGGCGAGGCCCACGAATTCTGCAGCCTTACTTCGATTTGGCGAAGCTCTTCCGCAAGGAATCGCTCGTGCCGCCGGAAGCCAGCCTACTGTTCCGCCTGGCGCCGTTCGTATCGTTCGCGTGTTATCTGACCGTACCGATGCTGATTCCGGTGCTCACCAGCTACGCGCTGCCTTTGGGATATATGGGTGACATCCTTGGCGGCGGATTGATTCTGGCTTTCGCCAGCTTCCTGGTCGCCGCGGCCGCAGCCGAAACCGGCGACGCCTACGCGCAATTGGCGTCCAGCCGAGCCAAGACATTCGCAGCGATCACCGAACCGGTGATGCTGCTGGTCTTTTTTGCGGTGGCGCTGATCACCACGACCGACCTGCCTTACGTCGTCGGAGCCACCGTTCGTAGCGGACCCGCCCAGATCGTGCGTCCGGCGCATTTGCTCGCCTCCGCGGCGCTATTCATGGTCATCCTGTACGAAACGGCGCGAATACCCGTCGAAACACACACCGGAACAACCGAATTCGGAATGATAGAAGCGGGGCGGCCGTTCGAGTACTCCGGGCCCGACCTCGCGCTGCTTCATTGGGGTTCTGCCGCAAAACAGTTCGTGCTCTACGTTATTTTGTGCAACGTCTTCGTCGCGCCGTGGGGGATGGCCTCGACCCGGTCTGCTCTCGATGTAGGGCTTGCCATTCCCGCACTTGTTGGCAAGGCATTGTTACTCGGTTGCATCATCGCGGTCCTGGATAACAGCTATGCGAAGTTACGACTCTTCAAGATAAGCGAATTCGTCTCGGCGGCGTTGCTGCTAGCGGTGTTGGCGGTATTCACCCTCTACCTGGGAGGCGGCTGATGGTGCTGGCGGTCAACGAGTCTGTTCCCAGCGTCTTCGAGGGCATCGCAAATACGGTGGCGTTGATTGTGCTGCTGCTGGAGTTCGGGATGCTGCGCGCATCTCTGCTGCGCGGCCAGGTACGCCTCTACGCCGGGCAGTCCTTGGCGGTCAGCATCCTGGCGGCTGTCATCGCGTTCGGCCGCGACGTTCCGGAACTGTATGCACTGGCCGCGCTGTCACTTCTGCTCAAAGCCGTTGTGGTGCCGCTGGTGGTTGTCGGGCTACTCCGGGAAGCGAACGAAGAGATCGCCGGTAGCGGAGTTTTGGGTGTGGCCAACGAAGTGCTGATCTCGATCGCGGTCGGCGCGTTCGGATTCTTTGCAGTCGGTGTCCTGGCCATTCATTCCCCCGTGCTGCCCACCGTCGCACTGAGCTTGTCGGTGGCGGTGGTGCTGGTGGCCTTCATCCTGATGATTGTTCGCCGCGATGTGGTAAGTCAGGCGATCGGGTTCTTCTCACTGGAAAACGGTGTATCCCTGGCAAGTCTGGTGGTTGCCGCAGGCATGCCGCTTATCTTGGAGGTGGCGTTCCTGTTCGATCTGTTGGTCGCAGTCGTCGTCTTCGGCGTCTTGATGCGTACCCATCACCGACGAACACGGTCGCTTTCCACCGAGACGCTTGACCGGCTGAGGGGATAGCCAATGAGCGTCGTGATGGTGTTGCTGATCGTGCTGCCGCTGGTCGCCACGCTGGTGTGTCTGCGCGCTCCGCATCGCGTCGCCGCCTCGGTGACCGCGGTGACAGGCATCATCTCTTTCATCCTCGCGGTGGCACTGGTGCCAGCGGCCAAGGGCCACACCATCACCGGGCTGCACTACTTGCGCGCTGATGCGCTGTCGGTGATCTTTCTGCTGGGAACGTGTTTTCTCTACGCAGTCGTCGGCCTGTATGCCGTCGGTTACCTGGCCGACGAGGAGCGCGCAGTCCGCTCCGAGACCGCCGAGCAACAGGCATTGTTCGCCCACCACAGTGCCCGGTTCTACCTAGGGCTCAACGCGTTTGCGTGGTCGATGATCTGCGCTCCGTTGGTCAATGGTCTCGCGTTGTTGTGGATCGCCGTCGAGATCACCACGGTCGTCTCGGCGCTGCTGGTGGCACTCGACAACACCGAGGGGGCAACCGAGGCGGCGTGGAAGTACGTGCTGATTGCCTCGTCCGGGTTGGGCATCGCGCTGCTAGCCACCATCTTCATGTACTACGCGGGCGCGAAAGTCCTGGGCGAGTCCTACGACCTGGCATTCGATCCGTTGATCAGTGCTGCGGGACAATTGCCGCAGACGCCGATACGTCTGGCGTTCGTGCTTGCCGTTGTCGGATTCGGCACCAAAGTGGGTTTCTTCCCTGTGCATACCTGGCTGCCTGACGCGCACGCCGAAGCGCCGACGCCAATCTCGGCACTGCTGTCGGGTTCGCTGCTGGCCGTCAGCTTCTATGCGATCCTGCGCTACTACCAGATCGCCGCGGGCACATTGCAAACCCGGTTCCCGCAAATCGTGCTGCTGGTTTTCGGCGTGCTGTCCTTGTTGCTGGCCGCGCTGTACTTGCTCGAGCAACGCGATATCAAACGGCTGCTTGCCTATTCCAGCGTGGAGCACATGGGCATCCTCGCGATCGGCATCAGCTTCGGCGCACCGATCGCTTTGTCTGGAGTGTTGTTGCATGTGCTGGCCCACGCCGCCGCCAAGGGCAATGCATTCATGGGCGCAGGAGTACTGGTGCGCAAGTTCGGCACCAAGGAGCTGGGCCGGATGACGCGTGGGATCGAGTTGCTGCCCTGGTCGGGACCGTTGTTCCTAACCGCCGTGCTGGCGTTGTCGGCAATGCCACCATTTGGGTTGTTCCGCAGCGAATTTCAGATCGTGACCGGTGGTTTTGCCCATGGCCGCAACGTGTTTACCGCTGTGCTGGTATGTCTGGTTACGCTGGCATTCCTGGGTCTCAGCCTGGCCACCACACGAATTTTGTTCCACCCTGAACCCGACGAATCGACAGATGCTGCGCCGGTACTGACGCGTGGTGAACCCAGCCAATGGATGGTGACACCTGTCGTCGCCGGAGTGTTGGTGTTGTTGGTCCTGGGATTGGCGCCGCCGCCGGATCTGCTAGACCTGCTGAATTCGGGTGCTCGTGAACTGCTAGCGGGTGCACCGTGACCGCGGCCGCCCTGACTATGGTCGTCGACCTGCCGCTGGACAAGTGGCGTGATCGGATCACGGGCCGCGTTGGCGGCGGAGATCGGTTCGCGGGCGTATACGGCACCCACAGTGGTGACGCAGCGTACTTGCATGGATTGTTGGTCGGCGGTTCAGTCGTCAGCTGCCTGCGCACGCTGATAACGCCGGACGGCGAGGGATCGCTGTCTTACCCGGCGTTGACACCTGATGTGCCGGCGGCGTTCTGGTATGAGCGGGCGCTGCATGATCTATCGGGTGTGGTGCCGACCGGGCACCCACGGTTGGATCCACTGCTGCTGCCTCGCCACCCCGGGCAGCCAACGCCCCGGCCCGGCCATCCCGAACAGGACAGGCTCGACAGGCACATCCACTCCAGCGCTGCCGACCAACATGGACCGGTTGATGTCAGTGGCTATGGAGTTTTCACGTTGCCGCTCGGCCCGGTGCGCTCCGGAGTCTTCGAGTCGATCGAGTTCCTCATCGAGACGCCCGGCGAAGACATCCCGCACCTCAACATCCGCCCGCACTACAAACATCGCGGTATAGCCAAACGCTTCGAGGGGCTATCTACTGCAGACGGAGTCCTGGTCGCTGAGCGGGTCGAGGGCATCGCGTCAGTCGCGCACGCCCTCGCGTTCGCTCACGCCGCGGAAACCCTGGCCGAGGTGGCTCCGCCACGGCGGGCGGGCCTGCTCCGCGTGATCCACGGTGAGCTGGAACGCCTGGCCAACCATCTGGACGTGGTGACCCGGCTTTGTGATGCCGCCGGACTGGCGGTACCGCACGCCCGCTTCGGCTGGCACAAAGAATCCATCATGAGACTGGTATCGAGACTGTGCGGCAACAGGTTCGGGCGCTCGGTAGTTCGCATCGGCGGCGTGTTCGCCGAGCCGCGACTGCAGCCCGCCGACGTCGCACAACAGTTGGGGCTGATCGTGCAACGGATCCACCGCGATCGCAACGCGCTGATGGTCGACGCGTCATTTCTGGACCGGCTGCGCGGCACCGGTCATCTCGATCCGGCGCTTGCGGCCTCGCACGGCGCACTGGGCCCGGTGGGACGCGGTTCGGGTTGCGATGACGACTCACGCCGCCGCGTCTACGACGGCTACCGGGAGCTTCCGTTGGTCGACGGCGCCGCGGTGGACGATCACGGTGACGCACTGGCCCGGCTGCGGGTG
The DNA here is from genome assembly GCF_035623875.1 of Mycobacterium sp. Classification (GTDB taxonomy): domain Bacteria; phylum Actinomycetota; class Actinomycetes; order Mycobacteriales; family Mycobacteriaceae; genus Mycobacterium. The sequence goes on along the minus strand of NZ_DASPSP010000224.1, from coordinate 4,868 downwards.
CGGTGGTCGGAAATCGACAGCGCGGTCGAGTTGATCCAGCGCGCCTGCGACCGGCTCTCGGGTCTGTCTGACACGACGTTGGCCGTCGAGGTGCCGACGGTCGACGGGATTGCACTGGGCTGGGCCGAGGCACCGCAAGGTGAAGTGCTTTACAGCTTGGAGGTCCGCGACGGCCTGATCGGGCGGTGCTTCGCCAGGTCGGCCTCGTTGCACAACATGCTGCTGTTTCACGATGTCTTCAACGGGGACGTGTTCACCGATTTCCCGTTCATCGAGGCAAGTTTCGGGCTGAGCTACGCCGGGGTGGCGATGTAGATGCCGTGGGTGTTCAAAGGTCTGCGCAACGGGATTCTCACCACCCGATGGCCCAAACGCGCCGACAGCTACTTCGACAGCTTTCCCGCAGCGGTAAGCGTGGTCGACGGCCCGAAGGCCGCGACGTCTGACACGGTCACCCAGGCAGCCGTGGCATGCCCGACTGGGGCAATTTCCGCTCAGGTGCGGCCCCGACTGGACCGGGGGCGCTGCATCTTGTGTGGGCGTTGCGTCGAGGTGGCACCCCAGTGGTTTCAGTGGCAAACAGGGGCGGCAACAGCGCAGCTGAGCCGAAATGCCTTGGTGGTCGGGGAAGTCGACGAGACCGACGAGGCGCTGGTCGAATTGCGTGCGAGCCTGGCACGGCGCGTCCAGTGGTTGCGGCGTTCGGTGCATCTGCGTCACATCGATACCGGGTCGGACGGAAGTGACGAATGGGAAATCGAAGCGCTGACCAACCCCGTCTACGACCTGCACCGGCTGGGAATCTTCTTCACCGCGAGCCCCCGCCACGCCGACATCCTGCTGGTGACCGGTATCGGGGCCGCGGGCATGATGGAACCCTTGCGTCGCACGCTGGAGGCGATGCCGAACCCAACGGTGGTGATCGCCGTGGGTACCGACGCCGTCGGCGGCGGACTCATCGGCGGCGGATACACAGGCGGCGAAGGCATCGGTGACCTTGTCCCCGTGGATGTTTGGGTGCCCGGAGCCCCAGCATCACCGTTCAGCGTCCTGCACGGCATCCTGCTGGCACTGGGCCGAGTCCCGTTGCCCGGACCCGGGAGCGCGCGATGATCGCCACGGGCCTGGTGCTGTTGGCCGCGGCAGTGCTGATCAGTTGGTGCGCCGGACTCGCTGCCGCCGCTGACACCCAGAGGCGCTTGTGCGCAGCCGCGTGGACGATGAATGTCGCTGCCGCAACGCTGTTCGTGATCGCCGGCGCTTTCGGACTGGCCGGAACCCGTCAACGCGTCGGCCTCGCAGGGCTGGCCGGTCTCGGGCCGGCCGGCCTTTGTGTTGACGCGCTCGCTGGACTGTTTCTGGTCATCTCCTTCGGCGTCGCGATTCCCGCTTTGATCGCCGCGGCCGCATCCGGCAATCACAGCCGTCCGCGCCTGCCTGCAGCGGTCGGCATTGCGCTGGCCGCAGTTGCGGTCATCATCACCACCGACAACTTGTTCATCCTGCTGTTCGGCTGGGAACTGCTGACCGTCGCCTTCTACCTGTTAGCAGGCTACGACCGCGATCTGCCCAGCAGAGCCAACGGCTCGATCATCACAGTGGTCTTCGGAAAAGCCAGCGGCGCAGCAGTGCTGATGGGCGCGCTGCTATTGGCCAGCCGAACACACTCCTTCGCGTTCAGCGCCGGTGCGGTAGATCCGCACAGCGCTGCCGGCCAAGCCGCATACGCGTTGCTGATGTTTGGATTCGGTGTCAAGGTCGGACTGGTTCCGGCGCATGTCTGGATGCCACGCGGCTACACGGCGGCTCCAGGTCCGGCTCGCGCCATAATGGCGGGTGCTGCAGTCAATGTCGGGTTCTATGGCATGTGGCGCACCTTGAACATTCTCGGATCTCCGCCCGTATGGCTGGTGTGCGTGGTGCTTGCCGTTGGGGGAGTAACCGCGATCCTCGGGATCGCGCACGCCGCGGTCAATCCCGACCTTGCGGCGTTGATCTCGTGGTCGAGCGTGGAGAACGCCGGCGTGATCACCACCGGATTCGGTGTCGCGCTGGTGGGCGCGTCAGTTGGTCAGCCAAAGTTGGTCGCTGCCGGGCTGGTTGCCGGCACCGCCCAGGCGATGGCACATGCGCTTGGCAAGACTCTGTTGTTCGTGTCAGCCTCGACGATCGAACAAGCCACCGGCACAACTGATCTCGATCGACTCGGCGGCGTTGTGCGCCGGCTGCCTTGGGCGGGCACGGGTTTGGCGATCGGATCGCTGACTTTGGCCGGGCTGCCGCTAACCGCGGGGTTCGCGTCCGAGTGGTTCACCCTCGAGGCGCTGATGCAGCAATTCCGGGTTTCTAGCCTCGCCATGCAGCTAACCAGCGCGGCGACAGGCGCATTGATCGCCTTGACGATCGGCATCGCCGGCGTGACATTCGTGCGGGTGGTCGCGCTCACGGCCTTCGGTCCCGCCCGCATGGATCAGCCGCCGATCGATCCCGCCTGCGCGCGCCCGGACCGGCAATGGCCCTACCGTTTCGGCGTGGCCGTGCTGGTGGTGGGTTGCCTGGGTGTCGCGGCAGTCGCACCGCTGCAGGTTCGCCTTATCGGATCCGGGCTTGCTCCCATCGTCGGTGACCAGGCCGCCGGCGCCAACGCGAAACCATGGGTGCTGCAACCGGTATTCGACGATTTTTCAGCCCTGTCACCGACTTGGCTGTGGATCGTGCTGCCGCTCATGGCTGCGCTTATCGCCGGATTCGCGACGCTATTCGCTGGCCGAAACCCGTTCCGTGCGCGTCGGGTGACGCCGTGGTCGTCGGCGTCACCCGGGGTAGACCGCGGAGTGGGCTACACGTCCTTCGCCTACGCCAACCCGGTACGCAATGTTCTCTCCAACGTGCTGCTGACCAGATCTGAACTCTTTAAGACATCGGCAGAACCCAGCGCCACTCGAGCGGTCTCAGGCTTAGTCACCTACCGCGTCGACGTTGTCGATCTCGTCGAACGATATTTCTACCGGCCGCTGATCGCTGCCTTGCTGGTCGTATCGCGATTCGCTCGAAGCCTGCAGTCGGGCCGTCTCGACGCCTACATGACCTACATGCTGATCGCGGTGCTCGCGGTTTTGGCGGTGGTGATCGCGACGTCATGAGGTTAGGCAGATCAATTAGACGACAGACCGAACGCCAAATCTGGTGCTGCCGTGGCGATCTCGAGAAGACGATTGTATTTGGCCACGCGTTCGCCGCGTGCCGGGGCGCCCGACTTGATCTGACCGCAACCCGACGCCACCGCCAGATCGGCAATAAACGAATCGTCGGTTTCACCCGAACGATGCGAAATCATCGCCCGATAGCCTGCGTCCCGGCAAACCTTGAGCGCCTCAAGGGTTTCGGTCACCGTGCCGATCTGATTGACCTTGATCAGAGCGGCATTGGCGACGCCGGCGCGTACCCCGGATGCGATGATCTCGGGGTTGGTCACAAAATTATCGTCGCCGACCAGTTGCACCCGATCACCCAGCGCCTCGGTCAGCTTCTGCCAGCCCACCGTGTCGTGCTCGCCCATACCATCTTCGATGCTCCAGACCGGGAACCTCGCGACGATGCTCGCGTAGCGGTCGATCAACTCGTCGCTCGACAACGATTGCCAGCCCAACTGGTAGCGGCCATCGCGGTGAAATTCGCTGGCGGCCGGGTCCAGCGCGATGGCGACGCCGTCACGCCCGGCGGTGTAGCCAGCGTCGCCAATGGCTTTGGTCAGCAGCGCCAAAGCCTCTTCTGCACCATCGACATCAGGTGCGAATCCACCCTCGTCGCCCAACCCTGTTGCAAGGTTACGAGCGACCAACGTCGATCGCAGGCGGCGATACACTTCAGCGCCCGCACGGACCGCTTCCTGGAGCGAGGGTGCCCCGAGCGGGGCGATCATGAATTCCTGAAAGTCAAGACCGTTGACCGCGTGGGCGCCGCCGTTGACGATATTGAAGTGCGGAACGGGAAGCCGCGGAACTACCCCTTGAGGAATCAGCCACTGCCACAACGGTTGTCCCGCCTCGAGTGCAAACGCCTGCGCGGCAGCCATCGATACCCCAACGATGGCGTTGGCGCCCAACCGCGACTTGTCGGGCGTGCCGTCCAGTTCGCGCAAGGTCTGATCAACCTCGTCCAGCCTGCTGAACGGCCGACTCGTCAGCGCCTCTGCGATCGGCCCGTTGACGCCGGCCACTGCCTTGAGCACGCCCAGACCCCCGTAGCGCTCGTCATGGTCGCGCAACTCCACCGCCTCCCGGCTGCCGGTCGACGCCCCGGACGGTACACCGGAGTGCACTTGCCTTCCGTCCGACAGCGTCGCCCACACCGACAGCGTGGGCCGACCCCGCGAGTCCAGGATTTCGATTGCCGAGATCGACGAAAACTTGACGGCCACTTGAGTTCCTCCGCGTCCGGGATCAATCCGGCGCAGCGGTTTGGCGGCCGGGTCGACCTTCATCAGTTGCGCAGGGACCGTTGGCCGTCTATATCAGACGCGCGGTTGTGGCGGGCCCCACCGCCATCTTCGTCCCAACCTACCAGCAGGCTCGGCTGATCGGGATGTTTTCCATCATCGCAGACACGTTCAGCGGGGGGCTCAGGATCGACTGCAGTGAAAACGCTTTTATCACAAGGGAGGTAGTGGTGGTAGACGAAGAATGTCTCAAGCTCAGCGCGTACTTTGGTGAGCGTCAACGCGAGGATCGTCGCTTCGTGGCCGAGACGATGCTCGATATATACGAACAACAACGCGTCGCAACCAGCATCGTGCTCCGCGGTATCGCCGGTTTCGGGTCGCGCCGCCACTTTCGAACGGACCAGTCCCTGAGCCTGTCAGAGGACCC
>NZ_DASPSP010000170.1:0-42701 GCF_035623875.1 Mycobacterium sp. | reverse complement strand
GCCGACCAGCACCGGCTCGGGTGTCAGTGTGACACCAAACACATCACGTACTCCGTTTCGCACGGTGCGCGCCAGCGAAATCACGTCGTCGACGCTGGCCTCGCCGCGATTCGTCAAAGCAAGCGCATGCTTGGTGGACAGTCGACAGCGCGCGGTTGAGACGTCGGGATAGCCCTTGCCGAAGCCGGCTTGCTCGACTAGCCAGCCGGCGGCAAGTTTGACGCCGTCGGGAGCCGGATAGTGCGGCACTGCCCGGTCGACGCTGCTGGCCAGCTTCTGGTAAAACTCCGGTGCGACAACCGGATTGGTGAAAAACGAGCCCACACTCCAGGTGTCGTGGTCGGCCGGGTCGAGCACCATGCCCTTGCGGGCGCGCAAACCCAGCACCGCATCACGGACAGTCGCGGGATCCGCGCTCTCCCCGGCCGTCGCATCCAGCGCCGCGACCAATTCGCCGTAGCGCAGTGGCGCGCTGCGACCCGACACGTCCAGCGCGAACTCCACCTCCAAAACGATGGCCGCGTCGGAATGTTTGAGCACGCTGGTGCGATAACCGAACCCCAGTTCGGTGGGCGCCGCCCAGCTCACCGCGCCGCTGCGCCGGTCCAGCAGCCGGACCCGGGTGATGGTGTCGGCTACCTCGGCTCCGTAGGCGCCGACGTTTTGCACCGGGGTGGCGCCGGCCGAGCCGGGGATGCCCGACAGGCACTCCAGCCCGCCCAGGCCCGCGGCGATGGCCGCGACGACCACGTCGTCCCACACCGCCCCGGCCTCGGCCCGCACGATGTTGCCGTCGACACGGATGTTGTCGGTGGCTAACCGCACCACGGTCAGATCGGTCAGCGTCTCGGCGATCACCACATTCGAGCCCCCGGCCAACACCAGCAGCGGCTGGCAACCCTCGCCGTCGAGCTGGCGGAGCGTGGCGACCACCTGCTCGGTGCTGGTGCAGGTGATGACGCGCGGCGCGACCGGACCGACTCGCAAGGTGGTCAGCGGTGCAAGCGGCACCGCCTCGTCGACGCGCGCGCCGGCGAAAAGCGTTCCCACATCGTCCCTTTTCAGGCCCTTTTTCATCGGCCTTCACGGTAGCCTGACCTGCTATGCCGCGTTCGTTCGACATGTCCACCGACTATGCGGTCAGCGTCGAAAAGGTTCTGCAGGCCTTCAGCGAAGAGGAGTACTGGCTGGCCCGCCTCGCCGATTCGGGCGCCGACGACACCGCGCTGGATTCGATGCAAGTCGGCGGTCCATCCGGAGATGACGGCAGCATCGACGTGATCACCACGCAGGTGCTGCGCAGCGACCGGCTCCCGGGCGTGATCGCCCAATTCCACCGCGGCGATCTGCACATCCGCCGCGAGGAGAAATGGGAGCCGGTCACCAACGGTTCGGCGACCGCGACCATCACCGGCTCGATCCTGGATGCGCCGGCATCGTTGACCGGCAACGCGGTGCTGGAGCCGCTAGCGGAGTCGGGCGGCGCGCGGATGAAGCTCCGGGCCACCGTCGAGGTGCGCATCCCGCTGGTCGGCGGCAAGTTGGAGAACTTCATCGGTAACCAACTCGTCGAGTTGCTGATCGCCGAGCAGCGTTTCACCACCACGTGGATCGGCGAAACCGCCTGATCAGTCGGTCACGTCTATGCACGGCCTTCGGCGGCGGTGATGCCGCCTTTGAAGAGTTCGTCGATCACCTTCTTGAGCACCGGCAGCAACAGCCGGTCGACACCGGGGATCTTCGGCGTCGACCGTAAGTGCCAGCTGACCGCAGTTCCGGTTCCTGCTTCGCGCAGCTCGATCGTGCCGACGTGATCCCGGACCGGCGCGCCTGAGAGCAACTTGTACGCGTAACGGGTGGGTCGCTGATACTCGGTGATCTCTTCGACGATTGCGGGCCCGATCGCCTCGAGGCGTCTGATCGCACCGACACCGTTTGGGGCGGGGATCCCCTCGCGATCTAGCGTGCTGCGACGGCACGCCCACACGTGGTCCGCGATCGCGCGGTGGTCAGTGAGGGCATCGAACACTGTCTCGATCGGCGCCGTCGTGGTACGCGTGAGAGTGAACTCGATCATCCGCCCGCCTTGCTCCCGCTACGTGCTGCCGGTATCCGGTTGTCCACCGTCATGGTCTCTCCTTCGCTAGGTCAATGAATTCTGGCATCCGGGGGCGACCCGCCGCGCCCGGCTCCGCCGCGCTTGCGATCGCCCTAGGCGGCATCCGGGGGCGACCCGCCGCGCCCGGCTCCGCCGCGCTTGCGATCGCCCCTAGGCTGGCGGTCATGCGGATTGCGGTGGCGCAGATCCTGTCTGGCACCGATCCGGCTGACAACCTGCAGCTGGTGCGGGACTACGCCGGGCGGGCCGCTGAGGCCGGCGCGCGGGTGGTGGTGTTCCCGGAGGCGACCATGTGCCGGTTCGGGGTTCCGTTGGCACCGATCGCCGAGCCGGTCGACGGCCCGTGGGCCGACGGCGTACGCCGGATCGCGGCCGACGCGAATATCACGGTGATCGTGGGCATGTTCAGCCCGGCCGACGACGGGCGGGTCTACAACACGTTGCTGGCGGTGGGTCCAGCGGGGCCGGGCACCCCCAATCGGCCGGACACCCACTACCACAAGATCCACCTGTATGACGCCTTCGGCTTCACCGAGTCGCGCACCGTCGCGCCCGGCCGCGAACCTGTGGTGATCGACGTCGACGGCCTCGGGGTGGGGTTGACCACCTGCTATGACATTCGTTTCCCGGAGCTCTTCACCACGCTGGCGCGCCGCGGTGCCCAACTGATGGCCGTCAGCGCGTCGTGGGCTGCCGGGCGAGGGAAGCTGGAGCAGTGGACGCTGCTGGCCCGGGCACGGGCGCTGGACTCCACCAGTTACGTCGTCGCGGCCGGCCAAGCCGACCCCGGTGAGCCGCTGGCATCGACGGCACCGACCGGGGTGGGCGGCAGCCTGGTGGTTTCACCCTTCGGCGACGTGGTGGCGTCGGCCGGAGCCGACCCACAGTTGCTGATCACCGATATCGCTATCGATCGGGTGGCGCAAGCTCGCGAAACGATCGCAGTGCTGCGCAACCACTCAGCGTTTGCTCATGGTGATAGGGCAGAATCGCCCGGGTGACGAATCCGCAGGGACCCCCACACCAGGACCCGTCGATATGGGCTCGTCCGGGCAGCCAGAGCACGCCCACTCAGCCTGCGCCGCAAGCCGAGTCGCCAACCACCCAGGTGGCGCTGGGCCACGGTGGACTGCATGTCGAGCACGCCCATGAAGCACCGGCCAAGCCGCCGCGCCAGACCATTTCGCCCACCCTGGAATTCCCGGCTGCGTCGCCATACGGCCAGCCGCCGTCGCAGGACCCGCCAGCTGCCGTGAAAACCAAACGCCGCCGCTTCCTCGGCGATCCAGTGTCGATCATCTTGGTTCTCGTCATCGTGGCGGCGTTAGCCGTCGCCGGTCTGATCGCAGGCGAGCTCTATGCCCGCAACCGTGCCGACAGTGTGGTGGCCGCGGCCACCGAATGCGTGGTGCAGGACCAGGTTAAAGTGTCCTTCGGTCCGAGTCCGTTTCTGTTGCAACACTTCACCGGCCACTACCGCGACATCTCCATCCACACCGCGGGACACCAGATTCGCAACGCCAAAGGCATGACGGCTGACATCAACATCAACAACGTCGACCTGCACGGCAGCGGCGACTCAAAGGGCACCATCGGCGAGCTGGACGCCGCCATCACCTGGACATCGGACGGCATCAAGGAAACCTTGCAAGATGGTGTTCCGTTCGTCGGTGGCCTGATCAACAACGTCAGCACCAACACCAGTGCCGGCACCATCGAACTCAACGGCGCACTGAGCCTGGGCAGTGTCACCGTCAAACCGCAGGTTGCCGGCAGCGGGCTGTCATTGCAGGTCGTCAAGGTCACCGCGATGGGCGCCACGTTGCCGCACGAGACCGCGCAATCGGCGCTGGAAACCTTCACCTCGGCGCTGACCAAGGACTATCCCTTGGGTATTCGCGCCGACAGTGTGCAGGTCACCAATGACGGTGTGGTGGCCCACTTTTCGACGCGCGACGCCTCGATCCCGGCAGCCCAGACCGATCCCTGCTTCGCCCATGTTTAATGCAGACGATCACGGGTACAGGACCGACGCCATGATGCGACGACGTGAACGCCTTCGACGTCCCCCTGCCGATGCGGAACAATCGCGCTGATGACGAACTCGCGAGGACCATCGAGCGACGACCCATCGGAATGGGCTCGTCCGACCAGGCCGGCCGGACCCCCCAACCGCGGTACGCCGCCACGCCGTCAGCCCGCGGTGCCGCCGTCTGAATCACCCACTCGCCAAATCCGCCACGGCGGCCGCCCGCCGGATCCGGCCAGCCGTGATGTCCCACGGCCGCAGCAGCCCGGGCCGCCGCCGGGTCGCCCGCCCCAGCAACCAGGTCCACCGCCGCAGCAACCGGGTGTACCGCTGAATCGGCCGCCGCACCAACCGGGTCTGCCACCCAATCCGCGGCCGCGTCAGCCGGGCCCTCCACCACCCCCGTACGAACATCCCACCACCCGGATATCCACACCGCCGCCGTTGCCGGACACACCGGTGACCAGCAAACGCGGCTTCTTCGGTAACCGGACGGCGATCCTGTTGATCCTGGCGATCGTCGTGCTGCTGGTCCTCGCCGGGTCGATCGGTGCCGAGCTGTATACCCGCCATCTGGCGAGCAGCAAGGTGGCTCAGGCAGTCCAGTGCGAGGTTCAGGACAGCGCCAGCGTGTCCTTCGCCGGAGCCCCGCCGGTGCTGTGGCAATACCTCACCCGCCACTACACCGACATCTCCGTGCAGACCGCCGGCAATCAGGTGCGGTCGGCCAAGGGCATGAAGGTGAGCCTGGACATCCACGACATAAAACTCAACAACACCAGCAACTCTCAGGGCACGATCGGGTCGCTGAACGGCACCGTCACCTGGTCCGCGGACGGCATCAAGCAGTCGATCCAAGACGCCATCCCGGTGCTGGGCAACTTTGTCACCGGTGACGTCACCACCAACCCCGGTGACGGCACCGTGTCCCTGAAGGGCGCGTTCGACAGCGCCACCGTCAAGCCGCAGATCGTCAACAACGGGCTGTCGCTGCAAGTGGTCAGCTTGACTGCGCTGGGTTCCAAGATGTCAACAAATACGGTGCAAAAGGCCCTGGACGACCTCACCTCGAAAGCCACGCAGAACTATCCGCTGGGCATTCACGCCGACAGCGTGAAGGTCACCAGCACCGGCGTTGAGGGCACGTTCTCGACCAGCAACGCCACCATCCCCACCGGCGACAGTCAGGATCCCTGTTTCGCCAACCTCTGACGTCCTGGCTCACTCCAGACCGTCGAGGACCGCGCGGGTGCCCGACAGCCCCAACCGGGTGGCGCCCGCGTCGAGCATCGCCAGCGCATCGGCGGCAGTGCGGATGCCACCGCTGGCCTTGACTCCCAGCCGTCCGCCGACGGTCTCGGCCATCAGCGCGACCGCGGCGATCGACGCCCCGCCGGCGGGATGAAAACCCGTCGAGGTCTTCACGAAATCCGCGCCGGCGTCTTCCGCGGCACGGCAGACGTCGGTCAGGGTCTGGTCGTCAGAAAGCGTCAACAACGCCGCCGATTCGACGATCACCTTGAGCACGGCGGTGGGAACGGCGGCGCGCACCATAGCGATCTCTGACCGCACCGCGTCGACGTGACCGGCCACCGCGGCCCCGATGTCGATGACCATGTCGATCTCGCTGGCGCCACAGGCGACGGCCAGCGCTGCTTCCCGTGCCTTTATTTCGGGCAGATGCTTACCCGACGGGAAACCCGCGACCGCCGCGACCCGCACTCCCGCGGTGTTCGCATCGGGCACCATCGACGGCGAGACGCAGACGGCGTAGACGCCCAGCGCTGCGGCCTCGGCCGCGACCGCAGCCACCTCGGCGGCGGTGGCCTCGGGCTTGAGCAGAGTGTGGTCGACGAGGGCCGCCACCTGTTCGCGGGTCGGTCGGCCGGGCATCAGAAGCGCTCTTCGGGACCGCCGGGGTTGCATCCGGAGCCGATCATCGTGGTGTCGTCGACGACCGGCCGCCACGGCTCCAGGTTCCAGCTGGCCTTGCCGGGTTGCAGAACCTCGGCCAACTCCCAATGGCAGAGAAACTGCTCGCGCATGCCGGGAGTGCCGGCATCCGGCGCCAGCGCGAGCACCTCGGACCACGCCTCGTCGGCGTCGGGCCCCGCCGAACCGAGGGTCTTGGCGGCCGCACGGCCGGACGCCGTCGGATAGACCCGCAGGCTGGGCAGGTGATTCCACTGCGACCACTGGGTCCAAGAAACGTGGTCGACGAACGGCGGCGGGTATGACGGCCCGCTCGCCCCGGCGGCGCCCGGATCAGCGGATGCGGGCGCGGCAACCGACAGCGCGACGATGGCGGTCGCCCCGAGGGTCAAAACTCGCATGCCGCTATCGCGACTTGCCCTGAATCTCAAGGAGTTTCGGCCGAACATCGACCAGGTAGACACCCGCCGCGCAGGCGCCGACAACGATCCCCAGCACCGACTGCGCCGGCAACAGCAGGGTGAGCAGGGTGGCGACACCCAAGATCATCAACCACACCGGCTTGGTCATCTTGTCCGCGGCGGTGTAGGCGTCAGGCCGCTGGATCGCCGCATGCACGAAGGCGTAGAGCGTCATCAGGAATACAGCGACCTGCAAGACGAACAGGACGATAAACACGAGATTCACTCAATAAGCGTAAGCGGGCGACGCCGAAAACGTCGACTCCGAGCCACCCGGCTGGACGACTCGGAGTCGATGTGTCACGCAAGTCGGCGCTGCCGCTGCCGCGCAGCGCAGAAGGCGCCTTTACTTCTGGGTGACCTTCTTGGCCGGAGCCTTCTTAGCCGCAGCCTTCTTAGCTGCAGCCTTCTTGGCCGGCGCCTTCTTAGCCGCAGCCTTCTTGGCCGGGGCCTTCTTGGGCAGTTCGATGCCGACCAGCTTGGCGGCACGCTCGCCGACCGCGCGGGTCTGCGAGGCAACATTGCCCAGCGCCTCCTGAGTCAACTCGACCGCCTGGTCGACGCTTTCGCGAGCACGCGCCGACGCGTCGTCGAAGCCGGCCTGGCTACGCAGCCGCTCGAGAGCAACCTCACCGCGCTCGACCAGGTCGTTGTACCGAGAGGTCGCCGCCTCGACATAGCCTTCCGCGGCGCTGCGCAGCTCGTCAGCGGTGAACCGTTCGCGCAGCTCGCGCAGCTGCTCGGGCAGATCCTCCTGCAGCTTGGTCAGGCGGGCACGGCTCTCCTCGACCCGGCTGCGGGTGTCGGTGCGGGTCTCTTCGGCACGCTCACGCAGCTCGGCGAGCAGGTCGTTGACCGTGGCCAGGGCCAGGTCGGCGGCACCCAGCGCGGCGAGCAGCGGGGCCTTCAGGTCGTCAATGGTCGTGTTCTCGGCCATCGTGTTTCCTTTCGTGATTTTCGTTGTGTCAATCGGTTGGCATTGCTCGATGTCACGAGCTCGTGGGGGTTATGCGGGTCTACGCAGGCGCATTCCCCTCCCCGGCAGCTTCGTTCTGTTGAACGAAGGACGTGTAGGTGTCCAGTAGCACCTGCTTCTGCCGTTCGGTGATCGCCGTGTCCGTGACGATAGCGTCGCGGACTTCGCTGGACTCGCTCGGCTCGAGAATTCCAGCCTGCACGTAGAGAACCTCGGCCGAAACCCGCAGCGCCTTAGCGAGTTGCTTCAGCACATCGGCGGACGGTTTACGTAACCCGCGCTCGATCTGGCTGAGGTACGGATTGCTGACACCGGCTTTTTCCGCCAACTGTCGCACCGACACTTGGGCCGCCTCACGCTGCGCCCTGATGAAGCTGCCGATGTCGGACGCAGCGGTCGACACCACAGCGGCAAGCTTCTCTTCCTGCGGCATGGCGACTCCTCGTGTCGGACAATCGGTGCGGACGAGCCCCACAGTAAAACCTGGTGCTAACTTTTGCAAGCACTTGTTAGCAAGTGCTCAGAACAGCAGCTGCGCCAGCCCGTAGATGGCCAGCCCGGCCAGCGAGCCCACGACCGTACCGTTGATCCGGATAAACTGCAGGTCACGGCCGACGTGCAGTTCGATGCGCCGGCTGGCTTCCTCGGCGTCCCAGCGCTCGATGGTGTCGGTAATAATCGCAGTGATCTCGACCCCATACTGGGCGACCAGGTGCTCGGCGGCACGCACGATCCAGTTGTCGACCTTGTCCCGCAGATCGGCGTCATCGCGTAGCGATTCACCGATGCGCACCACCGCGTCCGTGATGCGGGTGCGCAAGGCGCTGGACGGGTCGTCCACACCCTCGAGTACCAGGCGTTTCAGCGTCTTCCAGGCCGTCGCCGCCGCTTTGGTGACCTCCTCGCGGGCCATCAACTGCTCTTTGACCGCTTCAGCGCGCGCGATCGTCGCCTCGTCGTGCTGCAGGTCGTCGGCGAACTCGAACAGAAACCGCGTCGCCGACCGGCGCAACTCGTGATCTGGGTTGCGGCGCACCTTGTCGGTGAAGTCCATCAGCTCGCGGTGGATACGGTCGCCGACGAGATGGTCGATGAATCGGGGCGACCAGCTCGGTGAATCGCGCTCGACGACCCGCTGGATGACCTCTCCGGCGTTCAGTGACCACTGAAATGCCCGGTCGGCCAGCAGTTGGATCAGCGCCTCCTGGCGGTTCTCGGCCAGCAACGTGGCCAGCACCCGGCCCACCGGCGGACCCCACTGCGGCTCGGCGATGCGCCGCACGATCATCCGGTCGATGACGTGCTGGACGTCGTCGTCGCGCAGCAGTTCCACCATGACCCGCAGCACGGTCGCGCTCTCGGCGGCCACCCGCTGGGCATGCGAGGTCTCCGACAGCCACTTGCCCAGCCGGCTCGGGATCTGCGCGTCGCGAAGCTTGGTTTCCACCACCTGCGAGGAAAGGAAGTTCTCCCGCACGAAGGTGCCCAGTCCCTCGCCCAGCTGGTCCTTCTTGCGTTTGATGATCGCGGTGTGCGGTATCGGGATCCCGAGCGGGTGCTTGAACAGCGCGGTCACCGCGAACCAGTCCGCCAACGCACCGACCATGCCGGCCTCCGCGGCGGCCCCCACATAACCCACCCAGGCGGGCGCCGTACCGCCCGCCTGCGCCCACCGGCAGCCCAGGAACACCGCGGTGGCGCCTACCAGAAAACTCAGCGCCACCACTTTCATTCGTCGCAGTCCGCGACGCCGCTCGGCATCAGCTTGCGGATCGGCCCCGACGAACGACTCGGCGAAGGACGCGGGTTTGCGGGGCTCCGGTGTCGGAAGCGTTGCCAGACCAATGCGCGCCGCCCGCAGGCTCCGCGAATCGGCTCGGTGTTTGGGTCCCGGAGTGGGTCTCCCGTTCAGTCCGACTGCCACCACACCATCATCCGCTATCCGCGTTGCTGTTCGGCAACAATGCGCGCCCTCCGCGGGCACGATCCGCTTGGGCAGAAAGCCGGACGATCGGGGGCGGTAACTGTTACCGGTCCAACAACGAAACTCCGTCTTAGGAGGTGCGAGGCGAGAAAGCCGCGTCGATAAGTCGTACTATCAAGAGCATTTAGTGAATGGGAATCAGCGGATAGTGGCAAAGCAGGTCCCCGCCGGGACGGCAAAAATTGATGGCCGGAAGCGACGTTGGCACCAGCACAAGGTGGAACGCCGCAATGAGCTGATCGACGGGACGATCGACGCGATCCGACGGCGTGGCCGCTTCGTGAGCATGGACGAGATCGCCAGTGAGATCGGTGTCTCCAAGACCGTGCTTTACCGGTATTTCGTCGACAAGAACGACCTGACGACCGCGGTGATGATGCGGTTCGCCCAAATCACCCTGATCCCCAACATGTCGGCGGCGATGTCGTCGAACCTGGACGGCTTCGAGCTGACCCGCGAGATCATCCGGGTGTACGTGCAAACCGTGGCAAACGAGCCGGAGCCGTACCGGTTCGTGATGGCCAACAGCTCGGCCAGCAAGAGCAAGGTGATCGCCGACTCCGAGCGAATCATTGCCCGCATGCTGGCGGTGGTGCTGCGCCGCCGCATGAAAGCGGCCGGAATGGACGTCGGCGGAGTGGAGCCGTGGGCCTACCACATCGTCGGCGGCGTCCAGCTGGCCACCCACTCGTGGTTGCTCGACCCCCGGATGAGTGCCGACGACCTGATCGACTACCTGACCATGCTGAGCTGGAGCGCGCTGTGCGGGATCGTCGAGGTCGCCGGCTCGGTGGAGAAATTCCGCGGCCAACCGCATCCGTCGCCGATCGTGCCGCCGCTAGGTTCCTGATATGACTCACCTGACAGTACGTTCCCGGCTCAGCTCCTGGGGCTATGCCCTGCGCACCACTAATCCGCCGCCGGACGGGCCGGTCGACCTGGTCACCCGCTGGATTGTCGTCACCCGCGCCGCGGTGTTGCCGATGACCCTGTTCGCCGGCCTGGTCGCGGCGCTGTTGGCGATCGGCCAGCCGGGATTCGATTGGCGCTGGCTCGTTCTCGCAATCGCCGGAATCCTGTTGGCGCACACCGCCAATAACTTGATGAACGACCTTTTCGACACCCAGACCGGCACCGACAGCTCCAGTTACCCGCGCGCTCTCTACGCCCCGCACCCGGTGCTCTCGGGGCTGGTCAGCCGCCGCACCTTGCTGATCGCGATCGCCGCGGTGAACATCGCCGACCTGGCAATCCTGATCGTGCTGACGTGGGCGCGCGGCTGGCCCGTGGTGGCCTTCGCATTGTCGGGCTTCGTGCTCAGCGTCGCCTACACCGCGCCGCCGATACGACTCAAAAAGCGCGGTCTCGGCGAGCCGGACGTGCTGGTGGTCTGGGGTCCGCTGATGGTGTGCGGAACGTACTACTCAGCGGTCGGCAACGTCGGCTGGGATGTCCTGCTGGCGTCGCTGCCCTACGGACTGCTGTGTACGACGGTCCTGATGGGCAAGCACATCGACAAGATCCCCTACGACGAGCCCCTTGGCATCCGCACGCTGCCGGTGATCTTCGGGGAAGCTCGTGCTCGCGCGGTGACGCTAAGCATGATGGTCGGGTTCTACCTGCTGATTGCGGCGGCAGTGCTGGCCAAAGCGATGCCGTGGCCGGCGTTGCTTGTCGTCGTGGCGCTGCCCCGACTTGTCAAGGTGTGGCCCTATTTCCGGCGCCCGCCGCCCGACGAGCCGCCGGCCAAATACCCGGTCTGGCCACTGTGGTACGCGGCGCTGGCCTGGGTGCACGTGCGCCAAGCGGGCGCATTGCTAGTGGTAGGCCTGGCTATCGGCGCGCTGCTGCACGCCTTCTAGCCTGCTGCTATTTGGTCAGGGTGAACTGACCGACGTTGGTGATGCCTCGCCGGAAGAAGTCTGCGCAGCCGGTCAGGTACCGGATGTAGCGGTCGTAGACTTCCTCGGACTGGATGAGGATGGCGCGTTCGCGGTTGGCCCGCAGATTGGCGGCCCACATGTCCAACGTGCGCGCGTAGTGCGGGCGGAGCAACTGGATCCGTTCCACAGCGAAATTGGTGGCCTCTGACAAGTCAACAATGTCTTCGACGGCGGGTAACTCGCCGCCAGGGAAGATCTCTTTCCCGATGAACCGCATGAACTTCAGGTCGCTGATCGTCACCGCGATGCCGTTGTCCCGGAAGTACTTCGGCGTGTGCGCCAGTATCGTGTGCAATAACATCCGGCCGTCATCGGGAAGAATGTCGTATGCCCGGTGGAAGAAAGCGGGGTACCGCTGGGCTTTGAACGCTTCGAAGGCGCCGATGGTGACGATCCGGTCGACCTTTTCGTCGAACTCTTCCCAGCCTTGCAGCCGCACCTCAACATTGCGTCCGGTCGGGATCTTGGCCAGCCGGGCCTTGCTGTACTCGCACTGGTTGCGGCTGAGTGTGATGCCAATAACGTTGACGTCGTACTTCTCGATTGCTCGCTGCATCGCGCCGCCCCAACCGCAGCCAATGTCCAGCAACGCCATCCCTGGCTCAAGGTTGAGCTTGCCGAGCGCCAGATCGAACTTGGCGTTTTGCGCCTCTTCGAGGGTCATATCATCGCCGTCGAAGTATGCGCAGGTGTACGCCATGGTGGGGTCGAGGAATAACGAGAAGAATTCGTCTGAAACGTCGTAGATCGATTGCGACTCTGTGTAGAACGGCGTCAAGTTTGACATTTGCGGCAGCTACCTCACCCTTAACATTGTCGATCTGACGTCGAGCACGCTAATCCGCTAAAGCGTGCTGGCCGGCAGCTGCCGTATCGCTCAGTAAAAGCAATGTGCGAACCCGGCCTTGGCCTTACATTCAAGCGGGTACTGTACCACCCCGGCCGCCTGCAGCCCGGTCGCCGCGTGCTTCTGGGCTGCCAACGTCAACCAGACCGCGCGTGGCCGTTCGCGATTGATCCGCCGTCGGACGGCGCGGAGTCGCCGAAGGCCTGTCTCGGTGAGGCCGCTGAGATGTTGCATCTCCTTCACCGGAAAGCAAGCAGGGCAAGAGAATTCGACGACCTTGACGCTCACCCGCGCGGGGCTGCCCAGCAATAACGATGGGATAGCGGTGTCAGTATCGCCCGAAGGCCAAGGCGACGTTATGGCCGCCGAAGCCGAAGGAGTTGTTGATCGCGTACCGGTAGTCACCCGAGCGCGGCTCGTCAGTCACCACATCCAGATCGACCTGCGGGTCCAAGTTGCGCAGGTTCAACGTCGGCGGGATGACGCCGTCCCGCAGGGCCAACACGGTCAGAATCGACTCCACCGCCCCAACGGCGCCAATCGAATTGCCGAGCGCCGCCTTCGGCGCGTAGACCGCTGGCCGGTGGGCCCCCAACGCCTTGTTGACTGCCTTCGCCTCGGCCAGGTCGCCGACCGCGGTGCCGGTGGCGTGCGCGTTGACGTGGTCGATGTCGCGCGGACTCAGCCCGGCAAGCTCAATCGCCCGGGCGATCGCGTGGCCGGCGCGTTCGCCGTTGGGATCGGGCGCCACGATGTGGTAGCCATCTGAGGTGATGCCAGCACCCATCAGTCGACCAAAGATGTTGGCCCCGCGGGCCTTCGCATGCTCCTCGGTCTCAACGACCATCAGCGCTCCCGCTTCGCCGAACACAAAGCCGTCCCGGTCCCTGTCGAACGGGCGGCACGCGCCGGCCGGATCGTCGTTGTTGGTCGAGAGCAAGTGCTGCTGAGCGAAGGTCGCGATGGGAACGGCCTCGATCCTGGTCTCGACGCCGCCGCAAATCGCGATGTCGGCCTCACCGAGCACGATGTTGCGCCACGCATACGCGATGGCCTCGGCGCCGGACGCGCAGGCAGACACCGGTGTGGTGATCCCCGCTTTGGCGCCATGTTCCAGCCCGACAGCCGCTGCCGCCGCGTTGGGCATGGCCTTCTGCACGCCGAACGGCGAAATCGCCCTGATACCGCGTACGCGGATGTCGTCGTAGGCGGTGATCCATTCCTCGGTCGAGCCCATCCCTGTGCCGATGGAAACCATCAGCCGGTTGGTGTCGACCTCGGGCGAGCCGGCGTTCGCCCAGACCCGCCGGCCGAGCCTTGTCGACATCTTCTGCAGAAACAGGTACCGGCGCAGTTCCACCCGGGTCAGTTCATGGTCGAAATCCTCGAGCAGATGTCCGCCGATGCGGACCGGTAGGTCGAACTCCTCGACAAATAGATCATCGAGCTTACGAATCCCGCTCTGTTTGTCCAGCAACTTCTTCCAGGTGCTATCCGCGTCCGTGGCCAGAGCGGTCGTCATCGCGATACCGGTGACGACCACATCGGGAAAACCATTTCCGGTTGACAACTGCGCCATGGCGTTGCTTCGTTCACCTCCTCTAGGGCTTCAAAGCTCTTTGCACCAGTCTGGTACCCGCCGCGACTCCGAATAAAGCCTAGATCCGGTCCCAACAGGTCGCCGGAGACTGAACACAGCTATTGGCCGTCGGGGTGATTGCCGCGGCCTGACGAGGGGTATAGGTTCGCCATGATGACGAGCGACAACGCAGGTGAAGCGGCTCTAGCGCCGAACGTCGACAACATCCAGTCGCACTACGACCGGTCTAACGACTTCTTCAAGCTGTGGCTCGATCCGTCGATGACCTACAGTTGCGCCTACTTCGAGCGCGACAACATGACCCTGGAAGAGGCGCAGTTAGCCAAAATCGATCTGTCGCTGGGCAAGCTGGGTCTGCAGCCCGGGATGACGCTGCTCGACATCGGCTGTGGCTGGGGTTCCACCATGCGGCGGGCGATCGAGAAGTACGACGTCGACGTGATCGGGTTGACGTTGAGCGAAAATCAGCTGGCGCACAACAAGGAGAAGTTCGCCGAGATGAACTCTCCGCGCATCAAGGATGTGCGACTGCACGGCTGGGAGGAGTTCGACGAACCGGTCGACCGTATCGTGTCGCTGGGAGCGTTCGAGCACTTCGCCGACGGCGTAGGCACTTTCGAGCGATACGCCGACTTTTTCAAGATGTGTTACCACGTGCTGCCCGACGATGGCGTCATGCTGCTGCACTCGATTGTGGTGCCCACTGAAGAAGAAGGCCAGCAGATGGGGCTGAAGCGAACGATGTCGCTGATACGGTTCATCAGCTTCATCCGGAAGGAGATCTACCCCGGCGGCCGGTTACCGACAATTTCCGTTGTCGACAAATACGCGACCGCGGCCGGCTTCGACATCACCCGTCATCACATGATCGGGCACAACTACGTGCGCACCTTGGACACCTGGGCCAAGGGGCTGGAAGCGCAGAAGGAAGAGGCGATCGAGTTGAAAGGCGAAGACGAGTACAACACCTTCATGAAGTACCTGACCGGTTGCCGGGAGCTGTTCCGCGACGGCTACACCAACGTGTGCCAGTTCACCATGGAAAAACCAGCCGCCTAACCGGCGATTACTTGGTCAGGGCGAACTGAGTGACCTCGCTGATTCCCCGGCGGAAGAAATCGGCGCAGCAGAAAGGTCGTAGATAGCTTGCGACTCTTCGCAGAACAGCCTTAACCCATTCAATCCAGCAATGCACCTATCGAATAGGCCCCGTCCCGTGCACAAAACCGTAGCTGGAAGCGGGCAGCACGGCGGAAAGGCCTGGCGCCCATTGCAACTCGGTAGCCGGACATGAGTCGACGGACGCAGTAGAACCTCAGTAAGAGTAGAACCCCTTGCCGGATTTCTTCCCCAGCAAACCCGCCTCCACCATCCGCAGCAAAAGTGGCGGCGCGCCGTAATGCGGCTCCTTGAATTCCTGGTACAGCTTATCGGCGATCAGCTTCAGGGTGTCCAGGCCGATCAGATCGGATAGCCGCAACGGCCCCATCGGATGCGACAGCCCGGCAACAACTGCCTTGTCGACATCTTCGACGGTGGCAAAGCCGGCCTCGACCATCCGGATGGCGGAAAGCAGGTAGGGCACCAGCAATGCGTTCACCACGAAGCCGGATCGATCCGAGCACCGCACAACCTGCTTCTTCAGCACCGCGCTGGCGAACTCCTCGGTGCGAGCGGCCGCGGCTTCGTCGGTGACCAGCGTGCTGACCAACTCCACCAGGGGCAGCACCGGAACGGGGTTGAAGAAGTGCAGACCCAACACCCGGCCCGGATTGGCGGTGGCAGCAGCGACCTTCATGATCGGAATGCTCGACGTGTTGGACGCCAGGACGGCGTCCGGGTTGGTGATCACCCGATCCAGCTCGGCGAAGATCGCGGTCTTGACGTCCTCGTCCTCGACCACTGCCTCGATGACCAGCTGCCGGTCGGCCAGCTCGGCGAGATCGGTTGTGAACTTCAGCTTGGCGACCGCAGCGTCGCGCTCGCGTTCGGTGATCTTTCCGGCACTGACACCGCGCTCGACGGATTTGACGATCCGATTGCGCCCGGCATTGGTGAGGGCCTCGGTCGGCTCGTAGACGAGCACGTCAACCCCGGCGCGGGCCGATACTTCGGCAATGCCGGCACCCATTTGGCCAGCCCCGATGACTCCCACTCGTTCGATCGGCACGTTTCTCCTTAAGGCTCCGCGGTCCCATTACCCGGCGGATAGGCACAGGCCCCGCCCAGGTTCGCCGGGCGGGGCCTGTGCTGTCAACTTCGCGGGATCAACCGCTCAGGAGCTCAGTGACTCAAGCCATCGGTTCGACTTCGTCCTCGCGGGCAAGCCGCTCGTTCTCAGTGGCTGAAGCCGTTGGTTTCACTTCGACCTCGCGGGCAAGCCGCTCGTTCTCAGTGAAACTGCCCCTCTTCGGTCGAGCCGGCCAGAGCCGTCGTCGACGAGGTCGGATCCACCGTGGTGGCGATGCGGTCGAAGTAACCGGCACCGACCTCACGCTGGTGCTTGGTCGCGGTGTAACCCCGCTCCTCAGCGGCGAACTCGCGCTCTTGCAGCTCGACGTAGGCGCTCATCTGGTTGCGGGCGTAGCCGTAGGCCAGGTCGAACATCGAATAGTTGAGCGCGTGGAAGCCGGCCAGCGTGATGAACTGGAACTTGAATCCCATTGCGCCAAGCTCTTTTTGGAACCGCGCGATGGTCGAGTCGTCGAGGTGCTTGCGCCAGTTGAACGACGGCGAGCAGTTGTAGGCCAGCATCTGATCCGGAAACTCGCTCTTGACGCCCTCGGCGAACCTGCGGGCCAGCTCCAGGTCCGGCGTGCCGGTCTCCATCCAGATCAGGTCGGAGTACGGCGCGTAGGCCTTGGCACGAGCGATGCACGGCTCCAGGCCGTTCTTCACTCGGTAGAAGCCCTCGGCGGTGCGCTCACCGGTGATGAATGGGCGATCGCGCTCGTCGACGTCGGAGGTGATCAGCGTGGCCGCTTCGGCGTCGGTGCGGGCGATGACCACCGTCGGCACCCCGGCGACGTCGGCTGCCAGGCGGGCGGAGGTCAGCGTGCGGATGTGTTGCTGGGTCGGGATCAGCACCTTGCCACCGAGGTGACCGCACTTCTTCTCCGAAGCCAACTGGTCCTCCCAGTGCGAACCCGCGACACCGGCGGCGATCATGGCCTTCTGCAGCTCGTAGACGTTGAGCGCGCCACCGAAGCCGGCCTCACCGTCGGCGACGATCGGAGCGAGCCAGTTCTCCACGGACGTGTCGCCTTCGACCTTGGCGATCTCGTCGGCGCGCAGCAGCGCGTTGTTAATGCGGCGCACCACCTGCGGCACCGAGTTGGCCGGGTACAGGCTCTGGTCGGGGTAGGTGTGGCCGGACAGGTTGGCGTCGCCGGCGACCTGCCAACCGGACAGGTAGATGGCCTTCAGGCCGGCGCGCACCTGCTGCACCGCCATGTTGCCGGTCAGCGCGCCGAGCGCGTTGACGAACTCCAGGTCGTGCAACTGGTTCCACAGCACCTCGGCGCCGCGGCGAGCCAGCGTGTGCTCCTCGACCACGCTGCCCTGCAGGGCGACGACGTCGGCGGCTTTGTAGGTACGGGTGACGTCCTTCCAGCGCGGGTTGGTGGCCCAGTCGTGCTGGATCTGTTCGGCGCTCTTCGGCGTGCCAACGCTGGACATGCGCTGCTCCTCAAGGTTGTTGAGCCGAGGGTCCCGGATTTCCAGGCTTGTTAACTCCCTCAGCATCTTTGCTGACCTGCTAAGTCGAAGATGGCACAGGTTAGCTTCGCAGGTCCACCCATTTCCATTGCCAACTTTGGCTAGGACTTCGCGCAATTTTGCAAAGCTTGCGAAGGTGGGCTGAAACTGAACCGTTTCAGAAACTACCGGTCAGTAACATAAACGCGCAGGTCAATACACAAGTTTGCGTGACGGCCGTACTGCTATAGCGCGAAGATCGACGCGACCGCTTTGGTCTCGTCGCCGACGGCATATGTGAGCGTTCTAACAGTGCGATCAGCCAGGTCAGCGCCGAATCGATCGGTTGATCCGGGCTGATGCACGTGGGAGATGATCTCGAGCTTGTCGCCCAGCGCCACCGGGGCGTCGTGCTCGATGGTTACCCGCAGCGGCGCTTTGAGCAGCTCCGGGCACGATGCGAGGTAGTCCTCGATCACACTCCAGTACACGGAGTTGTTCACGTGGTCGAATAGGTCGATGTCGGTCACCCGAACCGGAAACTCGTGGATCTCCGCGGCTCCGGTTCTCAGGTCACCACTGCCGGCGCTCAGATAGGCCTTCCACCGCAGCCGGTCGATATCAGTGGTTTTCCGCAGGCCCTCGAGGAAGTCGTCGGCGATCCGCGACGGCATCTCGGTATCGCGGTTGATGTTGATCCAAAAGGCCTCGGACTCCATCAGCCCGCCTTTGCGCCCGTCGATGCGGACCCGCATCTCACACCAGCGGTTCGATGTGCCCGAACACCATCGACGCATCCGCAGCATGTCGCCGAACTCGACTGGACGGATCAGGTCGACCATGGTCCGGCGGACAATCCAGAGCGGATGGGTTTCCTCAAACCCCATCTCGCGCAACTGATCCTGGCCGATGTCCTGGATATGACGGGCGGCCGCGTCGAAGCGCAGCCGACCCTCGCGATCGATGTCGGCGACGCGCAGCGGCCACTCACGGTCGAAGACGTCAGGATGACCGTCTGGGACCGGCATCATCACTTTGTCCAGGCTCACGGTTTCACTCCACGCTACGTCTCATGCTGGGCCTTCTCACTCCGCAACGCGACATAATCCCTGGTTGCTAGCTGGCCTAGCTTAGGTTCCCCCAAGCAAGGATCATGCCAAACGACCTCGCGGCGGCGCCAATCCAGAGCGTCGTGCCAACTCTGCAAACCTTGTCTTCGCAACGCCGGTAGGCTGGGCGGGTGTCCAAGACGTTCGTCGGATCCCGTGTTCGCCAGCTGCGCAGCGAGCGCGGCTTCAGCCAGGCCGCGCTGGCCCAGATGCTGGAGATCTCGCCGAGTTATCTCAACCAAATCGAGCATGACGTCCGTCCGCTGACGGTGGCCGTGCTGTTGCGGATCACCGAAGTCTTCGGGGTGGACGCCACGTTCTTCGCCTCTCAAGACGACACCCGGCTGGTCGCCGAACTGCGTGAGGTGACAATGGACCGCGATCTGGACATCGACGTCGACCTGTCCGAAGTAGCCGAGATCGTCAACGGGCACCCAGGGTTTGCGCGGGCCATGGTCAACCTGCACCGCCGCTACCGGATCACCACCGCCCAGTTGGCCGCCGCCACCGAGGAACGGTTCTCTGACGGTAGCGGCAGCGGGTCGATCACCATGCCGCATGAAGAGGTGCGGGATTACTTCTACCAGCGGCAGAACTATCTGCACGAGCTGGACACCGCCGCCGAGGATCTGACCACGCGGATGCGGTTGCACCACGGTGATCTGGCCGGCGAGTTGTCCCGCCGGCTCACCGAGGTGCACGGCGTGTACATCAACAAACGCATCGACCTCGGCGACACCGTGCTGCACCGCTACGACCCGGCGACCAAGACGCTGGAGATCAGCAACCACCTCTCGTCCGGCCAGCAGGTGTTCAAGCTTGCCACCGAGCTGGCATATCTGGAGTTCGGCGACCTCATTGACAGCATGGTCACCGAGGGCAAGTTCACCAGCGACGAGTCGCGCACGCTGGCCCGGCTCGGGCTGGCCAACTACTTCGCCGCGGCCGCGGTGCTGCCGTACCGGCAGTTTCACGACGTCGCGGAGAACTTCCGCTACGACGTCGAGCGGCTCTCGGCCTTCTACTCGGTGAGCTACGAGACCATCGGACACCGGCTGTCCACGCTGCAACGGCCGTCGATGCGGGGTGTGCCGTTCTCCTTCATTCGGGTAGACCGGGCCGGAAACATGTCAAAACGCCAGTCGGCCACCGGCTTTCACTTCTCGTCCAGTGGCGGCACCTGCCCGCTGTGGAACGTTTACGAGACCTTCGCCAACCCGGGCAAGATCCTGGTGCAAATCGCCCAGATGCCCGACGGCCGCAACTACATGTGGGTGGCCCGCACCGTGGAGCGGCGGGCATCACGGTATGGTCAGCCCGGTAAAACCTTCGCGATCGGCCTGGGCTGCGAACTCCGCCACGCTCATCGGCTCGTCTACTCGGAAGGACTCGACTTGTCCGGGGATATCGCCACGCCGATCGGCGCGGGCTGCCGGGTCTGCGAACGCGACAACTGCCCCCAGCGGGCGTTCCCCGCTCTGGGCCGCGCCCTCGACCTCGACGAGCACCGCAGCACGGTGTCGCCATACCTGGTGAAGCAAACATGAATGAAGTCGGCCGGATCCCCGCTTCCGGAAGGATCGGCGATCTGGGACTGATCAATTGGATCTTGGCGAAGTCCGCCGCCCGTACCGTCGGCGCTCCGCAGATGCATTTGTTCGCGACGCTGGGTCAGCACAAGCGGCTGTTCTTGGCAATGATGCCCTATTCCGCGCTGTTGCTGCGGGGCCGCTTACCACTCGCCGACACCGAGTTGGTGATCCTGCGAGTCGCTCACCTGCGCGGTTCGGAATACGAGCTGCAGCATCACCGCAAGATGGGGCGCCGTCGCGGGCTCGATGATCAGACCCAGGAGATGATCTTCGCCTGGCCTGACGCCACGGGCGGGCTGTCCGACCGGCAGCGTGCGCTGCTGGCCGCCACCGACGAGTTCATCAACAACCGCTCGATCAGCGCCGAGGTCTGGCAGCAGCTGTCGGCTTACCTCGATCGGCGTCAACTCATCGAATTCTGCATGCTCGCAGGCCAATACGACGGTCTGGCCGCGACGATGTCAGCCCTCGAAATCCCGCTGGACAACCCACGATAGCAACCGCTTATACGTAGGTGCGGACCAGCACGCCCACCGACAGCAGTACCGGAAGAACGGGCAACGCGAAGACAAACGACGCCAGCGCATAGTTCTGCTGCCGCCGCAGCCGCTGTCCCCGTAAGACCGCCCACAGTGCGAACGCCGCCGAGACCAGCAGCACAACCAGACTCCACAGGCTCACCGTGGTGAGGGCGTCGCCGATCGAGATCGCGACTAGCCACAGGACATAGCCGACGATCACTCCGCCAATGGCGGTCCAAATCGACTCGGTACGCATCGCGGTCAGAAGTTGATCATGTGCCCGGCCAGTCCGTGGAAACATTCTTGCAGCGCCTCCGACATCGTCGGGTGGGTATGGACGTTGCGCGCCAACTCGTTTGCGGTCAGGTCCCACTTCTGCGCCAGCGTCAGCTCTGGCAGCAACTCGGCGACGTCGTGGCCGATCAGGTGTCCGCCGAGCAGCTCGCCGTGGTTGGCATCGGCGATGAGTTTGACGAAACCGCTGGGGTCGCCCACGCCGTGCGCCTTGGCGTTGGCGGTGAAGGGGAACTTGGCGACCATCACGTCGTAGCCCTCGTCGCGGGCCTGCTCCTCGGTGAGCCCGAAGCTGGCAACATTCGGCTGGCAGAACGTCGCGCGGGGCAGCATGCGGTAGTCGCCGAGTGCCAAAGTCTCTGCGCCGGCAATGGTTTCGGCCGCGACGACACCCTGAGCCTCGGCGACGTGCGCCAGCTGAAGCAATCCGGTGACATCGCCGATGGCGTAGATGTGCGAGACGTTGGTCTGCATGTAGTCGGTGATCCCGATGGCTTTGTGGTCGGTCAACGCAACACCGGCCTTGTCCAAGCCGTAGCCTTCGACATTGGGCGCAAACCCGATGGCCTGCAACACTTTCTGCGCTTTGAGCTCTTGCGTATGGCCGTCCTTGCTGACAGTCACGGTGACCACGGATCCGTCGTCGGCGATCGACTCGACTTTGGTGCCGGTGAGGATCTTGACGCCGAGTTTCTTGAACTGCTTCTCGATCTCCTTGGATACCTCGGCGTCTTCGGTGGGCAGCGCGCGCGGTAAGAATTCGACGATGGTCACGTCGACGCCGTAGTTCTGCAGCACGTAGCCGAATTCCATGCCGATGGCCCCGGCGCCGGCGATGATGATCGACTCCGAGAGTTCTCGGGACAAGATCTGCTCTTCGTAGGTGACGACATTGGCCGACAAAGACGTGCCGGGAACCAGCCGGGTGCTGCTGCCGGTGGCGATGATGACGTTGTCGAACGTGACCGTCTCGGTACCACCGTCATTCAGTTCGACCGACAGCGTGTGGGCATCGGTGAATCTGCCGTATCCGTGGATCTCGGTGATCTGGTTCTTCTTCATCAGAAAGTGCACACCGGCGACCCTGCCCTCGGCCACCCTCCGGCTTCGGTCGTAAGCGACGCCGTAGTCGAAGGTCGCATCGCCGCCGATGCCAAAGGTGTTGGCTTCCTTGGTGAAGATGTGGGCGAGTTCGGCGTTGCGCAGCAAGGCCTTCGACGGGATGCAGCCGACGTTGAGACAGACTCCGCCCCAGTACTTGGATTCGACGACGGCCGTATTCAATCCCAGCTGCGCGGCGCGGATGGCCGCCACGTATCCGCCGGGTCCGGCTCCGAGAACAACAACGTCGTAGTGAGAAGTCACGAGCCCACACTAGTGGGCGGTGACTTCTCACTGACAGCACCGTGGGTCATTACCCTAGTGGCTCGGCCTCCTCGTCAGCTTGCGAGCCATTTTTCGACGTAGTCGTCGTAGCCGCCGGCGACGCGCAGGCTGCGGCCCGGCCCGCGGGCAAGCCATCCGCGGGCGAGGAACACGCTGGTGATCGCGGCGGGCAGCGCTCCGGCCAGGTGGACCCTGCGATCGGTCCAGTCGATGCATGAGCGGGCGAACACCCGTCGGCTTGCCCTCAGCGTGGCCAGGTCGATGCCCAGTTCGTCGAGCAAATACTGTCCGCGGTCGGTGAGCTCGTGGTCCCGGTCGTCGAGGCAGCGGATGGCCGCGGTGGCCAGCAGGCGGTGGCGAAGTTCCACGCCGCGGCGTCCGGCAAGGTGGTCGTAGCACGTCCGCGCCTCGAACAGGGCGCAGGCGGCGCGATGTTGACTCAGCGAGCGGATCGGCGCCGGCGGCGCGATGTGGGCGATGGCCTCCAGCACGGTGGCCACCTCCGGGTTGACGATCTCGTGGTATCGATGCCGG
Source organism: Mycobacterium sp. (assembly GCF_035623875.1). Taxonomy (GTDB): domain Bacteria; phylum Actinomycetota; class Actinomycetes; order Mycobacteriales; family Mycobacteriaceae; genus Mycobacterium. The sequence continues at coordinate 19,678 of NZ_DASPSP010000170.1, read as the reverse complement.
CCTTGCACTCGGACCCGGATCAGCCCGCCTTCGGTTAGTCGGCGCAAGTGCCTGGAGGCGGTGGCGGGGTGCACCCCGGCCTGCCGAGCCAGCTCCCCCGCCGGCAGCGCCCGGCCACCGACCAGGGCCGCGAGCATGGCGGCCCTGGCTGGATCTTCGATCAGGTCAGCGATTGAGGCTAGGTCCGAATCGGCCGGGGTATACGAGGCCGACCTGTCGCTCACCCCGTCAGCCTTGCATAGCCTCCGTCGACTGGCTCAGTGCGGGATGATGCCCATCAGGCAAGGACGCTGGCTGTGGTCGCAGTAGAACGCCCCGTAGAACGGGGCCGCGGCGACGACGGAAGCGAACACCGCCGATATCATCGCGATCGCCAACGCTGACACCAGCGGCCGGTCCGGCACCATCGCCAGCATCAAGCCTGCGACCGTGCACACGACGACATAGACCAAGACAACGAAGACAACCGCGGTTTTGTGGATGGAATTGTCGTGGGTCCACCAGTAGAACAGGCCGACACCGATCGTCGCCGCCGGAACCCACACCGCCAGCAGCGTCAAGATGAACTTCCACCACTTCAGGTAGTGATACCACTTCAGGTAGTGATACCGGCCGGGCACCGTGATCGGCGGCGCCGGCGCGTGCAGCGAGCCGGAGAGCGGCGCATCGCCCGTCGCGGCCTCAGTCGCCGGGGCAGCGCTGCTCGCCGGCTCATCCGCTGTCTGGATCGCCGAACTGTCCGACCGCCGCCGCCACCATCGGCGTCGCCGCGCCGACGGTTCCGGTTCAGTGAGCTCGGGTTTGGGTGTGGGGTGCGTGCCGGTGTCGAAGGTCGGCATGTGCGGCTCGGCCTTCGGGAGTGATGCGCTGTCCACACGGTCGTCTTCAGGCAGGGGTCGTCACCTCGATCACCGCGAGCACACCGAACCATCCCGGCGCCAGCGCCAGGATGAACACGCCCAGCGCCGTCAGCCATCGGCGCCGGGACAGCAGGGTCACCAGCAGACCGACGGCGCTGGGGAATCCGACCACCAATGCGATCGCGACGTCTGAGCGCATGTGCGCGTGATCCACGGTCAGCGCGGCTGTTCCACCCAGCAACCCGACTGCGACGCCGACCAATATCGCGCTGGTCAGCAGCCAAGGTCGTGGCAGCGGTATCACGCTTTGACGATACTGCCGCGGCCGCCTGCTATCCCTGCACCTGCGCGGCGCGCCCTGCGGGTACTGGGCACGCGTCAGCGGCAGTAGCCATCACCGGTGAACGTGCCGGCGGGCGCTCGCCGCGCTCATAGTCGGCCCCGGTGATCACCCGGGTCGCCCCGAGCTCCGCGTTCTCGGCGTCGCTGAAGGCACGGCCGCGGCACAAAAACCGCATCCCCTCGGGTGCTTCCAGGCTGAACCCGCCGCCGCGGCCGGGCACTACGTCGATGACCAGCTGGGTGTGCTTCCAGGCCTGGAACTGCGGCCCGGAGATCCACACCGGCACCCCGGCGCCGACGTCCAAGACGCCTAACAGGACGTCGCGATCGCCCACGATGAAGTCACCGTCCGGGTAGCACATCGGCGACGAGCCATCGCAGCAGCCGCCGGACTGATGGAACATCACCGGGCCGTGCCGGTGCTGCAGCTCACCGAGCAGCCCGGCGGCAGCGGCGGTGAGCACCACCCGCGGCGTCATCAGAAGAACCTCATCAGAAGAACCCTTGCGCCTTTTGTGAATACGACACCATCAGGTTCTTGGTCTGCTGGTAGTGGTCGAGCATCATCTTGTGGTTCTCCCGACCGATACCGGATTGCTTGTAGCCGCCGAACGCCGCGTGCGCCGGGTAGACGTGGTAGCAGTTGACCCACACCCGCCCGGCCTGGATGTCGCGGCCCGCCCGGTAGGCGGTGTTGCCGTCGCGGCTCCACACCCCCGCGCCCAGGCCGTAGAGGGTGTCGTTGGCAATCGAGATCGCGTCGTCGTAGTCCTTGAACGACGTCACCGCCACCACCGGCCCGAAAATCTCCTCCTGGAAGATCCGCATCTTGTTATTGCCGGCGAAGATGGTCGGCTGCACGTAGTAGCCGCCGGACAGGTCACCGCCCAGCTCGGCGCGCTCCCCGCCGCACAGGATCCTCGCGCCTTCATCTTTGCCGATTTCGATGTAGGACAACACCTTTTCCAGCTGGTCGTTGGAGGCCTGCGAACCGATCATCGTCTGGGTGTCCAGCGGGTCACCCTGCCGGACGGCCTTGGTGCGGATGGCCGCCAGTTCCAGGAACTCGTCGTAGATGTCGGCCTGGACCAGGCTGCGCGACGGGCAGGTGCATACCTCGCCCTGGTTGAGGGCGAACATGGTGAACCCTTCCAGCGCCTTGTCCTGGAAGTCGTCGTTGGCGGCCATCACGTCCGAGAAGAAGATGTTGGGGCTCTTGCCGCCAAGTTCCAGGGTGACCGGGATCAGGTTTTGCGACGCGTACTGCATGATCAGCCGCCCGGTGGTGGTTTCGCCGGTGAACGCGACCTTGGCGATGCGGTTGCTGGACGCCAGCGGCTTACCGGCCTCGGCGCCGAACCCGTTGACGACGTTGACCACGCCGGCCGGCAGCAGGTCGCCGATCAACGACATCAGGTACAGCACCGACGCGGGGGTCTGCTCGGCGGGCTTGAGCACCGCGGCGTTGCCGGCCGCCAGCGCCGGCGCCAGCTTCCAGGTAGCCATCAGGATCGGGAAGTTCCACGGGATGATCTGCCCCACGACGCCCAGCGGCTCGTGGAAGTGATAGGCGACGGTGTCCTCGTCGATCTGGCTCAGCGAACCTTCTTGGGCGCGAATCGCCGCGGCGAAGTAACGGAAATGATCCGCCGCCAGGGGAATGTCGGCGGCCAGCGCCTCGCGGATCGGTTTGCCGTTGTCCCAGACTTCGGCGAGCGCCAGCGACTCGCGGTTCTCCTCGATGCGGTCAGCGATCTTGTTCAGGATCGCCGCCCGGTCGGCCGGCGCGGTCTTACCCCACCCCGGTGCAGCGGCGTGGGCGGCGTCGAGCGCCCTGTCGACGTCGGCCTCGTCGGAGCGCGGTATCTCGCAGAACGCCTGTCCGGTGATCGGTGTCGGATTCTCGAAATAGCGGCCGCCCACCGGCGCAACCCACTCGCCCCCGATGAAGTTGCCGTACCTCGATTCGTACGACATCAGCGCCCCCGCGGAACCCGGACGTGCATAGACGGTCATGGGATCAGCTCCTCGTTTGACGGTGTTACACAGCTCACACTACCGCCGCCGTCACAATCTCTTCTATGACGAGCCACGGCCCCGAAGACCCCTATCTGTGGCTGGAGGACATCCTCGGCGAGGAGCCGCTGGACTGGGTGCGCGCCCGCAACGAGCCGACAGTGGCCGAGTATTCCGGCGAGGAGTTCGAGCGAATGCGCACCGAAGCGCTCGAGGTGCTCGACACCGATGCCCGGATTCCTTACGTGCGCCGTCGCGGCGACTATCTCTACAACTTCTGGCGCGACGCCGCCAACCCGCGCGGGCTGTGGCGGCGCACCACTTTGGACAGCTACCGCAGCGATAAGCCGGACTGGGATGTGCTGTTGGACTTAGACGAGCTGAGCCGAGCTGACAATCAAAACTGGGTGTGGGCCGGCGCCAACGTTATCGAACCCGATCACACCCGGGCCCTGATCAGCCTGTCCCGTGGCGGGTCGGACGCCGCTATCGTGCGTGAATTCGACATGGCCACGCGCGGATTCGTCGACGGGGGGTTCGCCCTGCCCGAGGCCAAGTCCGGAACCAGCTGGGTCGATCCCGACACTCTGTTGATAGGCACCGACTTCGGCGAAGGCTCGCTGACCGACTCGGGCTACCCGCGGATCGTCAAACGATGGCGCCGCGGACAACCGGTGGAGGATGCGCAGACGGTGTTCGAAGGCTCGCCCAGCGACGTGATCGTGACCGCAGGGGTAGACCGCACGCCCGGCTTCGAGCGGACGGTGCTGCGACGGGCCCTGGACTTCTTCAACGACCAGGTCTACGAGCTGCGCGGTGACGAGCTGATCCGCATCGACGCGCCCACCGATGCGTCGGTGTCGGTTCACCGGCAGTGGTTGCTGATCGAGCTGCGTACCGACTGGGTCACCGGCAGCGCCAGCTATGCCGCTGGCTCGTTGCTGGCCGCCGACTATGACGAATTCCTGGCCGGTACAGCACAGTTGCGAATTGTGTTCGAGCCCGACGAGCACACCAGCCTGCTCCACTACGCGTGGACCCGCGAGCGGCTCGTGGTGGTCACGCTGGTCGACGTGGCCAGTCGCGTCGAGATCGTCACTCCGGGCACCTGGCAGCGTCGGCCGGTGACCGACGTGCCGGCCAACACCAACACCGTGATCGCCGCCGCCGACGACACTGGCAACGAAATCTTCTTGGATTCCAGTGGATTCACGACGCCGTCACGGCTCCTGCAGGGGCCTGTCGACGGACCGCTGGAACAGATCAAATCCACGCCGGCTTTCTTCGACGCCGAAGGCATGACCGTCGCACAGCATTTCGCGACATCGCAGGATGGCACCTCGATCCCGTATTTCGTGGTGCGTCCGCGTGATGCGACCGGGCCCGGTCCGACACTGCTCGGCGGCTACGGCGGATTCGAGGTGGCCCGAACCCCGGGGTACGACGGCGTATTGGGCCGGCTCTGGCTGGCACGCGGCGGCACCTATGTGCTGGCCAACATCCGCGGTGGTGGCGAGTACGGCCCCGGCTGGCACACTCAGGCGATGCGCGCGGGCCGTCACCTGGTCGCCGAGGACTTCGCCGCGGTGGCAACCGATTTGGTGGACCGCGGCATCACGACTGTGCAGCAACTCGGTGCACAGGGCGGCAGCAACGGCGGGCTGCTGATGGGCATCATGCTGACCAAGTACCCGAAGCTGTTCGGCGCGCTCGTGTGCCAGATGCCGTTGCTGGACATGCGCCGCTTCCATCTGCTGCTGGCGGGCGCGTCCTGGGTCGCCGAGTACGGCGACCCGGACAATCCCGATGATTGGGAGTTCATCGCCGAATACTCCCCTTACCACAACATTTCGGCCGACATCGACTACCCGGCGGTGTTGATCACCACGTCTACCCGTGACGATCGAGTGCATCCGGGCCATGCCCGCAAGATGACGGCGGCACTGGAAGCCGCGGGCCATCGGGTCTGGTACTACGAGAACATCGAGGGCGGCCACGCCGGTGCTGCCGACAACGCGCAGATCGCGTTCAAGGCGGCGCTGAGTTTCTCGTTCCTGTGGCGGATGCTGCACACTCGACAGACCAGGTGACAAAAGTGAGGTGCGGTGCAATCCGACGGCCGTGCATGCTGTCTGCGACGGTCGCGGCGGCGGCACTGTTCGCAGCGCCGGGCTGCAGGAAGGTGGTCACCGGTACCGCAGTCCAGGGCGCGGGCGCGACAGGCACTAAAAGCACTATATGCCAACAGGTTTCGGTGCCTATCGCATCGGTTCCGGCGCGCGCGGCCGGTGAGCCGGTGCTGCGGATCCCGCAGCCGCCCGGGTGGCAGCGTACGAAAATGCTCGATTCCGAGATCATCCGCTTTGCCATGGGAAATAAGGATTTGGCCGGCGACGACTTCGTGCCCACCGCTGTCGTCACCCTGGAATCCGCCCCCAGCACGAACCAAGATCAGGAGAAGATTTTCGATCAGGAACGCGCGACGTTGGCCGATCACCTGGGCGTCACCAATACGCAGACGACCCACACCACCCTCTGCGGCCACAAAGCGGATCTCGTCAGCTACGACGCCCCGGCCATGGGCCGGATTCCGCCACGCAAGGCCAAGACGCTCGTCGTGATAGCTGCGTTTGCTGGCAACGACTACGCCGCGACGGTCACAGTCCAGGCAGCCGACCCCGACAACCCCGGATACGTCCGCGATACCCAGACCATCCTGACCGGGTTTCAAATGTTGCCGCCCGGCACAGGGTGAGCGTCACCTGTGGCCGCGGTCGGCGCCGAATAACTTTTCTGGAACATCTTGGAGAAAATCGCGCGTTTCGGCTTTCCTTACTGCGGCCTGAGGCGTACCTTATATCTGCCTAAGAAAGGCGTATGGGGAAGGTTAGGGGCGGGAAGAGCCCTGGCAGAGGAGGTCGAGATGACTCCACTCATGGCGGCATGTTTTTTCATCGCGGCTCCGGTCGCCGGGCTTGGCCTGCTCGAATTACAGGCTCGGCTCGAGCGATGGGATCAGCGACGACACGCTGACGATTGATCGCGACTGCGGCACCCGGTAACGCCGGCAACTGAGCGCAGCTGTCAGCATTCAGCTATGCCAGCTGCACAATTCGAAACCTTGCTCTACACGACGGCCGGGCCGGTCGCCACCATCACGTTAAACCGGCCCGACCACCTCAACACCATCGTTCCGCCGATGCCCGACGAAATCGAGGCCGCCATCGGCCTGGCCGAGCGGGACCCGGACGTCAAGGTCATCGTGCTGCGCGGGGCCGGCCGGGCGTTCTCCGGCGGCTACGACTTCGGCGACGGCTTCCTCCAACACTGGGGCGAGGCGATGAACACCGGTGGACGCTGGGATCCGGGCAAGGATTTCGCGCTGGTCACCGCGCGGGAGACCGGGCCGACCCAGAAGTTCATGGCGATCTGGCGGGCGTCAAAGCCGGTGATCGCCCAGGTGCACGGCTGGTGTGTTGGCGGTGCCAGCGACTACGCGCTGTGCGCCGACATCGTGATCGCCAGCAACGACGCCGTGATCGGCACCCCGTACAGCCGCATCTGGGGCGCGTATCTGACCGGGATGTGGCTGTATCGGCTCAGCCTGGCCAAGGTCAAGTGGCATTCGTTGACCGGTCGGCCGCTGACCGGTGTGCAGGCCGCCGAGGTCGAACTGATCAATGAGGCGGTCCCCTTCGAGCGGCTGGAGGCTCGGGTAGCCGAGATCGCTGCCGAGCTGGCGCGAATCCCGTTGTCGCAGTTGCAAGCCCAGAAGCTCGTTGTGAATCAGGCCTACGAGAACATGGGCCTGGCGTCGACGCAGATGCTGGGCGGCATCCTCGACGGCCTGATGCGCAACACCCCCGAAGCGCTCGACTTCATCCAGACCGCGGCCACCAAGGGCGTCCGGGCCGCTGTCGAGCGACGCGATGGGCCGTTCGGTGACTACAGCCAGGCACCGCCGGAGCTGCGGCCCGACCCATCACACGTCATCACGCCGTGACAGCTGTGCCGTCGCAGCCCGACGCATCCTGGACTGGCGATTAGCCATAGGTGAAGGAAAACACCTGCAGCCCTTTGCTTAAACGCACATCGAGCAAACCGCGGGCGACGTCCTTGCCGGCGACGATCTGGTGTGAAGTCGGTGGGCCACCGACCGGCACCGCCATCGTCTTTCCGTCGCGCGTCAACATCAAGTTCCCGGTTCCGCCGACGACGATGTAGACGCTTTTCGCGTAGTAGTTCAGCTCGATGCTGGAGGCATCGCCGTCGGCCGTCGCGCCCTGGTAGTCGAGTGTCCACGGTCCCTGCAGGGCGAAGCTGTCGTCCGGCAGCGCCGCGGGGAAGGTGAAGTTGGCCTGCCCCTTGTCGTAGACGCCGCCGCCGGCGTAGTTGACCACCTTGCCAACGCCGAAGTACGTCTCGGGAGTGAGGCCGAGCTGCGGGGTGGTGTCGGGTGCATCGACCGCCGGCGGCAGCCCGACTCCGGGCCGCGCGCTGGTAATAAGCTCGCGGACAAGCTTTTCGGTGCCGTCGTAGTCGCCTTCGCCGAAGCTGACATGTCGCACCACGCCGCCGGCGTCGATCAGGTATTCGGCTGGCCAGTACTGGTTGCGGTAGTTCGTCCACGTCGAGTAGCTGTTGTCCAGGGCGATCGGGTAGGTGATCCCGATATCGGCGGCGCCTTTTTTGACGTTGCCGGTGACCTTCTCGAACGCATACTCCGGGGTGTGCACGCCGATGACCTCGAAACCGTCGTCGTGATAAGCCTTGTACCAGCCTTCGACGTGCGGGATGGCGCGTTGGCAGTTGATGCAGGAGTAGGCCCAGAAGTCGATCAGCACCACCTTGCCCCGCAACGCTTTTAGGTCGATCGGTTTGTCGCCGGGGATGTTCAGCCATGCGGTGATGCCCTTGAGGTCGGGCGCGGGGCCGCAGTTCTGCAGATGCGGGGAGGCGTTGGTGCAGTTCGACAACTCTTTGTTCTGGTCGTTGACGATGCCGCCGAGCTCTTGCTGGAGCTGCTCGTCGCCGCCCAGCTTGTTCTGCAACGAGCTGGTGTAGTCCGGAATGGCCCGCTGCAGCATCGCGGGCAGGTTGAACACCAGCGCCACCGCCAGCAGCAGCGTTACCACCCCTGCCGTGACGCGGATCTGGCGTTGGCGACGACGAAAGGCGCTGACCCGCTGGGCAACTCGTTGGCCAGCCAGCGCGAAGAACAACAGCGGCACCGCCGTGCCCAGCGCGAAGGCCACGGTCAGCACGACGACGGGCAGACCGATATTCGCGGTGGCGCCGGCCACCACAATCGCGGCCAGCACCGGGCCCGCGCATGGAACGTAGAGCACGCCCAACGCCAGGCCGAGACCAAACCCGTTGGCGCGGGTGGCGATCTGTTTCTGCGGGATGCGGGAGAACGGCCGCTCCAGCAGCCGTTCGAAGCGCGGGAAGATCAAGCCGAGACCGATCGCCACCAACGCGGCCAACGCAACCCAGCGGATGGCGTCCTGCGGCAGGTGCAGCAACGACAGCAGCGCCGAGCCGACCAGCGTGACCAGGCTGAAGCTCAGCACCAGTCCGCCGATCACCCGATACGGTCGCAAGACTTCGAGTTTCGTCTCGACCGCGACCGCACCACCGTCAGCACCCTGCGTGCCGGAGAAGAAGATCACCGGCAACACCGGAAGGATGCACGGCGAGATGCCAGTGATGAGGCCGCCGAGCAGACCGATCAACGCTAGAGACAACATGATTACTATTCGCTACCACAGCTGTCTTGGATCGGTATGCTCGGCGGCGCAGATGAATGCGACAATCTCGGCCGTTACCGGCTGGGCGGGGTCAGCACGGTGTCGATCATGTACACCGTCGCGTTGGCGGTGCGCACCCCTCCGCAGACCAAACCGGCATCGCCGACCTTGAGGCCGTTGCCCTGGCCGGTCACCGTCACGTCGGTCCCCTGCAGGGTTTTGTGGGTGCCGTCAACCGTGATCGGACTTTCCTGCCCTTGCACCACGTGGTAGGCCAGGATGCTCTTCAGCATGTCGGCGTTGGTCTTCAGCTCATCGATCGTGCTCCCCGGCAGCTTGTCGAATGCGGCGTTGGTCGGCGCAAACACCGTGTACTGGCCGCTGTTCAGCGTGTCGACCAGGTTGACGCCCGCGTTCAGCTTGCCGGAGAGCGCGGCGGTCAGGGTCGACAGCATCGGATTGTTCGACGCCGCCGTCGCGACCGGGTCCCCTGCCATTCCGGTCACCGAGGCCGGACCGCTCGGATGCTGAGCCGCGTAATCCGCGCATCCCGAGCCGATCAGATTGGTCGCGGGACCCGCCGTGGCGTTCGTGCTCGCGGGCGCTGCCACGGTCATGGCGGGACTCGCGCTGGTCTGCTGCGCGGACTGGGATGTGTTGCTCGAACACGCCGAGAACCCCAAGGCCGCGATCGCCGCTAAGCCCACTGCAAGCGTCTTTCTGTGGATGTCCTTCATTCCGCTTCGGCTCCTTCGTCAAGGCGGCGGGCGCCGCCGGTTACGGGTCGGACAGTTGTTCTTCGGAGCGGCCAGCGTTATGGATGGCCTTCGTCACGGTCGTCCGATCGGGCCCCCGCTCCGAATACCTCGCTGTGCGAGAAACGTTCGGGGTGCAAGAAACACTCGGGTCGGCCGCGGTCATAGGTAGCCACCCCACGGTGCCACGCGCGCCCGGACCAACTGGCCCGCCGGATCGGACGCCACGGTCTGATCGGCTTCGGTGAGTCGTACATGGCCGGCGAGTGGGAATCCGATGCCCTCACCGAGCGCGAGACCGCATTACGCCCGATCGATATGCTCTCGCTGCAGCAACACTACGCAGAGACGCTGCGGCTATGGCGGGAGCGGTTCATGCAACGTCGAAAAACTCTGGCGCACCTCGGCTTCGACGAAGTGCTCGGGGGGATGTGGGGACTGTACCTGGCCCATGCGGAGGGCGGATTCCGCTCGGGGTACCTCAACGTCTACCAATGGACGTTCGCCAGTGAGGCCGCGCCGTGATCGTCAACTTCGCGGTCGTCTCAGGCGCCTCGGTTGCCGCATTGCTCGTGGTCCATGCGGTCACCTTCACGATCGGCCACCGCATCGGCCGCTACAACGTCGTCGACGTGGCCTGGGGGCTGGGCTTCATCGCGGTCGCGATGGTCGCCGCGATCCTCGGCGACGGCGACGCGTCGCGCCGGTGGCTGCTGCTCGCGCTGGTCGCGATCTGGGGCCTGCGGCTGAGCTGGTACATCTACCGACGGTCGGCGGGCAAAGGCGAGGATCCGCGCTACGCCGACCTGTTGCGTGGCGCCACAGTAGGACTGGTAATCCGCAAGGTGTTCCTGGTACAAGCCTGCGCGACCTGGTTCGTCTCGTTGCCGCTGCAACTGTCGGCGGTCATCGGTCCCACCCCGCGGCGCTGGCTGGCCGCCACGCTGGCCGGCGTTCTGCTGTGGGTCATCGGCGTCGTCTTCGAAGCCGTCGGCGACCATCAACTGCGGGTATTCAAATCCGACCCGTCGCATCGCGGTGTGGTGATGGACCGCGGCCTATGGGCGTGGACACGTCATCCGAACTACTTCGGCGACGCATGCGTGTGGTGGGGATTGTGGCTGATCACGATCGCCGGGCGGTGGTCGCTGATCACGGCGCTTTCGCCGCTGCTCATGACCTACTTCCTGGTCTACGTCACGGGTGCTCGGCTGACCGAAAAGTACATGGCGGGCCGCCCCGGCTTCGACGAATACCAGGCGCGGACGTCGTTTTTCCTCCCGCGTCCGCCTCGATCGGCGCAAAATGACGACCGCTGTCGCTGAATCGCTAAGCTACAGGTCAATGACCGGACCGCGGCACCGCAGCGACCTGGACGCATTGCTGCACCGGGTGGCACGTCGCGATGCCGACGCGTTCGCCGTGCTCTACGACCACACCAGGGCGCGGGTATACGGGCTGGTGACGCGTGTGCTGCGGGACTCCGGCTACAGCGAAGAAACCACTCAAGAGGTGTACCTGGAGGTCTGGCGAACCGCCGACGCATACGACCCGACGAAGGGCTCGGCCCTGTCCTGGCTGATGACGATGGCACACCGGCGAGCGATCGACCGCGTGCGTGCCGAACAAGCCGCCACGCAACGAGAATCACGTTACGGCGCGTCCACCGTCGAGCCGCCGAGCGACATCGTCGCCGAATCAGCGATCGCCGCGGACGAGCGCCGCCGGGTTGTGGAGTGCCTTGGTGGGCTGACCGACGTCCAGCGGCAGTGCATCGAAATGGCCTACTACGGTGGGTTGACTTATGCCGAAGTGTCACAGCGGTTGTCGGCCAACCTTTCGACGATCAAATCACGGATGCGCGACGCGCTGCGCGGACTTCGTAATTGCCTGGGTGTGCCATGACTGAGCCAACCGATTTCGAACTGCTCGAGCTGGCCACGCCGTACGCGTTGCACGCGGTATCCGATGCCGAGCGCGCGGCCATCGACCGGCAGCTCGCCGCGGCGCCGCCATCGGTCGTCGAGGCCTTCCGCGAAGAGGTTCGCGCGGTCCGCGAGACGATGACGGCGGTTTCGGTGGCAACTGCCGCCGAGCCGCCGACGCGTCTTCGCGCCGCGGTGCTGGCCGCGGCGCAACCGGGCACTGGCCGTCGATCCCGTTGGCGCACAGCGCTACTAGCTGCGGCTGCCGCAATTGTGGTGGGATTGGCCGCCTTCGGAGCCGGAATAACGTTGCGACCGTCGGCCACGCCGACAATGGCCGAGCAGATCATGGCGGCACCGGACGTGCGGACGGTCTCCGGCCAATTGGCCGGTGGGACGGCGACGGTGCTGTTCTCGCGGAACATGAACGCCGGTGTGCTGGTGATGAACAACGTGCCCCCACCCTCGCAGGGCACCGTCTACCAGATGTGGCTGATCGGCGACAAGGGGCCGACCTCGGCGGGCACGATGAATACCGCGGCCGTCGCGCCGTCGACCACCGACATGCTGACCAACCTCGGGAATTCCAACGCGCTGGCGTTCACCGTCGAACCCGGCAACGGGTCACCGCAGCCGACCGGGAAGATCCTTGCCAAGCTGTCGTTGATCTAGCGTGGCCGCAACGCGGAGGAAGGCCGGGCTGCAGTCCGCTAACCAGAAGCCGGACGCGCTGCTGAACGGCGACCAGCCCTGAACAGACCGCCCAGCATTGCCGCTAGTATGCCCAGCACTACCAGCACTCCGCCGGCGGCCAGAGCCAGGTCCAGCCAGTGGTGCAGGCTGCTTTCGGCTTCGCCGATCATAACGTCGGCGATGCGGCGCATGTCGCCGGTGGTGTGGTTCAGCGCATCGTCGATATAGCGGCGGCCGAGTTCGATTGCGGCCCAACCGGCGGCGCCGACCAGCAGCGCCGAGACGCCGAGGCCGGCTAGCGCTCTGCCACGGCTGCGCGCGACGGTTAGTGTCAGCAGGGCGCAGATTCCGGTCACCACCGCCGCGACGATGCTGGCCCACGGACCCCAGCTGGCCAGCGGGCGTAATATGCCGGGTTGCAATACCTTTGGCGTCGTCGCCGTCACCGGAACCGCCACGGTGGAGGGCACGTCCACGTCGTGACCGGCGAGGAGCCGGTCGAACACGGGGTCGTTGAGCATCGGGGCCACATCGACGACCCACTGGTCGGACTGCGTGGCGGCGCGGGTGAACAGCCACCCGTGCAGCTGCCGATTGGCCTCCGCAAAGTGCGACGGGAACGATGGGCTGGCGGTGTACGCCGCGGCCACACTATGTACCTCCGACGAGCTGATGGTGTAGCCGCGCTGGTTGATCAGCACCACCGCCCGAGTGGTGAGCTCGGATGCCACCGCGGCCTGCAGCACCGGATCATTCGACGCTTCTTGGGCCATTGCCGTGTAGCCGTCGACGTCGATGAGGTGCGTCTGCGCCCAGGCCGTCAGCACGGCAACCGCCAGCGCGGCCGTGGTGAGCAGCCACAGCAGCACCGTCACCGCGAATCGCACGCGGTCAAGCCTACGGAGGCTATTTGGCGACGCGACGCGGACGCGCCAGCGCTACCCGCGTGCTGACAGGCATGTCAGGGGGTTTCGTCGCGGTCATAGCCGCCACGCTAATCGTGCGGTGTGACCTCGATCCGACGCATCTCGACAGGTGTCAAGTTACCTGGGCAGGATGCCCACCAGGTAGGCGGCTTGGCCGAGATGCTGGGCGCAGTCGTCGATGATGCTGACCAGTCGCGCGCTCGCGGTCACCGGTGGATCCCAGTTCCGGTCCACGATGCGCGCCAAGTCCTCGGCGGTCACGCGGGCGACGAATTCCAGCGTGACCTTGTGCACGGCGTGGTAGTAGCCGGCCAGCAGATCGGCCCCTGCGTGCACCTTCGCCACCTCTTCGGGGCGGTGCCCGTACCCGGTGTCGTTGCGCGGCAGGTCCAGCCCGAAACGGTCCACCCACCCTTCGTGGGTCCACACCTGCTCGATGCCGGCGATCGGGGCGAGCTGAATGTCTTGCACACGCGCGCTGTGCCAGATCAGCCACGCAATGCTGTTAGCGTTCGGGCTCGGCCGGTAGTCGGCCTGTTCGTCGGTGAGCCCATCGGTGAGCTCGTCGACGTGTTCGATCAACCGAGTGAACGCGTCACGCAGCAACTCCTGGGCAGCGGCATCGGTGCTGGACATATTGGCGACCCTACGCGTGGCAGACCGCTTCGACGTTGTTGGTGTCGCGGTCACCAATCACGAACTGATCCTGGCATCAGCCACCGACACGGTCGTAGATTATTTAGATGACCTACGACCTAATCATCCGCAACGGCACCATCGTCGACGGGCTCGGAGGTGAGCCGTATGTCGGTGACGTGGCCGTGCGCGACGGCGTCATAATGGCCGTCGGAGCCGACGGTGCTCTCCGCGGCGCTATCGCGCCGCGGGAGATCGACGCGACCGGCCTGCTGGTCACCCCGGGCTTCGTCGACCTGCACACCCACTACGACGGGCAGTCCATCTGGTCGGACCGGCTGACCCCGTCGTCGGCGCACGGGGTGACCACCGTGGTCATGGGCAACTGCGGCGTCGGCTTCGCGCCGTGCCGCCACGAGGACCACGACGTGCTGGTCGACGTGATGGCCGGAGTCGAGGACATTCCCGGTGTCGTGATGACCGACGGCCTGCCGTGGACGTGGGAAACCTTCCCCGAATACCTGGACGCACTGGACGCGGGCAAGCGCGACATCGACGTGGCCGCCTATCTTCCGCACTCGCCGCTACGGGTCTACGTGATGGGTCAGCGCGGCGCCGACCGTGAGCCGGCCACCCCTGACGACCTCGCGAAGATGCGGGCGCTGGCCACCGAGGCGATCAAGGCCGGCGCGCTGGGCTTCGCGACGTCGCGGTTCACCATCCACAAGACCGAAAGCGGCTCGCCGATTCCGAGTTACGAGGCAGCTCGCGAGGAGATCGAAGAAATCGCGCGAGGCGTGGTCGACGGCGGCGGCGGCCTGCTGCAATTCGTGCCCGACCTCCCGGCCGGCGGCTACCAGCCGGTGCTGCAAACGGTGTTCGACGTCGCCGAGGACGTCGGGCTGCCGGTCACCTTCACCCTCGTCGTCGCCAACGCCGGCGACCCGACCTGGCCGGACGCCATCACGATGATCGAGAAGGCCAACGCGGCCGGTGGCGACATCACCGCGCAGCTGTTGCCCCGCCCGATCGGCTTGGTGATGGGGCTGCAACTCTCCGCCAACCCGTTTGTGCTCTACCCCAGCTACCAGGAGATCGCTCACCTGCCGCTGGCCGAGCGGGTGGCCGAGATGCGCAAACCCGAGGTCCGCGCCCGCATCCTCGCCGACAAGCCCGGCGTCGGGCACCCGATCCTCATCGTGACGCAGATGTGGGATTGGATCTTCCCGCTCGGCGACAACCCCGACTACGAGCCCGACCCGTCGACCAGCATCGGTGCCCGGGCCCGGGCCCGCGGGGTGAACCCGATGGAAGAGGCCTACGACCGGCTGCTCGACGACGACGGTCGCGCCATGCTGCTGGTCGCCACTAGCAACCTGGAGAACAACTCGCTAGACACCGTCGGCGAGCTGCTGCACCGCGACGACGTCGTGCTCGGGCTCGGCGACGGCGGCGCGCACTACGGGATGATCTGCGACGCCAGCTACTCGACGTACTTCCTGGCGCACTGGGCGCGCGATCGGAAGTCGGGGCGGTTCTCGGTGCCGGATGCCGTCCGGAGGCTTACCTCGGTGCCCGCTCGCATCGCCGGGCTGGGCGACCGGGGCCGCATCGCGGTGGGCTACAAGGCCGACCTCAACGTGATCGACCACGCGGCACTGCAACTGCACAAACCGGTGATCACCCACGACCTGCCCGCCGGCGGGCGTCGGCTCGACCAGACCGCCGACGGCTACGTGGCGACGATCGTCTCCGGCGAGGTGATCGCCGAGAACGGCGCGCCGACCGACGCCCGGCCGGGCAAGCTGATCCGCGGCCGCCAGCCGATCCCTGCCTAGCGCCGGTCAGTCGGGGGCGTGCCGGGAAAGCTCTTCGCCGAAAGCGATGAGCGCGCGCCGGCCGATGGCGAGGATCTCCTCGTCGAAGCCGTTCCCGCCGCGGTAGGACAGTTCCAGCATGCGGTCGGCCATTTCGACGGCCACCAGCATGGTCCGCGGGTCGGTCTCGGCCGGGATCAGTCCGGAGTCGACCAGGATCGCGTGCATCCGTTGAGCGAGGGTCTGCATCCGGGCTCGAACGTAGTTGGTGACTGCCGGCGAGGTGCGCCCGCCCATCCACATCCGCGCGGCGCTCGGGTGCTCGCCGTAGTAGTGCACGTGCAGGTCGATCTCGTAGTCGAGCAGGTCGGCGACCGAGGTGATCTTCCAGGTCTTCTCCGCCGCCACGCACCGCGCGTCGAGGTCGGCGCACTGCCGCTCGAGCAATTCACCGAGGACGGCCTCCCGGTCAGCGAAGAAACGGTACAGCGAGGGGTAGGAGACGCCGGCGCGGTCGGCGATCGCGCGGGTGGTGGCCGCGTCGACGCCCTGCTCGTCGGCGATCGCGGCGGCGGCGTCGAGGATGCGGGTAACGGTGTGCCGGCTGCGCGCTTGCATTGGCGCGCGCCGCTGAACAGGTGCGACGGTCATTCGTCCCCTCGTTTCGTTTGCCGCTACAGGTGTGACAGAAGGCCCTTGACAGATGTCAACTGAACTATAACATTAATCATGTTACAATTCATCACAGCTGTCCGGGAGTGCACATGTCCGTCGCCACGCTCGACCAAACCCGCCCGAAGAAGTCATTAACCGGTCACGTCGACGTGCTGATCGTCGGCGCCGGAATATCCGGGATCGGCTTCGGGCACTACCTGGTCGCCATGCAGCCCGGCCGCACCTTCGCCATCGTGGACAGCCGTGACGCGATCGGCGGCACCTGGGATCTGTTCCGCTACCCGGGGATCCGGTCAGACTCCGACCTGCACACATTTGGCTACGAGTTCAAGCCGTGGACCAGCGACAACGCCATCGCCGATGCGCACGAGATCCTCGACTACCTGCACGAGGTCATCGAGGACGACAGCCTGGCCAGTCGGATCTACCTCCAGCACAAGGTGATCCGCGCCGACTTCTGCAGCGACACAGCGCGGTGGACGGTGGTGCTGGAGTGCGACGGACAGCAACGGGAGGTCACCTGCGACTGGCTCTTCGGTGCGACCGGCTACTACGACTACGCCGCCGGGCACAATCCCCACTTCGAAGGTCAGGAGGACTTCTCGGGAGCGATCGTGCACCCGCAGTTCTGGCCTGAAGACCTGGATTACCAGGGCAAGGAAGTTGTCGTCATCGGCAGCGGCGCCACCGCGGTCACCCTGATCCCGGCCATGGCCGACGACACCGCGCACATCACGATGCTGCAGCGCTCACCCACCTACGTTATGCCGCTTCCGCGGAGGGACCCGATTGCCAACGGGCTGCGGAAAGTGTTGCCGGACAAGACCGCCTACAAGATCACCCGTGAGATCAACAAGTTCCGGCAGCGGCTGATCTACACCATGGGTCAGCGTCACCCGAAGGTGGTGCGCCGCGTCATCCGTGGACTCAACGCGCGGGCCTTGCCCAAGGGCTACGACCTGGACACCCACTTCAAGCCCGTCTACAAGCCGTGGGACCAGCGACTGTGCGTGGTGCCCGACAGCGACCTGTTCAAGGCCATCTCTGCGGAGAAGGCATCGGTAGTCACCGACAAGATCGTGCGCTTCACCAAGACGGGCATCCTGCTGGAGTCGGGCCGGGAGCTGAAGGCCGACATCATCGTCACCGCGACCGGCCTGAAACTGCTTCCGTTCGGCGGTATCCAGATCTCAGTCGACGGCATCGTGCAAGACCCACACGAAAGCCTGGTCTACAAGAGCTTCATGGTGTCGGGTATCCCGAACTTCGCCTTCGCGTTCGGCTACACCAACTCGTCGTGGACGCTGAAGGTGGACCTGATCTGTGAGCACCTGTGCCGGCTGATGTCCTATATGGATCGGCACGGATACTCCACCGTCGTTCCGGTCTGCGACGACCCGACCATCGAGAAGCGCCCGATGCTGGACTTCCCAGCGGGCTACATCCTGCGCTCGATCGAGCTGTTCCCGCAGCAGGGAACGACCGGCCCGTGGACGGTGGAGATGAACTTCAGGGCGGACCACGCGCGGCTGCGCAAGGGTCCGGTCGAGGACACCGCCCTGCGGTTCAGCACCGCCGCACACTCGGTCGCCCCGGCCGGGGCTGCCTGAGCGTCAGCCCTTGAGCGCGTCGAAAAGCGCGGCCAGCTGGTCCGGCGACACCGATGTGCTGCATTGGCCGCGCAGGTCGGTCAGCGGCTTTGCAATGTTCTGCAGATCCAAGAACTCACCCGGGTGAGCGACGAAATAGCCCCGCACTGACGACCGCGCGTCCTCCGGCGATTGACTAACCGCATTTGTCAGCATGTTGTTGGCATCGGGGTGATCGTTCAGATATCCGCCTGCCGCACTTAGCACTCCGCTGGCCGTGGCAGCCAGCCCGCTGGCTGTGCACGGCCCGGGATCAGCACCCACCGTCGGCGAGGTGCACACCGCGGTCAAGGCGCAAAGAACAGCGACGGGAAGTACGCCAAACACCTTGCGCCATAGAAATTTTCCGGACATCGTCATTGCTCTGGTTTCCCTTCCCCGGCTTTTCATTGGTCATTCGCTGGGCATCCAGTACAGCAGCTGGACAGCGAAACGAAAAGCCCGGCCCCACATGGGGACCGGGCGTTTCGTTGACTGCGGACTTGTCTTTAGAAGTCCATGCCGCCCATGTCGCCGCCACCGGGCATGGCGGCCTTCTCCTTCTCCGGCTTGTCGGCCACGACCGCCTCGGTGGTCAGGAACAGCCCCGCGATGGACGCCGCGTTCTGCAGCGCCGAACGGGTCACCTTGACCGGGTCGGCAACGCCGGCCTTCAGCAGGTCCTCGTACACCCCTGTCTGCGCGTTCAGGCCGGTACCGGCGGGCGAGTTGCGCACCTTCTCGGCGACAACGCCGGGCTCCAGCCCGGAGTTGAAGGCGATCTGCTTCAGCGGAGCCTCCAACGCCACCTTGACGATGTTGGCGCCAGTGGCCTCGTCGCCGCTGAGCTTCAGCTCGTCGAGGGTCGGAGCCGCCTGCAGCAGCGTGACACCACCGCCGGCAACGATGCCCTCCTCGACAGCAGCCTTGGCGTTGCGCACCGCGTCCTCGATGCGGTGCTTGCGCTCCTTGAGCTCCACCTCGGTGGCGGCGCCGGCCTTGATCACCGCAACACCGCCGGCCAGCTTGGCCAGCCGCTCCTGCAGCTTCTCGCGGTCGTAGTCGGAGTCGCTGTTCTCGATCTCCTGACGGATCTGCGCGACCCGGCCGGCGATGGCGTCCGAGTCACCGGCGCCCTCGACGATCGTGGTCTCGTCCTTGGTGACGACGACCTTGCGGGCCTTACCCAGCAACGACAGGTCGGCGTTCTCCAGGGTCAGGCCGACCTCTTCGCTGATGACCTGGCCGCCGGTGAGGATGGCCATGTCCTGCAGCATCGCCTTGCGGCGGTCACCGAAGCCGGGGGCCTTGACCGCCACCGACTTGAAGGTGCCGCGGATCTTGTTGACGACCAGGGTGGACAGCGCCTCGCCCTCGACGTCCTCGGCGATGATCAGCAGCGGCTTGCCGGCCTGGATGACCTTCTCCAGCAGCGGGAGCAGGTCCTTGACCGTCGACACCTTGGAGCTGACCAGCAGGATGTACGGCTCCTCCAGCACGGCTTCCTGCCGCTCGGCGTCGGTGACGAAGTAGCCCGAGATGTAGCCCTTGTCGAACCGCATGCCCTCGGTGAGCTCGAGCTGCAGGCCGAAGGTGTTGGACTCCTCGACGGTGATGACGCCCTCGTTGCCGACCTTGTCCATCGCCTCGGCGAT
>NZ_DASPSP010000166.1:0-3453 GCF_035623875.1 Mycobacterium sp. | reverse complement strand
CGGTCTATTTCGGGAATCGCAACTGGGAGCCCTACGTCGAAGACACCGTCGCAACGATGCGCGACAACGGTATTCAGCGTGCTGCAGTGTTCACCACGTCGGCGTGGAGCGGCTATTCCAGCTGCACACAGTATGTCGAGGACATTGCCCGGGCACGCCGGTCGGCCGGGCCGGATGCGCCCGAATTGGTCAAACTGCGACCGTATTTCGACCACCCGCTTTTCGTGCAGATCTTTGCCGACGCGATCGGTGCGGCCTGCGGCGCCTTACCCGCCGAGCGGTGCGCCGACGCGCGGCTGGTCTTCACCGCGCATTCCATCCCGGTGGCCGCTGATCAGCGCTGTGGTCCGCAGCTGTATAGCCGCCAAGTCGGTTACGCCGCGAGGCTGGTCGCGGCGGCCGCCGGATATCGTGATTTCGACCTTGTTTGGCAGTCGCGATCGGGGCCACCGCAGGTTCCGTGGCTGGAGCCCGATGTCGCCGACCATCTTTCGGCGCTGGCCGGCAAAGGAACCAAAGCTGTCATCGTCTGCCCGATAGGGTTTGTCGCGGACCATATCGAGGTGGTGTGGGATCTTGACCAGGAGTTGCGGTCCCAGGCCGAGGCGGCAGGGGTGGCGTTGACGCGGGTCGCTACTCCGAATGCCCACCCGCGATTCGCACGTATGGCCGCCGACCTGATCGATGAATTGCGGTACGGCCGTGGGCCTGCCCGGCTGACCGGATCCGATCCGGTGCCGGGCTGCGCGGCCAGCATCAACGGCGAGCCGTGCCGTCCACCGCACTGCGTTGCCGAAGTACGTTCGGACTGATTGCGGCTAGGCCTGCCAGGCCGCGTGCAGAATCGCGCTGAGCGCAGCCATTCTCGCCGACCGCACCACAGCGGCCAGCGGACGCAGGGCATCGGTGGCGATCTGAGCTTCCGACAGCGACTGCGTTCCGATCCGGGTCAGACCGGCACTGACCGTGATGATCGCGTCGACATGTGCGGCGTTTTCCAGCACCCGCAAGGCGCGCGACGGCGCGGGCTCGGGGACTTGGTGTTGCCGCGCGGATTCCAGTAACTGCTCGACAAGCCCGCGCGGATCGTCGACGTCGACGCCGGTGGACCCCAGCCCGATTGCGGTCAGCGCGTCGGCCGCTGATCGCACTGCCAGCCGGAGGGCGTATTCGGCCTCGCCCAGCTCGGCGTGGTCGACGAGCGCGGCGCCCGGCAGTGAGTAGACGGTCCAGGACAACGCGCACAATTCGGGTACCACGAGTTCGTCGTCGGATTCGTCATAACCGAATTCGGGCACCAGGCCGACGGCCATGCCGGGGTCGTCGGGATTGGCGACGATCACTGCTTCTCCGGCGATCAAGGCATCCCGCTCGAACTGTGTGCCGGCCGCCAGCCCGCGGACGTCGCCGGGAACCGGCAGCACCACGGTGATCGAAGGTGCGCCTGCCGCCGGTCGGCCGGCAGCGGTACGCAGCGTCTGCAGCAGCGACACCGCCCCCGCGTCGTGCACGTCCGGCCAGGGCAGTCCGGTATGGCCCGCCGCGACCGCGTCGTACGCGGTGACCGATTGTATTGGTGCCCAACAAGATAACGCGTCGAGGACGTCGTCGGGCGCCGCCATGCCGGCAAGCCAGGCGTTGGCCCAGACCGAGAGCGTCGCGCTGGGGCACCACATGGTTTCGCAGTCTAGTTGTTCGCGGTGAGCAAGGCCGATCACGCGATATCCTGGCGGCATGCCTGCGGCTGTGATTTGGCTGATCGTCGCGTTCGGGCTGGCCGGTGCGGAGGCGCTGACCGGCGATATGTTCATGCTGATGCTCAGCGGCGGTGCGCTGGCCGCGGCCGGATCCAGTTGGCTGCTGGACTTGCCGATCTGGGCCGACGGGGCAGTATTTCTGGTAGTTTCGCTGCTTCTGGTGGTGCTGGTCCGGCCCGTGCTGCGGCGGCGTCTGACCCCCGCAAAGGGCCTGCCAATGGGAGTCAAGGCGCTGGAGGGGAAAAGCGCGCTGGTCCTCGACCGGGTGGCCCATGACGAAGGTCAGGTGAAAGTGGACGGCCAGGTGTGGACGGCGCGGCCAATGAACGAAGGCGATGTCTTCGAACCCGGCGAGCGGGTGACCGTCCTGCATATCGACGGGGCCACTGCGGTGGTGTGGAAAAACACCTAAGCCGGATGGAGCAATAGGAGGAACTGTGATTGCAGGTCTGGTATTTCTGGCTGTTCTGGTGGCCTTTGCCGCCATAGTGGTGGCCAAATCGGTCGCGCTGATTCCGCAGGCCGAAGCGGCGGTGATCGAACGTCTGGGTCGATACAGCCGCACGATCAGCGGGCAGCTGACCCTGCTGGTTCCGTTCATCGACCGCATCCGTGCGCGCGTCGACCTGCGTGAGCGGGTGGTGTCGTTCCCGCCGCAGCCGGTGATCACCGAGGACAACCTCACGCTCAACATCGACACCGTGGTGTACTTCCAGGTCACCAACCCGCAGGCCGCGGTTTACGAGATCAGCAACTACATCGTCGGCGTCGAGCAGCTGACCACCACCACGCTGCGCAACGTCGTCGGCGGCATGACTCTGGAGCAGACCCTGACCTCCCGCGACCAGATCAACGGCCAACTGCGCGGTGTGCTGGACGAGGCCACCGGCCGTTGGGGACTGCGGGTGGCCCGTGTCGAGCTGCGCAGCATCGACCCGCCGCCGTCGATCCAGGCTTCGATGGAAAAGCAGATGAAGGCCGACCGGGAGAAGCGGGCGATGATCTTGACCGCCGAAGGTACCCGGGAAGCGGCTATCAAACAGGCCGAGGGGGAGAAGCAGTCGCAGATCCTCGCCGCCGAGGGCGCCAAGCAGGCAGCGATCCTGGCCGCTGAGGCCGACCGGCAATCCCGGATGCTGCGGGCGCAAGGTGAGCGGGCCGCGGCCTACTTCCAGGCGCAGGGCCAAGCCAAGGCGATCGAGAAGACGTTCGCCGCGATCAAAGCCGGCCGGCCCACTCCGGAACTGCTGGCCTACCAGTACTTGCAGGTCTTGCCGCAGCTGGCGCAGGGCGAGGCCAACAAGGTGTGGCTGGTGCCCAGCGACTTCGGCACGGCGCTAGAGGGATTCACCAAGCTGCTGGGCGCTCCCGGTTCGGACGGGGTGTTCCGGTATCAGCCATCGCCGGTCGACGACGTGCCCAAGCATGCCGCTGGCGATGATGACGCCGACATCGCCGACTGGTTCTCCACCGAGACCGACCCGGCGATCGTCCAGGCGGTCGCCAAGGCCGAGGCCGACGCGCGCAAACCGGTCGAGGGCACCTACCCGCCGCAGTCCGCACTGAATCAGTGACATGAGCGGTCTGACTTCGCCGAAAACGTATGCGGCGCTTGCCGCGTTCCAGGCCGGTGATGCGGTCGCATGTGCGATCCCGCTGCCAGCGATCACCAAAGCCCTTGACCAGTACGGTGTTC
>NZ_DASPSP010000139.1:0-8255 GCF_035623875.1 Mycobacterium sp. | reverse complement strand
CGTTGGCTCTGTGCTAAGCGACTTACGACTGCCATAGCGAGGACCTAATGCCCTGGTCAGCGCTGGTCTCGCGGAGAAGCATCTCCGTGAGGGTTCGGATGCCTGGAGGATTGCACTCATGACCAAACCGATTCCGCCGCTAGACCTTTCATGGCTGCTGATCGAGTCACCGGCCGGCACGACGCACGTTGGTGCGATGTTGCTGTTCAAAAAACCGGCCGGCCACGGGCCGATCGTGCGCGAGATCGTGGAGGCGTACCGGGCGTACCAGCCGGTGCCGCCATTCAACTATGTGCCGGAGATCCTGGTTCGCGGCGCGCCCCATTTCCGAGAGGTGACGAACTGGGACCCGCACTACCACATCGAGCACCTGGCGCTCCCCGCCCGAGCCTCCTACGACGACCTGCTGCGGCTCGTCGCCGATCTGCACGAGCCGCAACTCGATCGCGACCGGCCACTCTTTCGCTGCTGGGTGATCGACGGGGTACCGGACCGAATGTTCGCGATCTACACGAAGACTCATCACTCCATCATCGACGGTGAATCCGGCCTGAAGCTGCTATACGCAGGCCTGAGCACGTCCGATCAGCACACCATCCCCAAGCCCGCCTTTGCGCTCGGCGCTCCGGCACCCACAGCGCACCCGCCGACGCCGCTCGCAGAGCGGATCGTCGACTCGATCCGCGGGGCAGTCACGCAGGTCGGGGCTCTCAACCAGGTTTCATTCGGCGCGCTGCGCAAGGTGTTCGCCGGTCTTGTGGGATCGCATCTCGAGGGCAGCCTGCCGTTCGCGGCGCAGCACGCGCCGACCAATGAGCCGCTCAAAATCGGGCGAAGCTTCGCGACGCTCGCGCTGCCGCTCGATGAGATGCACGAGATCGGTCGGCACTTCGGGGCGACCCTCAACGACGTAGCCGTCACCGTCCTCGACGCGGGGCTGCATGCCTACCTGCGCGAAACCGGCCGCGCCTTCGCGCACCCGTTCATCGCGATGTGTCCGGTCTCTTTGCGTGCCGACGACGACACGGCGATCGGCACCCGGGTGTCGGCGATGTTTGTACGACTCGGCCAGCCCGGCGCGAGCATTCCGGAGCGGATCCACCAAGTGGTGCACTCGGTTGCCACAGCCAAGAAGGAACTCGGCGACATGTCCAACGAGGCGGCGATGACCTACGCGGTCGGACTCGTCGCACTCGCGGGCCTGGGTGCCTCGACGCACCTGGACCGCATCGGGCACCCAGCGTGCAACCTTGTCATTTCCAACGTGGCGGGCGCCAAGGAGACCCAACATCTCAACGGTGCACGCCTCCTCGGCATCTATCCGGTCTCCGCTCTCGCCGCCTCGATCGGGCTGAACGCCACGCTGGCGTCCTACCACGACAGCATGGACTTCGGCTTCGTCGCAAACGCCGCGGCGATCGATGACCCAACCCAACTCGCCCACCACACGCTGCAGGCCTACGAGGTGCTGAAGGAAGCGGCAGCAAAACGGCCGGTGGGCCCGAAGCGCGCGATTTCCTGACCGAGCGCTGACATCGAGCCGCGCCAGACAGTCGTCCGCCCGAAATATCATCTATGCTCGTAATACTAAAGCTTACTTTACTTAGGAAAACCTACCCTCTGTTTGGTTAGGGAACGCTGGCCGCGCATTTATTCAACGTAGCCTTGCTTTACTTAGGAAAAGCTGACCTGAATAAGCGTTACCTTCGTTGAAATGCACTCTGACCTGCGGTAGCGTGCTCGTCATGACCAATCACGACACCCCTGAAACAAAATTCCACACGCTGCTACAAGAGCAGATCCGCATCGAATTCACCGCGACGCAGCAATATATTGCAATCGCGGCGTATTTGGACAACGATGACCTGCCGCAGCTGGCGAAATTCTTTTACCGGCAGGCCGACGAGGAACGCGAACACGCGATGAAGATTGTGGAATACTTCATCGACCGCGATTTCCGGTTCGAAATCCCCGGTGCCGACGAGGTGCGCAATCAATTCGACACCCCCCGCGACGCGATCGCGCTGGCGCTCGACTCGGAGCGCACGATCACCAAGCAAGTCAGCGCGCTAGCGGCCACAGCCCGCGATGAGGGCGACTACCTCGGCGAGCAGTTCATGTGGTCGTTACTCGAGGAACAAGTCGAAGAAGAGGCGGAGATGACCACACTGCTGCGAGTCGCCGACCGCGCCGGAGACAATCTGTTCGACCTCGAGCAATTCGTCGCCCGGGACATCAACTCGTAGTCCACTCAGCCCGCGCGCCACCCGCCAGACCGGGGCAGTCGCTAATGCGACGCCGCTCGCTGCAGCTCACCGGTGCCGCCCATGTCGCCACCGCACCGCACCCGCAGGTTCACCGGCGATGTTGACGTGAAAGAAAACTGGCCTTTGACCTGCAGTTTTAGTGGAGCTGCCGGGAATCGAACCCGCTACAGAAAACATCGTGACCTGCGGATACGCTGGATCCGACTACGCGAAAGCACGCGAAACGACGTGGACCGATCTGCGGATACGCGAGAGGTGTTGACGGCATCAACAGGCCGCCGCCCGGCTGGTATTCGGACCCGCACGACACTCAGGTGACCGAACGGAGCACGGTCCCTACACGATGTCTCTATGCAAGGTTTCTGACGACGCCATTCTGCATCAGGACGGCGGCCGAAGGAATTACCGTCGAGGGGTGACGGACCTTCGTCGCGATGCCGAATACGACGCCGAATTCGACGTGGACGGCTGCATCACCGAGATTGCTGCTCGGATGAACGAACGACTGACCGAGTTAGCCTCGGACGTCGTGTTTTACATTGCAGACGCGATGCCGGAGATGCGCGGGGATGCCCTCACGACGGAGCTTTTCCGCGCCAGCGCCGAAGGCAACATCGACACCGTGCTGAGGGCTCTGCGCTACCACATCGCGGTGGAAAGTGTCGAGGCGCCAAACGCCGCACTGGAGCACGCCCGGCGGCTGGCACAACACGACGTCACTGTCAACGCGCTCGTGCGGTCTTACCGACTCGGCCAGAGCCGCGTGAGCGAACTCGTGTTCGATACCGTGCGGATGACCGACATCCCGCCAACAGCCAGAGTTGCGGTCCTGGAGCGGTTTACCGCCACGCTTTTCCAGTACGTCGACCGCATATCGCAGCAGGTTATCGCTGTGTACGAGGAGGAGCGCGAACGTTGGCTGGAAGGACAGAACAGTATCCGCGCCGTGCGAGTCCGGGAACTGTTGGCCGGAAAGAAGATCGTCGACATCGACGACGCAACCACGTCAATTCGCTATCCACTTCGGTGGCACCACCTTGCGGTCGTCATCTGGTATCCCGATGCGAGAGCAGATGGCGACGAACTACCGCGTTTGCAACGCTTCCTTTCCGAACTCGGGCAAGCCGCGGGCGCTGCGGCGAAACCCTTGTTCGTTGCGGAGAACCGGGTGACCGGATGGGGGTGGTTGCCCTATAAGGAGGCCAACGCCGATGCGGTAAAGAAGATACGTGCCTTCGCGGCAGGGCGTCATGACTCTCCCAGCCTGGGCATTGGGATGACAGCGGCAGGGGTCGACGGTTTCCGCCGTTCCCACAACCAAGCGCAGATGGCGCGTTCGGTCGCGGTCGCCGGTAGCCAGCAGGGGCCGACCGTTCTCGCCGCCGCCGACCCGGGCCTGTCGATGGCCGCGTTGTTGGCAAGCGACGTCGGCAAGGCGCGCGAATGGGTCGCCGATACCCTCGGTGATCTGGCTGGCCACAACGAGAATGACGCACGCCTGCGGGAAACGCTGTGGGTGTACCTGCGGTGTGGCTCCAGCTACAAGCTGGCTTCTGAGGAACTCATCCTTCACTTCAACACCGTGAGATACCGCGTCGGTCGGGCTGTTGCCAGGCGTGGTCGGCCGCTCGACGACGATCGGCTCGACGTCGAAGCGGCCCTACTACTGTGCCAGTGGTACGGCACCGCCGTCCTCCAACCCTCGCGATAATACGAAACTGCCAATGGCACAGCAGTGTTGACGGCCCTGTCACCGACCCTGCGCTGTGAAATTGGGGCTTGCGTTCGTCGAAAACGTACCGACCGCGATTGGGTGCCGCGATGGCGCCGGTATACCAACTGCGGGTGAAGCCTTGTATCCCCGACACAAAGCGCTGATTGGTGCCCGGATGTCACCGTTCTAGCAACGTCAAACCGGAGAGGAACTACATGGATTCCTACGCTTACATCGTTGCCGGCGCAGGCTCCGCGGGAGCGGTGGTCGCGAGCCGACTGTCCCGAGGACGCCTCCGTTCGCGTCCTCCTCATCGAGGCCGGCGGCTCACACCGGCACCTCAACGTGCAGATGCCGGCGGTGTTTCCGAAGCAGTTCAAGACGGCTGCGTTTGGCCCGCCAATTGAACGCCGGCTCGACAGCCAGGGCCGCTCCGGCCAAGGGCGCGAGCTAGGCGCCGACGGTCTAAGGAAGTTCTTCTACCTCAAGTCGATCCAGCGCTGAGCAGCGCGGCTAACCGATACCAAGGAGATTGACGATGAACCTCGCGAAAAACCTGATCGACACCGTGGGCAAGCATGGCGCCCGCGTCGCGATCAGGCTCGACGACGTCGAGCTGACCTATTCCGCCCTGGATGAGGGCACCGCGCGGGTGGCGGGTCTGCTGCGCGCCAAAGGCATACAGGCCGGAGATCGGGTAGGCATCATGCTGCCCAACGTCCCCTATTTCGCCGTTGTCTACTACGGCGTGCTGCGCGCCGGCGGCGTCGTCGTGCCGATGAACGTGCTGCTCAAGAGCCGCGAGGTGCGCTTCTATCTGGAGAATTCCGGCGCCAAGGTGGTGTTTGCCTGGCACGAGTTCGCCAGCGCCGCCGAGCGGGGCGCCGCCGAGACCGCTGCCGAATGCGTCGTGGTCAAGCCCGGCGAGTTCGAGCAGCTGCTGGCGTCGGCCGAGCCGGTCCCGGACGTGGTGGATCGAGCGCCCGAGGACACGGCGGTGATCCTGTACACGTCGGGCACCACCGGCACCCCCAAAGGCGCCGAGCTCACGCACGGCAGCCTCGGGCGAAACTGTGAGATCGGCCAGAAGCTGTTCTCGCTCACGGAACAGGACGTCATGTTCGGCGGGCTACCGCTGTTCCACGCATTCGGGCAGTCATGCGCGCTCAACACCGTGGTGCGCGCCGGTGCCTGCTTGACGCTGCTGCCCCGCTTCGACCCCGCCAAGGCGCTCGGGATCATCGACCGCGACGGCGTTTCGGTGTTCGCGGGCGTCCCCACCATGTACACGGCGCTGCTTCACCAACCCTCGGAACGGGACGTCAGGCTGCGAATCTGCGTGTCCGGCGGCGCGGCGCTTCCGGTGGAGGTGTTGCGCGGATTCGAGGCGCGGTTTGACTGCAAACTGCTTGAGGGCTACGGCCTTTCGGAGACGTCGGCGATCGCGTCCTTCAATCACGCCGACCGCGATCGCAAGCCGGGCTCGATCGGCACCCCGGTTGAGGGTGTGCAGATGAAGATCGTCGACGACAAGGGCGCCGAGGTACCCCAGGGCGACGTCGGCGAGATCGTCATCCGCGGTCACAACGTCATGAAGGCGTACTGGAAGCTTCCCGAGGCCACCGCGGAAGCGATCGATGCCGACGGTTGGTTCCACAGCGGCGATGTGGGCAAGGTCGACGAGGACGGCTATTTCTTCATCGTCGACCGCAAGAAGGACCTGATCATCCGCGGCGGCTACAACGTCTACCCGCGCGAGATCGAAGAGGTTCTCTACGAGCACCCGGCCGTGCGCGAGGCCGCGGTGATCGGCATCCCACACGACGAGCTGGGTGAGGAGGTCGCCGCCGCCGTCGCGCTGAAGGAGGGTGAGCAGCTGTCCGCCGACGACCTGCAGGCCTACGTCAAGGCGCAGGTGGCCGCATACAAGTACCCACGCAGCATCTGGTTCGTCGACGAGCTGCCCAAAACCCCCACCGGCAAAATCCTCAAACGCGCTATCGAGGTGCCCAGCTAGCTTCCCCCACCCAGACCAAAGGAGTGCATCGTGTCACAAGAATTCGACTACATCGTCATCGGCGCCGGCTCGGCGGGCTGCCCAGTGGCCGCCCGGCTCAGCGAAACCGCAACGGTGCTGCTCATCGAAGCCGGCGGTACCAACCGCAGGCTCGACGTGAAAGCGCCGGCCGCCTTCCCGAAGCAATTCCATTCGAAGATCGACTGGGACTACTGGACCGAACCGGAGCCGCATCTGAACGGTCGTCGAGTGTTCTCACCGCGCGCCAAGCTCATCGGCGGCTGCAGCGAGATGAACGCGATGATCTACATCCGCGGCAACCGATACGATTACGACACCTGGGCCGACGAGGGAGCGCAAGGCTGGTCCTACGACGACGTTCTCCCCATATTCAAGCGGTCCGAGTGCAACGACGAGTTCGACGACGAATACCACGGCACAACAGGGCCGTTGAAGGTAACCCGCATAACCGATCTCGACCCGGTCACCGTCGCCCTAATCGACGCCGCGGCCGCGCAGGGAGCCGTGCGCAACAACGACTTCAACGGTAAGCAGATGGACGGCACCGGCCAGTTGCAGGTGAACCAGTACCGCGGGATGCGTTTCGGCAGCGCCGAAGCTTACTTGGCACCGCTGGCGCGTCACAGGAATCTGACGATTCGCAAGAAGACGCTGGCCACCCGAATCGTCATCGAAAATGGCCGGGCGGTCGCGGTTGAGGTTGCCGACGGTAAGGGCGGGACCGAGCGGATCCGTGCGCGTGCCGAAATAGTGCTGTCGGGTGGTGCCTTCAACACCCCTGCGTTGCTGCAACATTCGGGAATCGGCCCGGCCGACTTCCTGCGCTCGGTCGGCGTGACGCCGATGGTCGATCTGCCGGCCGTCGGAGAGCATCTGATGGAGCACCCGCTGGCTTCTGTCTGCTACGAGCTTGCCGAGGGCTACACCGGGCTCGCCGACGCGGAAGACCCCAAATATCTGGCCCTTTGGTTGGCCCGAAGGCGCGGGAAGCTGACCAGCAACATCGCCGAAGGCGCGATTCATTTCCGCACCGATCCAAGCATGCCCGCGCCCAACTTCCAAGTTTTGCTTTCGCCAAGTTTCTTCTACAACCACGGGCTGACATCATGGGATGCTCCGGCGGCGACGATGGCGCTCTCCTACATCGGTTCCCGGAGCCACGGCTCGGTGAGGATCCGGTCGAACGATCCGACCCGCAAGCCGGCAGTCACCTACAACATGTTCTCTACCGAATCCGAGTTGGATGAGATGGTCGACGCCGTCGAGTTCGCCCGCGCCGTCGCGGCGAGCGCGCAGAACAGCGGGGTACTGCGAGCCGAAATCACCCCCGGCGATGGCGTCCGCACCCGCGACGAGATCAAAGGCTGGATTCGGACGTCGGTGCAACACACCTTTCATCCCTCGTGCACTGCCCGTATCGGGTCACCGACCGATGGCGTCGTCGACCCCAAGTTGCGGGTACACGGCGTGGAAGGCCTGCGCATCGCCGACACGTCCATCATGCCGAGGATCGTCCGCGGCAACACCCATGCCCCCGCGGTCATGATCGGAGAACGCTGCTCCGACTTCATCAAAGAGTCGTAAGTGTCACGAACCACAACCGCATAGACATCACCAATCGCAGGGGGCTGAGGCGATCGCCGCAGCGGTCGCGCCGACACCGCGAGCACGCCGAAGGAAGGCGTGTCCTAGCGGCTGGCCGTGCAGCAAGAAAGACACAGTCGCCGCTCGGCGAGGCGAAGCAAGCATGTGAAACGGTGGCGCGTCGAAACGAAGATCAAACTTGAGGCTCCATGGCATCAGGACATGTCGCACAACCCGTTGACGAGATCGACGGTCATATCCGGATGTGGCTCTGATCTACATCCTCTCAGTGGAGCTGCCGGGAATCGAACCCGCAGCCCTACCTGGGTTTTGCCTTCTGAACTGCCGATTCGTTACTTCCCGTTCCCGTTCAGTACGTCCCGTTACCTGCGGTTTCGTTCTCGGCTCTTGACGGCGTCAAGAGGGATCATCTTCATCGACCTCGCTAGCAGGCGGCCCAACCCAAATAGCCACCTGATGACTTGACGCGCCAGCCTTCTGGGGCAGTCGCTGCTCGACGGTCAGCTGACGATCGCGGGCATGGTGTCCCAGCCGCGAACGGTCGCGGTTCGTGATCGGCGAGCGTTATCGATGTCGATGTCCCACTTGGGAAAGCGGCTGAGTACCTCATCGAGAGCGATGCGCCCTTCGA
>NZ_DASPSP010000134.1:0-14221 GCF_035623875.1 Mycobacterium sp. | reverse complement strand
GCACCCAGAGCCTTGGCCATCTGCACGGCGATCAACCCGATTGCCGTTGTCCCCCCAATCACCAGCACGCTCTGGCCCGAGGTAAACCCGCCTTGGGTTACCAGGGCGTCGTGCTCGGTCGCGATGCCGACCGGCAGTGCGGCGGCGTCGGTCCACGATAGCGATGCTGGGACCGGGATCACGTGCCGGGCATCCAAGAGCGCGTAATCCGCGAACGCGCCCAACCCCGCGCCGCAGACGCGATCACCGACTCCGGCACTGGTGACTCCGTCGCCCACCGCGGCGATTTCGCCCGCCAATTCGAGGCCGGCCGTGAAGACCGCACTGGTTTTGGAGTTCGGGTTGTAGGACCCCGCCAACATGTATAAGTCGGCGCGGTTGAGGCCTGCCGCGCGTACACGGATCAACACCTGTCCGGGCGCAGGGGCGGGCACGTCGACTTCGCGCTGTTCCCAATCGGGTCCCGCGCCACCAACCATCGCCCGCATCGAACCCACTTACGGTCTCCCTCGAACTTACTTGTTGAACAACAAGTACTCGCTTGATGTTCAACAAGTTAGTTTGGTAGTCGTGCTCGGTCAATGATTTGTGCCGCGCATCACAGGACCACCTTCAGAGGTCGTGAGCTTTTCCGCGAGCTTGGCGAGCGGAGCCCTGGGAATGAACGCCGATCTGAACCATCTCATCGTCCGGATAAGGTTCGGAGGAGCCTGTGAACACGCGGCCGTCGGACCTAAGAGATCGGATGGGCGAACAAGAAGCAGTTGCAGACACTGTCGTACTAATCCACGGCCTCTGGATGACGCCGCTGTCGTGGGAGCACTGGGTCACGCGCTACCAACAGCGAGGGCTAAAGGTAGTCACCCCCGGCTACCCGGGAATCGAGGAAGGCGAAGCCGGTGTCGCGGCACTCCGAAACGATCCCTCGCCGTTGGCGAACCTGGGCGTGCGTGAGGTCTTCGATCATCTCGCCGAGGTCATCGACGCGCTCGACACGAAGCCGATCATCATGGGCCATTCCTTCGGCGGAGCTTTCACACAGTTGCTCCTCGATGCTGGGTACGGCGCGGCGGGGGTGTCCATCGACGGCGCGGCCGTGAAAGGCGTGAAGGCGCTTCCGTTCAGCGAGATCAAAGCGACCTTCCCAGTCCTGCACAACCCGGCCAACAAGGATCGTGCCGTACCGATCACCGAGAAAGAATTCCACTACGCGTTCACCAACAATCTGAGCGAGGAAGAATCGAAGGCGGTGTACGACCGCTACGCCGTACCGGTGTCAGGCCGCATATTGTTTCAGGGCGGCTTCGCGAACTTCACCCCGCACGCCGCGACGACCTATAACTTCGCCAACGACGAACGCGCACCACTGTTGTTCATTTCTGGCGGCAACGATCACATCCTGCCGCCGGCGGTGCAGCATGAGAACTTCAAGAAGAACGTCAAGCACTCCGAGGCGATCACCGCATACAAGCTGTTCTCCGGACGCAGCCACTACACCTGCGGCGAAGACGGCTGGGAAGCCGTAGCCGACTTCGCGCTCGATTGGGCACTTGCGCCAACACCGGGCGATCTCGACCAACACTCATGAGCACGATGAAATGCGCTGATAGTAAGGGGAATTGAGTATGGCCGAGACTGACTGGCTGCTCGAAGCGAAGACAGCGTACGAGCGAGGCAATGCCATGCCGCGTTGGCAGCCGCGCTGATCGACATCGCCAGCACGCTGAGGACGCAGAACGACCACAGCTAGGCTCTATCGCGCATTTCGGCGATCGGTTCAACTCACCCTGACCTGGGCGCAGGCGCCTAGCCCAGCCGTTCAATGATGGTGGCGTTAGCCATACCGCCGCCCTCACACATGGTCTGCAGTCCGTAGCGGCCCCCGCGCTGTTCGAGAGCATTGACGAGGGTGGTCATGATGCGGGCACCGCTGGCGCCCAGCGGGTGTCCGATCGCGATGGCTCCGCCGTTGACGTTGGTTTTGGCCAGATCGGCTCCGGTGTCATGCGCCCAGGCCACCACGACCGGCGCGAACGCCTCGTTGACCTCGAAAAGGTCGATGTCGGCCAGCGTCAGACCAGCGCGTCGTAACACCTTCCCGGTCGCGGGAATCACGCCGGTCAGCATGTAGAGCGGATCCGAGCCCACCACCGTCGCGGTGTGTATCCGGGCGAGCGGCCGCAGGCCCAGCTTCTTGGCGGCCTCGCTGCTGGCGACCAGCACGGCGGCGCTACCGTCGGACAGCGGTGACGAGTTGCCCGGCGTGATCTCCCAATTGATCTGCGGAAAGCGGGCTTCGATCGCCGGGTCGTAGAAAGCCGGCTTGAGCCCGGCCAGCGTCTCGACAGTAGTCCCGGGCCGGATGATTTCGTCGGTGCTGAGCCCGGCGATCGGGGCCAACTCGTTGTCGAAGAGTCCTTCTTTGGTGGCCCGCGCTGCTTTTTCGTGGCTGCCGGCGGAGAATTCGTCGAGTTGGGCGCGCGAGAAACCCCACTTGGCCGCGATCAATTCGGCGCTGATGCCTTGTGGCACCAGGCCTTCAGGATAGCGCTGGGTCATATCGTCGCCGAATGGGTTGCTGCCCGGCAGGACCGAGCTGCCCATCGGGACGCGGCTCATCGACTCCACGCCGGCGGCGATCACCAGGTCGTAGGCGCCGGAGATGACACCCTGGGCAGCGAAGCTGATGGCCTGCTGGCTGCTGCCGCACTGCCGGTCAACCGTGGTGCCGGGCACCGACTCCGGGAACCCCGCGCCGAGCAGCGCGTTGCGTGCGATGTTGACCGCCTGGTCACCTACCTGTGTCACGGCACCGGCGATGACATCGTCGATCCGGCTGGGGTCGACGCCGGTGCGCTGCACCAGCTCCCGCAAGCTGTGCGCCAACAGGTCTGCAGGCAGCACACCCTGCAGGGCGCCGCTGGCCTTGCCCTTGCCGACCGGTGTGCGTACCGCGCCCACGATGACGGCGTCTCTACCCTGATATGCCATGACCCCTCCTCGAGTCGGTGCTAAGTATGTATAGCTGTACCCAGCTAAACACCTAGGTATAGTGGAAGCAACCCAGATGGGAGGTGATCTGCGTGACACTTTTGCAGGGACCGCTGGCGGATAGGGATACGTGGTCGGCCGTCGGGGAGTGCGCGATCGAAAAGACCATGACAGCGGTCGGCACGAAATCCGCGATGCTGATCATGCGGGAGGCGTATTACGGCACCACCCGATTTGACGACTTCGCCCGCCGGGTGGGAATCACCAAGGCGGCCGCCTCGGCCCGGCTCACCGAATTGGTCGAACTCGGACTACTGACGCGGCGGCCGTATCGTGAGCCGGGGCAGCGCACCCGCGACGAGTATGTGCTTACCGAGGCCGGCCTCGATTTCATGCCGGTGGTGTGGGCGATGTTCGAGTGGGGGCGGCGTCACCTGCCTGGCCGCAACCAATTGCGCCTCACCCACCTGGGTTGCGGAGCCGAAGCGTCAGTCGAAATCCGTTGCACTGAAGGCCATCCAGTACCGCCCGACGAGCTCGGCGTGCAGTTGGTCAAGCGGAGTTCGAGCCGCGGCGCTTGACCCGGCGTTAGGTGCAATTCTCGTAGCTACGACAGCTGGCCTCGCCCATGTAGGCTACTGTAATATTTACAGTACGATCATGTAGCCGAGACGGAGAAGCTGTGGAAAGTCCAGTTCAAGACGCTGCCGTCGACGCTGCCTTGCCTGTCGACTTCATCCGTGACCCGTACCCGTACTTCGCCCAGAAGCGCAACGAGGCCGGGGTGTTCCACGGGACAGTCGTCGACTATTCCAAAACTCCCGAATCACTGCGCCCCAAGAACTCCTTCGCCGCCATGTCGTTCGACGCGGTGAACAAGGCGTTCCGCGACGGCCACGTCTTCAGCTCGACCTACTACGACAACACGATCGGCCTGTTCATCGGCCCCAGCATCTTGGCGATGGAGGGCAAACAACACCGCGAACACCGCAACCTGGTGTCGGCGGCGTTCAAGTCCAAGGCACTTGCACGCTGGGAACCGACGATTGTGCGGCCGATCTGCAACGCGCTGATCGACGAGTTCATCGACGCCGGCGAAGCCGATCTCGTCCGGAATTTCACGTTCGAGTTCCCCACCCGGGTCATCGCCAAGCTCCTGGGTCTGCCCGCCGAAGATTTACCCACGTTTCGCCGCCGCGCCGTGCAACTGATCAACTACACCGTCAAGTACGAGCGCGCCTTCGAAGCCTCCGCGGCGCTGAAAGATTATTTCCTCGACCAGATCGAGCAGCGCAAGGCCAAGCCAACCGATGACATCATCGGCGATCTGGTCACCGCGGAGATTGACGGCGAAAAGCTCAGCGACGAAGCGATTTACTCCTTCCTGCGACTGCTGCTGCCCGCCGGGCTGGAAACCACCTACCGGTCATCGGGCAACCTGTTGTTCCTGTTGCTCACCCACCCGGACCAGTTCGACGCGGTGCGGGCCAATCACGAGTTGATCGCCCCGGCGATCGAAGAGGGGTTGCGCTTCGAGACACCACTGACCACGGTGCAGCGGTTCGCCACCGAAGACACTGAGCTGGAAGGGGTCAAGATTCCGGCGCGGTCGGCAATTGACCTGTGCATCGGCTCGGCCAATCGCGACGAGCACCGGTGGGAGCGCTCAGGGGAATTCGACATGTTCCGCAAACAGGTGCCGCACATCACCTTCGCGGCCGGCGAACACACGTGCCTGGGTCTTCACCTCGCCCGCATGGAAACCCGGGTCGCGCTGGAATGCCTGCTGAGTCGGCTGACCAACGTCAAGCTCGTCACCGACGACGACCCGCACATTTACGGCCAACCCTTCCGATCGCCGAACGCGCTTCCAGTGACGTTCGACGCCAAGTAGGAGCCCAAAATGGTCAAGGTGATGGAGGGCTTTCGAGTCCTAGAGGTTGCACAGTTCACGTTCGTCCCCGCTGCAGGCGCTATCCTCGCCGACTGGGGTGCAGACGTCATCAAAGTCGAGCACCCGATACGCGGTGACACTCAACGCGGCTTCGTCAACATGGGTGGATTTCAGCTTGACCCGCAGCGCCATCCGCTGATCGAGCATCCCAACCGGGGCAAGCGCAGCGTCGGGATCGACGTCTCCACTCCCGCCGGCCAGGAAGTGCTCTACGAACTGGCCAAGACTTCCGACGTGTTCCTGACCAACTACTTGCCCGCACAACGGCAGAAGAACAGATTCGACGTCGAGCACATCCGCGAGGTGAACCCGAACATCGTGTATGCCCGCGGCAGCGCATACGGCGACAAAGGCACCGAGCGCGACGTCGGTGGCTATGACGGAACCGCATTCTGGACCCGCAGCGGCGTGGGCTACGCTTTGACTCCGGAGGAGCTGGGCGGAGCACTGCCGCAAGGGATTCCCGCTTTCGGCGATTCCATCGGCGGGATGAACATTGCCGGCGGCATCACCGCCGCGCTGCTGCATCGCGAACGGACCGGCGAAGCACTCGAGCTTGATGTGTCGTTGCTGAGCACGGCCTGGTGGGCAGCGGGCGCAAGCGTGACGCAGGGCATGGAGACCGGCGAGGTCATGCGTGTGCCAATGCCCGGGGTCGCCAACCCGTCGGTCAATCCCTTCCTGGGCAACTACCTAACCTCCGACGGCGGCACCATCAACCTATGCATCGTCAGCCCGACCGGCTACATCCGCGATACTTTCGAGCATCTCGGCATCCCCGAGGCCGCCGACGATCCGCGCTTCGCCGATGCGCTCCCCCTGATCCAGAACGCCGACGCGGCCGCGGAGCTGATCGCTAAAGCATTCGCCGGCAAGCCTTTTGACTACTGGCGGCAGCACCTGAAAACGATGAAAGGTCAGTGGGCGCCATTTCAGAGCCTGGTGGACCTGGCCGACGATGAGCAAGCCATCGCTAATGACATGATCGTCGAAGTCGAGGCCGCCGGAGGCGGACCGCCGTTCAAAATCGTCCGCGGACCGGTGCAATTCAATCACGAGCCGCTGGTGACGACCCGGGCCCCGCAAGCATCAGAACACACCGAAATCGTTCTGATGGAGATCGGTATGGACTGGGACCGCATTGCCGAACTGAAGGAATCGGGAGCTATCGCGTGAATGACGGCATGAACGAGGTGGCCATCATCGGTGCGGGTTTGCACCCATTCGGCCGCTTCGAGGGAAGGTCCGCGATGGAAATGGCCGCCGACGCAATCCAACTCGCGCTCGCCGATGCCGGTGTTGAGTGGAAAGACGTCCAGTTCGCGGTCGGCGGCAGCTGGACCGTCGCCAACCCGGACGCAATTGTCGGCATGGTGGGTCTCACCGGCATTCCGTTCACCGACGTGTTCAACGCCTGCGCGACCGCGGCCAGTGCCACCAAGTTGTGCGCCGACAGTATCCGGTTGGGTGACTACGACATCGGCATAGCGGTAGGGATGGACAAGCATCCGCGCGGCGCCTTCACCGAAGATCCCGCGCTGGTCGGGATGCCGAGTTGGTACGCCGAGAACGGTCAGTATCTGACTACCAAGTTCTTCGGGATGAAGGCCAACCGCTACCTCCACGACCACGGCATCTCGAGCGATACCCTGGCCAAGGTGGCCGCCAAGAATTTTCGCAACGGCGCGTTGAACCCTAATGCCTTTCGCCGCAAGCCAATCTCTGAAGAGGTCATTCTGGCGTCGCCGGTGCTGAATTACCCACTGACCCAGTACATGTTCTGCGCTCCCGACGAAGGCGCCGCCGCTGTCGTGATGTGCCGTGCCGATATCGCCCATCGGTTCACCACCAAACCCGTGTATGTCCGCGCGGTCGAGGTCCGCACCCGACGGTACGGCGCCTACGAGGTAAACACGACGTATGCACCCGTCGAGGAGGACGTGTCGCCGACTGTCTACGCCGCGAAAGCCGCTTTCGAGAAAGCGGGTGTGGCACCGCAGGATGTCGACGTTATCCAATTGCAGGACACCGACGCCGGCGCGGAGGTGATCCACATGGCCGAGGCGGGGTTCTGCGCCGACGGCGAGCAAGAGAAGCTGCTGGCCGACGGCGCGACCGAAATCACCGGTGCGATGCCGGTCAACACCGACGGCGGGTTGATCGCCAACGGCGAACCGATCGGGGCATCCGGGCTGCGGCAGATGCACGAGTTGGTACGCCAACTGCGCGGCGAAGCCGGCGACCGCCAGGTCCCCGGAAATCCTCAAGTCGGCTTCGCGCAGGTGTACGGCGCACCCGGCACCGCAGCGGCAACCGTCCTGACCACCTGACTCCGGGCTACGAAACCTTTTTTGGCGCCGAATAATTCGGCTTGCCCAGGCCCAGCACGTACTGCGCGATCATGTTGCGGAACACCTCGAGGGTACCGCCGTAGATCCCGACCAGCGGCGCGAAGCGGTACACGTACTCGGATGCGCCGTCGTCCGCAGCGCCGTCGGTCCCGTTCGGCAGCGTCGACGCCGTGCCGAGGATATCCATCAGGTCGGGTGAGATGTCGCGCATGGTCTGTGCCAGCGCTACCCGACCGAAGATGCTCGGCGCGCTAAACGCCGCCTCCATCCGTGCGGCGCTGCGACCCAGCCGGTATGCCACGGACTGGTCGTCAATGAGCCTGCACCCGTTCGGATCCCGCTCTGCAACCTTGCCGGCGACCTTGTCGACGGCATCGGCCATGAAACCGGCCTGGTGCATCATGATCGACACGTCCTGCAAGCCGTCGGGCGCGGCGGCAACTGCGCCGTGTTCGGTGTTGAGCGGCTCCCGCAGGACTGTCCAGCCCGCGTTGACTTCGCCGAGCCGGTACTTGTCGTCGACGCGTACGTCGCTGTAGTAGACGATGTTGGTGCGGTCACCATCGATGGTGCGGATGCCCTGGATCTCAATGCCCGGGGAATCGAGCGGCACCAGAAACATGGTCAGGCTCTTATGTTTTGGTGCCTCGGGATCGGTGTTGGTGATGAGAAAGACGTATTGGCACTTGTGCGCGCCGGTAGTGAACATCTTCGAGCCGTTGATGATCCAGCCGTCACCGTCGCGCACCGCGCGGGTCTTGCAGGTAGCGACGTCGGACCCGCCTTCGGGCTCGGTATAGCCCAGACATAGCCGGACATGCCCACTGAAAACCTTCGGCATCACCTCATCCCGCAGTTCCTGCGACCCGAATTTCGCCACCGAACGCGCCACCATGGCGGTGGTGCCCCAGGTGACCCAGGGCACATGCGCCCGCCGCTTCTCCAGCTCCCAGATGCGGCGGCGCACCCGGGAGAAGCCGCCTCCGGCCTGCGGCTTCCACTCACCCTCGAGGTAGCCTGCAGCACCCAGCGCCAGATGCACCCCTTCGTCGAAGTTGTCGCCGGTTTCTCGGTCCCGGCGCTTGACGTCGTCGGTCACATGGGCCCTGAGGAAATCGCGTGCCTCGTCGAGAAAGGCCTGGTCGCCGTCGGAAAGCGTGACTCGTGAGAAATCCACTTATGCGTCCTTCCCTGAGCGACTTTCGCGCTCGGCCACGATCTCGGCGATGTATTTGGCGCTGGCGCCGGGGTCTCCGCCGGCCAGCGCCCACCCGCGCGCACGCAAAAGATACGCCGTCGCCGCCGCCTCCGCTGAAACGCCGAGACCACCTTGCACATGCACCGCCATCGTCGCGGCCTTCGCCGCTTCTTCGGCCATGAACACAAACGCCGACGGCGCCAACTCCGGGCGCTCGTCGGGCTCGTTGTCCAAGAACCAGGCAGCGCGGCGCGCCAGATTGCGGCCGCCCTGCACGGTGATCGCAATGTTGGCAAGTGGATGAGAGATGCCCTGCAACGTCGAGATCGGCACACCCAGCGTGTAACGGGTCTTGGCGAACTCCGCCGCGATTGTCATGGTCTCTTCCACCAGGCCCGTCAACGCCGCAGCAATCAGCACCCGCCATTCATCCAGTGCCCGTTGGTATTGCGCTAGGGCGTCGGATCCGCTTGCCAGCACGACCCTGGTGTCGGCGGCGACTGGATCGACCCACGC
Source organism: Mycobacterium sp. (assembly GCF_035623875.1). GTDB lineage: Bacteria > Actinomycetota > Actinomycetes > Mycobacteriales > Mycobacteriaceae > Mycobacterium. The sequence continues at coordinate 5,211 of NZ_DASPSP010000134.1, read as the reverse complement.
CATCGGCAGCCGGCCGATGTTGTCCACCTTGGTCGGCCGGGTATCGAACGTCAGCCGCACCACGTCCTCGCCATCGCGGACGATGATCTGGTCGGCAATCGATCCCGTTGGAATCAGCCGCACCCCGTTCACACTGTCGTGTTGCGGGTCAAACGCTGCGAGCTGCTTGCCGTTCACGACGTCGGATTCCGCCGCGCCGAGTCGGGCCAGCAACCGGGCCGCGCAGACGTGATCGATCCATGGCACCGGCGCCAGTGAGCGCCCGATTTCCTCTGCCACCAATGTCAAGTCGACCAGTGTCGCACCGTCGCCCCCGACCGTGTCGGGCAACGCCATCGTCGTCGCACCCATCCCGCACAACCGCTCCCACAGGCTCTTGTCAAACCCGGATTCCTCTGCAGCACGGACGGTCTCGATCGGACAGTGCGTCTCGAAGAAGTCCCGGTATGCGGCCTGCAACGCCTGGTGATCCTCGGTCAGGCTGTAGTCGAGTCTGCGGAGTTCGTAGCGGTCCATCGTCAGTGCTCCTCCTGGCCCTGAAAGAAGAATTCGTGCGCATTGCTGTAGAGATAGTTCTCGAGGACGTCCGCGGGCAGGTCTAGAGCCTGAGCCTCCGGGACGACGCGGCGCATTTTCAGCACCGGCCAGTCGGAGGCAAAGATCACCTTGTTGGTTCCGCGGGTCCGCATGTAGTGCAGCAGGCTTTCCGGCAGCCGCTTCGGCGACCACGCCGACGTCATCAGTCGCAGGTTGGCGTATTTGATGAGCAGTCGAATTGCGATGTCCCACCAGGGATCCGCGCCGTGAATCATGCACAGCTTGAGTTCGGGGAATCGCACACAGACCCGGTCGAGGTGAATGGGGTTCTGCACCTCGCCGGGGATTGGCGGTCCCGGAAGGCCGGTGTTGATACACAGCGGTAGTCCAAGCTCGGCGCATTTGGTGTAAAGCGGATAGTAGACGGCGTCACTCGGTGGGTACTGACCATCACCCCAGAAGCTCGGTCCCACAACGGCATACACGACCGGAAGGTCGTTGACGACAGCGCTGAGCTCGCGCAGCGACGGCATCGGCCGCAGCAGGTTGACACCGCCCATCGCCAGCGCGAAGCGATCCGGCTTGGCTTCGACGAATTTGCGTGCGGTTACTGACGGCTTCGCGAGGTTATCCATCAGAACGGCCTTACGCACACATTGCTCGTCCATTTCGTCGAGCAACTCAGTCAAGTCGACCGGCGCGAACATCGACTCCGGTCCCTTGAAGTAGTCGTCGCGCACCTTCAGCATCCACGTGGGTTGCTTGTCGGTCTCACCGAAGTGCACGTTGACCAGGCAGTCAATAGCTCGGCTTACTGGGCTTGCGTTCATGTCGACATCGGCGCCTTCTCTGTCGCTTGGGTTTTCGCCCACCGGTAATCGGCCTTGCCATTGCCCAGGCGATGGACCTGCTCGACGAAGATGAACTCCTTGGGCGCCTTGAACCGCGCCAACTGCGATGTGCACAGCGCGTGCAGCAGCTCATGGCCGGCTTCGGCTCCCTCGCGCAGTTCAACCAGAGCGACGAGTTCTTCACCCCACCGATCACTGGGGCGGCCTACCACTAATGCGTCGGCGACGTGCGGATGCGCCCGCAGCACCTCTTCGACCTCCTCGACGAAAACCTTCTCGCCGCCGGTGTTGACCACCAGCGAATCGCGGCCGTACAGCCGCAATGTGCCATCCTCCTCCAGACTGGCCCGGTCGCCGGAGATCACCACCCGCTTGCCGTCGACTTCGGGGAAGGTCTTCCGGGTGGCGTCGGGATCATTGAAGTATCCGAGCGGGATTCGCCCTTCTCTGGCAGCCCAACCTATTTCGCGCTCCCCGGGCCGAAGGAAGTGGCTGTAGTCCTCGGACAGGACCAGCCCGCCTTCGCGCAGTGTGAAGGTGTCGGTCCGGGTGTCACCGTGGCTGTGCCCGAACCCCATGTTTCCGGTTTCCGACGAGCCGTATCCGTTGATGAGGGTTAGGTGGGGTATCAATTCCAGTAGCGCCTGTTGGTATTTCAGATTCGTGGCGGCGCCACCGGTTCCGATCGCGTTGAGCGACGACAAGTCGTATTGACCGTGCCGCAGCTCGTCAACCAGGGGCGCGGCGTAGGCGTCCCCGACCATCGTCATCATGCCAACCTTCTCGCGCTCAGCCGTCTCCCACACGGATCGTGGATCGAGCTTGCGGCTGGTGTCGTAAAGCACCACCGCCGTACCGGCCATGATTGCCGCGAACGCCGTCCACATGCCGGCGGCGTGCATCAGCGGTGACACCGCGAACCACGGCGGTGCGGCGGCTGGGCGCACCTTGTCATGGATCTCTTGCGCGGACGCATGATCGGCCCCCAACATTGACGACACGTAGATGTCGGACTGGCGCCACAGCACACCCTTGGGTCGGCCGGTGGTACCACCGGTACAGATCATCAGCAGGTCATCCGGCGAGGCGTTCACGTTGCGGTCGGTATTTCCTTGCGCCAGCGCTTCGTCCAGCGACACTGCACCGGGCAGTTCCGCTACCCCACTTCCGTCTTCCACCGACAGCAACAGATCGGCGCTATCAGGCGGAAACACGTCGGCGAATTTTGCGCCGAGAGACTTGTGGTAGATGACGGCGCGCGGCCGCACATAGTCGAGTAGTTCGGAGACTTCGCGGGGCGTGTAGTTGTAGTTGACGTTCACCGGAACGGTGCGGGCCTTCAGGCAACCGACCATCATGTCGGGATACAGATCGTTGTGCATGACAAGCGCAACACGATCCTGCCCGCATTCCCAGTTCTGCAGACTGGCCCGTTCCCGGTGGGCACCGAGGCCCGTTGCGGCGAGGAAGTTGGCCAGCCGACGGGTGCGGTCCGCCGTTTCGGCGAAGGTGCTGCGGCGATCACCGGATACGGTGATCGGCCGGTCCGGGATGACCTCGGCGATCGCGTCCAGGACCGCCCCTATGGTCCACTCGCTCATGGGTGTGCGTGGCCTGACGCGTTCAAGCGACTGATCCGACCTTGGCGTCCAGCAGATCCAATGCGTTATCACGCATCACCTTCCGGATGTCGGCATCGCTGAAGCCGACCAACTCCTCGGTGAACGACACGGGGTTCTCCAAGCCTTCGCCGTGCGGCCAGTCCGAGCCGAACAGAATCTTGTCGACCCCGATGACCGAAGCCAACTCCGGCAGGTCGTCCTCGTAGTAGGGCGCGATCCAGACGTTATTACGCAGCTGCTCCACCGGATCCTCGGGGAACAGGCTCGGATGATTGTTGGCCACCTTCTTCAGGCGCTTGATCAGCCGGTGCACGAAGTATGAGCCATTCTCGATACTGACCGCCTTAAGTTGCGGGTGACGGGTGAACACGCCGTGGGCGATCATCGAGGCCATCGTGTCGTGAATCGCGCGGTCGTCAACAAGTATCTGGTCCAACGGGTTTGAGCCGCCGAACGCCTCGAACGTCGACTTGCCGCCCCACATTCCGGTTATCTGCAGGTAGCCGCTGTCACTCAGGTGGAAGCCGACGGGAACCCCCGCCTCGGCCAACGTGGCCCATACCGGATCGTGGAGTAGGTCGCCCAACGACCGCGGCTTGACCACACCGGGCACCGGGGCGGGCCGCACCAGTACCAGCTTCGCGCCGCGTCCCAACACGAATTCCAGCTCTTCGAGGGCCTTAGCGGGATCGGCCAGCGAAATGATGGGCGCTGCGATGATGCGGTGGTCGGGCCGGTCGAAGCCCCAGTCCTCATCCAGCCACAGGTTGAACGCATGCAGCGACGCCATCGTCGCCTCGACATCGTGCTTGAGCGCTTCTTCGACGCCACATGCGAACGTCGGCAACATGAATACCGTCTCGATGCCCTGGGTGTCCATCACCGTGATGCGGGCGTCGCGGTTCTGGTATTCGGGGTGCGCCTCGAGCCGGTCGACCTTCATCAGCGATGCGGGGTCGACACCGTCCGGAATCTCGCCGCGGAACAACAAATCCAGGCACCCGGGCACGATGATCGGGTCGAACGTCGGGTTGGGGATGAAACGGTTGACCCGGTCCCCGATGATCGCCTGGGTGTGCTTGCCGTCGCTGAAAATCTGCACGCCACGTCGGCGGAACTTCTTGTCCAGATGCCGGGTGAAGGCGTCCAGCGGTTCGTAGTAGTGATTGTCGACGTCGATCGGTTTATAGCCCAAGTTCCCCATGATCGTCCTTTCCGCTACCGCAAGAGTCGTTCGTGGCCGCTGTCGAAGTTGTCGAACCGCTCAGCCCAAGAAAACTCGGCGCTCGCTTGTCGAGGAAGCTGGTGATCCCTTCGATAACGTCGGGTCGTTGCAGCGACTCGTGCAGTAGGGCTTCGGCACGCGAACTCGCGTGCACCACCTCGCGCATGGCATCACCGTAGGTCTGTCGCTTGATGATGGCCATGGATGCCGGCGAGCAGTTTTGAGCGATGTCTTCGGCGTAGTCCATGACGCGCTTCATCAACTGTTCGGGCGGGACCACTTCTTTGACCAGTCCCAAGTCTGCCGCCTCGTCGGCAAGGAAGGTCCGGCCGCTCAACAACAGATCGAGTGCGACGCCCCACCCCGTCAGTCGCGGAAGTATCCAGGAGACGCCATATTCCGCGATAAGGCCGCGGCGCGCGAATGACGCCGCGAACTTGGCTCCGGCGGCGGCGAACCGGACGTCGCACATCAGCGCCTGGGTCAGCCCGATACCGACACAGGATCCGTTGATGGCCGCGATGACCGGCTTGCACAGCGTTGTCAGGTAGTAGGGTTGCCGGTCCCCGACGAGGCTGGCCAGCTTGCCTTCGTCGGTCTTCTCGATCGCCTGAGCGACATTGCCTATTGAGCTGCCCATTGCACCCAGCTGAGCGCCGGCACAGAACGCCTTACCACGACCGGTTAGCACAATCACCCGGACGGCCGGGTCCTCCTCGGCGCGGTCCAATCCTGCGTAGAACGCGGTGGCGATGTCACCGCCCCAGGTGTTGAGTCGATCCGGCCGGTTCAACGTCAGGACGGCGACACCGCTGGCGGTCACCTCGTAGATCACTGCCTCGTCCTGAGTGCGGTCGGCGACGACGTCGTCGGCGGTGCTCATCGACCGTCCTCCCTGATTTCAGCCGGCAACTTCGGCGAAGTTTGTATCCATACTGTATACCTATCGGTACTGCATTCCGCAACTGCCGTCGCC
>NZ_DASPSP010000099.1:0-21132 GCF_035623875.1 Mycobacterium sp. | reverse complement strand
CTGGTCTTGGGTGTAAGCGTGGATGGTGGTCATCAGACCCTTGACGATGCCGAACTCGTCGTGCAGCACTTTGGCTAGCGGCGCAAGGCAGTTCGTCGTACACGACGCATTGGAGATGATGTTCTGGCTGCCGTCGTACTTATCGTCGTTGACGCCGAGCACGACAGTGAGGTCGGGGTCGGTGGCGGGCGCTGAGATGATCACTTTCTTGGCGCCGGCCTGCAGGTGGCCTTTGGCCTTGGCGGCGTCGTTGAAGCGGCCCGTAGATTCGACGACGACGTCGACGCCGAGGTCGCTCCACGGTATTGCCGCCGGGCCGTCCTTAACCTCGAGCGCCTTGATCTTGGTGTTACCGACGACGATGGTGTCCTCGCCTTCCAGGCCGACGTCGTAGGGCAGCCGGCCCAGGATTGAGTCGAATTTGAGCAGGTGCGCCAGCGTCGCGTTGTCGGTGATGTCGTTGACGGCGACCACCTCGACGTCGGTGCTGGCGCCCTCGGCTTGCTGCGCCAGCAGGGCCCGGTAGAAGTTGCGTCCGATTCGACCGAAGCCGTTGATGCCTACCCGGACCGTCACTTTTCTCTCCTTCGTCGCTGACGAATTGCTCGCTGCCAGCCTAGTAGCTGCGGGAATGCACCGCGAATCCGGTGGTTTAGGTCACGCGATCGGTTCGGTCCGCTTTCAGGTGGACCGGGAACTCGTCATCGGGCTCCGGCCACGGCTGGCGGGCCAGCATGTCCTTGACCGTGACGTACCCTTCCTCGATCAGGCCGGTCTTGGCGTCGACGATCCGATACCACTGCTTCTGTATATGAATCGGCTGGCCTTCTAGGATGATCACCCGGACGTCACCCTCGTCGAAGTTGCAGCGCCGCTGCACCGCGTCCAGGAGCTGCTCGTTGTGCAGGTGGCCTTCGCCGAAGTTCCAGCCGATGAGCGGTCCGGCGACGGTTTCGCCCTCACGCAGCGTGTAATCCGCCTCGTTCTCCAGCGCGCGAGGTAGCAGTCCGTTGAGCGCGCGGCCGTGAACATGCATGGACCGGAACGCTCGAACCTTGTCGCTCATGATCTCGGCAGTCGCTGGGCCGTAGAGCCTGGCCAGTTGTTTGGCGGTCAGCGCCGAGCTTTTGATGACTTCGGCGTCGAGCTTCTCCTCGGCGCCTGCGCGGAAGCACCAAACACTGGACGCCCAGTTGCCGGCGTAGTAACGCATCGCGGGCAGAAACGAAATCTGTTGCGGGAACATATTTCCCACTATCGGAACGACGACAAGCGCCACCAGCAGGAAGGCCAGCAGCAGCGGTGAATTGAGGTCAAAGATGGTAATGCTGCTGTAGTGCCCGAACAGGTAGAAGAGCGAGAAGATGAAGAACACGTTCCACTCCAACGGGACTCCCATCGGGAGGTTGGAAATGATGTTGAGGTGGAAGATCACCATGAACCCGATCAATAGCCATCGCCACGGATGACTATCGGCGAAGAAGACCAGCACCGCCGGCACAATGAATTCCGCGGTGGTCCCGCCGACGTGGGCCATGATTTTCGGTATCCACGAGGGCCGCAGGTCGTTGACCGGGTCGCGGTAGAGCCCACGCTTGAACCAGTTGAATGACTTGCCGCGCAGCAGCGCGTTGTTGCTCATCATCACCGCGACGACGTAGGGAAAATGGTGGTTGAGCTTTGACGTCGCCGCTCCCCACCACAGCCCGAGCATGATGATCTTGAAGGCCGCGATCTGGTCGGTGAACGGGAACAGGAATACCAAGAGTTTCAGCCAGTAGTGCTCGCCGCGGGCGGCCAGGAAGATGGTCTTGTCGCGCAGACCCAGCAGTGCCAGCGCGACGATCGTCGGCACCACCAGAATGGGATCGATCAGACCAACGTCACCACTTGCGGTGACCGACCCGCCACGGCCGGACGACAGCAGCGCCCAGACGCCGGAAGCCAGCACGATGGCATAGAGGGCGACGTCGACAATAGAGCGGGTGTCGCCTCTGGTGAACGGAACCTCGTCAGGCCACGGTGGAAGGCGAATCGTCTTGGGCCGCAACCAATACAGGAAACCGCCGATCGGCGGCCAGAATCGCGCGGTGAGCGGGCCGGACCCGCAGCCCAATCCCAGGACCTCGAACAGCAGGGTGAAGATGACGACCTTTTGATACACGATCGGTTGTGTCCACCACACGGCGATGTGACCGAGCCCGCCCAGACCCGGAGTCAGCGAGATGACCGCCGCAGCGCCTGCGACGTAGGCCGCCATCTTGAGTCCGTAAAGCAGATAGATCGCAGACGGGGTACCGAAGCCGTTCTCCACCCAGTGGCGGGTCACCACTTGCAGCCTTGACGCCGCCGGCAGGGTGGGCCAGGCATCGTGATCGACGTCGGGAAGCTCCGGCGTGGTGAATCCCATGATGGCCTCGCTCCGGGTGTGAAACCAGCTGGCGAAGATAATGTATCGGCTTTACGAGATCATCGTGTCGATCTTGCAAACTGGCCGAAACCCCAAGCTTTTGTTTTCTCCGTGCCTCGGTGCATCACAGGTGACGTTAGGCGATCACGCCGGGCCAAAAGGCCCTTGCCCAGACACCCGTGCTGGCATCGAAGATTAGGAATGTTCGTGTCCGCCAAGATTAAACAGGTGGCCGCTGTTGTTGGCTTCGGGTGGGTAACCGTTGTAAGTCCGGGTGTTGCGCACGCGCAGCCGCCGCACATTCCCCAGGAAGGTGACATCACCTGCCCTGACATCGCGGGGATTAACTACGTGCGGGATGCCAACGATTCGCGTGCTTACTACCTCTGCGTGGACGGCGAGCAGAAGCACCACTTTCGATGTCCACAGACCACGCTATTAATCATGGCGATGCCGCCCAAGTGTCTTCCCCTCCATCCCCTCCATCATTAGCATCCGAAGCTAACGAAGGGGACACACTTAGACCGGTGTGGACTACGAAGCCTAGGCGTCTTCCAACAGGTCCGGGGTTACTGCCGATTCGGTGTCCGGAATGCCGTCGACTTTCGCCTTGCGGTCGGCCATCGAGAGCAATCGCCGAATACGCCCGGCCACAGCATCTTTCGTCATCGGCGGATCGGCCAGCCGGCCCAACTCCTCCAAGGAGGCCTGCCGGTGTTCGATGCGCAACTTGCCGGCCGCGGCAAGATGGTCGGGCACGCCGTCACCGAGGATCTCCAGCGCACGCTCGACGCGGGCGGCCGCCGCCACCGCGGCGCGAGCCGAGCGCCGCAGGTTGGCGTCGTCGAAATTCGCCAGCCGGTTGGCCGTTGCCCGGACCTCGCGGCGCATCCGCCGCTCCTCCCAGACCAGCCGGGTGTCCTGGGCGCCCATCCGGGTCAGCAATGCCCCGATCGCCTCACCGTCGCGCACCACCACCCGGTCGGCGCCGCGCACCTCGCGTGCTTTTGCGCTGATCCCGAGCCGGCGCGCCGCCCCTACCAAGGCCAGCGCCGCCTCCGGACCGGGACAGCTGACCTCCAGCGCCGACGAGCGCCCGGGCTCGGTCAGCGACCCGTGAGCCAGGAAGGCGCCCCGCCAAGCAGCTTCAGCGTCGGCGATGCTGCCGCCGACGACCTGGGCGGGCAACCCCCGCACCGGACGTCCGCGCAAGTCGAGCAGGCCGGTCTGGCGAGCCAGCGCCTCACCGTCGTTGGCGACCCGCAACACATAGCGAGTTGCCTTGCGGATTCCGCTGGCCGACAACACATGCACGACGGCGTTGTAGCCATACAGGTCGAAGATGTCCTTGCGCAGCCGTCGCGCGATGATGCCCAAATCCACCTCGGCTTCGACGACCACGCGGCCGCCCACGATGTGGAGTCCTCCGGCGAATCGCAGCAGCGAGGTCACTTCGGCGCGCCTCGCGCTCACCGCACTCACCACAAGCCGGCTCAACTCGTCTTTGACTTCGGCCGTCATCGCCACGCGTCGTCACCCCTCGGTCCGTTACGACCCGGTCCATCAGCGCCGGTCTGCTGACGTTCCTTCTCGATCGGCATCGCATCGGTGTCCGTCGCCGAAGGCGGCGGCGAGCCGGTGTCGCGCACACCCACCCCATCCAGCGCCGCGGCCAACTTGCCCGGGTCATGTAAAGGTCTACCAGGCCGGGCCACGTCCGCGAACTGAACCTGGGCATCAAGCACAGTTGCGGTGCGTCGCAGCTGCTCGCGCTCACGCTCACTGGGCACCCTCTCGGCGTCGATGATGACGTCGTGGACGGTGAAGCCCGGGGCGTGCTGGGCGAGCACGTGCAGATGACGCTCTGCGGAGAAGCCGGTCGTCTCCCCCGGCTCGGCCACCAAGTTGAGCACCAGCGCCCGGCGGGCCGTGGTCGCCTGCAGTGCCGCGGCCAGCCCGGGTACCAGTACATGCGGGATCACGCTGGTGAACCACGATCCGGGTCCGAGCACCACCAAATCGGCGGACATGATCGCGTCGACGGCCTGCCGGGTGGCCGGCGGATCGCCGGGCAGCAGCCGGACGCGGCGAACCTTTCCCGGCGTGGTGGCGATCGCCACCTGCCCGCGAATCAAGCGGAACATCCGCGGGTCGGCCTCCAGGCCGGAAACGTCAGCCTCGATCTGCAACGCGATCGGGCACATCGGTAGCACCCGGCCCCGCACGCCGAGCACGCGGCCGAGTTCGTCGAGCGCGGCGACCGGGTCGGTCAGCAATTCGTTGAGGCCGGCGAGCAACAAGTTGCCGATGGGGTGTCCGGCCAGCGCGCCGCTGCCGCCGAACCGGTGCTGCAAGATCGTCGCCCACAGTCGGCCGTGCGGACTGTCGGATGCCAACGCCGCCAACGCCATTCGCAGATCACCCGGTGGCACCACATCGAGTTCGCTGCGCAACCGGCCCGACGAGCCGCCGTCGTCTGCGACGGTGACGACCGCGGTGACGTGCGGGGTGAGTCGGCGGGCCGCCGACAGCGTCGCATACAAACCGTGTCCGCCGCCCAATGCGACAATGCTGCGGTTTTTTTCAAGGGTCATTCGCGACCCAGATCCCGGTGCAGTACCCGCACCGACAACTGCGTGTTCGGCTCCAGCAGCCGCGCCAATGCTTCGGCGATGGCGACGCTTCGGTGCTTGCCTCCGGTACAGCCGATCGCGACGGTCATGTAGCGCTTCCCCTCCCTGCGATAGCCGTCGACTACCAGGGTCAGCAATCGATGGTAGGTCTCCAGGAACTCCGCCGCGCCAGTCTGGCCGAGCACGTAGTCGCGAACAGCCGGATGTTGGCCTGTGTGTGGACGCAACTCGTCGATCCAGTGCGGATTGGGCAGGAATCGTACGTCCATCACCATGTCGGCGTCCATCGGCAGACCGTACTTGAAGCCGAAGGACTCCACGGTGACGCTGGTGCTCGCGACCGTCTCGCCGCCGAAGGCCCGTTCGATGCTTTCCCGCAGCTCGCGCACCGACAATGTCGAGGTGTCGATGATCAGATCGGCAGTCGCGCGAACCGGAGCCAGCATGTCGCGCTCAGCGGCGATGCCTTCGGCCAATGTCTGCTCTCCCTGTAGCGGATGGCTGCGGCGATTCTGCTCGTAGCGGCGCACCAGCATGTCGTCGGAGGCCTCCATGAATAACACACGCGGGGTGATATCGCGGGTGGCCAGGTCGTTGCGCACCCAGTCCAGGTCACCGGTGAACCCGCGGGAGCGCACGTCCATCACCACGGCCAGCTGGGTGATCCGGGATCCCGCGGCCAGCCCGAAGTCCACCATCCGGGTGATCAACTGCGGCGGCAGATTGTCGGCCACATACCAGCCGAGGTCCTCGAGGACCTTGGCCGCGGTGCCGCGCCCCGCGCCGGACAAACCGGTGACCAGCACCACGTCGATGCCGGATTCCGTTGCGCCACCGTGGTTATCGGCCTGGCCCGCGGCCCCGTCCATCCCCTGTCCCGTCATCCCGATGCCTGTTCGGCGACCCTGTCCTCGGCCGCCACGTTCGATCCGGCGGCGCCACCTCGCAGCGCGTCGAGCACCGCGGTCGCCGTCGCAACCCCGATGCCCGGGACAGCAGTGATCTCATCGACCGTGGCCTCCTTGAGGCGGGCCAACGACCCGAAATGGGCCACCAGCGCCTTGCGGCGATGCTCGCCCAAGCCGGGCACCGCATCCAGCGCCGAGGAGGTCATCCGCTTGGACCGCTTGCTGCGGTGGTAGTTGATGGCAAAGCGGTGTGCCTCGTCGCGTACTCGCTGCAGCAAGTACAGACCCTCGCTGTTGCGCGGCAGAATGATCGGGTCGGGCTCGGACGGCACCCACACTTCCTCCAACCGCTTGGCCAGGCCGATCACCGCGACGTCGGTGATTCCCAGCTCGTCGAGGACTGCGTTGGCGGCGTTGACCTGCGGAGCGCCGCCGTCAACGACATACAGGTTGGGCGGATAGGCGAACCGACGCGACTTTCCTTCGGGTGACAAGACTTTCGGATCCTCTTGGTCTTGCAGGTGCCGCATGAACCGACGCCGAGTCACCTCGGCGATCGACGCCACGTCGTCTGAGTGGCCGCGGCCGGCGGCTTCCCGGATCGCGAAGTGGCGGTAATCGGACTTGCGCGGCAGCCCGTCCTCGAACACCACCAGCGAACCCACCACGTCGGTGCCCTGGACGTGGCTGATATCCACGCATTCGATTCGCAACGGCGCGTCGGCCAGACCCAGCGCTTCCTGAATATTCTGCAGCGCAGCAGATCTGGCGGTGAAGTCACCGGCACGCTTGAGTTTGTGCTGCTGCAGTGCCTCTTTGGCGTTCCGCTGCACAGTTTCGGCCAATGCCCGCTTGTCGCCGCGGCGCGGCACCCGCAGCGTCACCCGCGAACCCCGCAGACCCGACAGCCAGGTGGTCAACTCGTCGGCATTGGGCGGCAGGCAGGGCACCAAGACTTCGCGCGGCACCGGGTTGGCGGATTCGTCTGCGGCGCCCTCGAGTTCGGCCTGATCGGCGTAGAACTGAGTCAAGAACTGCTCGACCAACCGCGCCTCGTCGGAATCGCCTGGATCGCCTGGTTTTTCGACGATCCAGCCGCGTTGGCCGCGGACCCGGCCGCCGCGAACATGGAATACCTGGACCGCGGCTTCCAGCTCGTCATCGGCGAACGCCACCACGTCGGCATCGGTGCCGTCGCCGAGCACCACGGCCTGCTTCTCCAGCGCCCGCTTCAATGCCGAGAGATCGTCACGTAGCCGCGCCGCCCGTTCGAAATCGAGTTGCTCGGCTGCGGCATTCATCTGCTGTTCCAGGCTGCGGGCGTAGCGGTCGGTTTTGCCCGACAGAAAGTCGCAGAAGTCCAGCACGATCTGGCGATGCTGCTCGGCGCTGACCCGCCCGATACACGGCGCCGAGCACTTGTCGATATAGCCAAGCAGGCACGGTCGGTCGATTTGCTTGTGCCGCTTGAATACTCCGGTCGAACAGGTGCGCGCGGGGAAGACGCGGGTGAGCAGATCCAAAGTCTCCCGGATAGCCCAGGCATGCGAGTACGGCCCGAAATAGCGCACGCCTTTTCGGCGCGGGCCGCGATAGACCATCAACCGCGGGAATTCCTCGTTGAGGGTGACGGCCAGCACCGGATAGGACTTGTCGTCGCGGTAGCGGACGTTGAACCGCGGGTCGAACTCCTTGATCCAGTTGTATTCCAGCTGCAGCGCCTCGACCTCGGTATTGACCACCGTCCACTCGACCTTGGCGGCGGTGGTCACCATCTGCCGAGTCCGCGGGTGCAGGCTCGCGACGTCGGCGAAGTAAGACGTCAGCCGGCTGCGCAGGCTCTTGGCCTTGCCGACGTAGATCACCCGTCCGTGCTGGTCCCGGAATCGGTATACGCCGGGCTCGACCGGGATGGACCCGGGCGCGGGGCGGTAAGTCGCGGGATCAGGCACGGTTTCTAGGCTAGTAGTCGCGTAAACAGCTGGGGCTCGCCGGATCGGAGAGTTCCGGCCCGGTTCGGATTCCTCCTAGCCCCGCCGAAGGTACGCCGGCCCCGGTTGCTTGGTGCATCACGGACCGGGGCCCGACTGGTGGCGTGAACAAGTCGAGCAGTGGTCGGGTAGTGAACGACCCGTGTCCGCACAGTCGAGGTGGCAGCATGAACACCATCGCGTTTGCTTTCGGCATGCTCGCGGCCATTGCCGCATAGCATTCCCAAACCCGCTCGGCCGCCCGGGAAATCCCCGGCGGCCGTCAACGCCGCGGCCTCAATGCGCAGACTCAGCTACAACCGCCCAAGACGTGCCATCGGGCGATCGTAGGTTGATCAGCCTGCACCCAGGTCCGGCCGGTAGCGGGCCAGCAGTGTCCGTACGGCGTCCATGGCTTCGACGGCGCGGTCCTTGTCGACAGCCTGGATCGCCATCAGCGGGATGTACTCGTCGTCGGGCAGATCGATGCGCGCCCAGCGTGCCCCGGCGGGAAACGACACACCGACCACGTCCGACCACGGCACCAGGCGATCGCCGAGCAAGTTTCGCACCGACAGCCCGGCAGCCCCGACCCGCAGCCGTGGCCGGGCGAACAGCAGCACCAGCCCGGCAATGACGAGCCCCAGCCCGGCGATCGCCACCTGATCGGCGGTCTGGAAGACCACGCCGCTGGACTTGATCTTGAGCAGCAGTCCCACCACGATGTGGGCCGCAGCGATCACGAATGCCGCGACGTAGGCGCAATACGGCGTCAGACGAGGACGGATTTGCGCATCCCAGCAGTCCCGGTCCGGCTTGACGATCACGGCTTTCCGCGCAGATCGCGCAGGGTCAGCGCGGTGCTCAGCGCCGCAGCCGTCGCCTGGGCGCCATGGTCTTCAGCGGACTCCGGCAGCCCCGCACGGTCGAGGGCCTGCTCTTCGTTGTTGGTGGTCAGCACTCCGTTGGCCACCGGCGTGGATTCGTCCAGCGAGACCCGGGTCAGTCCCTGGGTTACCGCGTCGCAGACATAGTCGAAATGCGGTGTCTCCCCGCGGATCACCACACCCAGCGCGACGACGGCGTCGTGGTTACGGGCGACGGCCTGTGCGACGACCGGAATTTCGATCGCGCCGCGAACCCGCACCACCGTCGGATTCTTGACACCCCATTCGTGGGCGATTCTGCAGGAGCCGGCCAGCAACGCATCGCAGATCTGCTTGTGCCAAGTGCTTGCCACGATCGCCAGCTTGAGTGCGGAGGCGTCCAACGCCGCGATGTCGGGTACACCGGCACCGCTCATATGCGCCGTCCCCCGCAAGCGGGAGGTGCCCCCACCTCAGCATCGCTACGCTCTGCATCGTCACCGGCGGTCATATGCGCCGCTCCTCAGCATCGCTACGCTCTGCATCGTCACCGGCGGTCACAGTGCACCCCCGAATTCGCCATGCAGATGGACGGATTCGTCGTAGTCGTCGAGCCCGATCAAGTCGTGGCCCATCCGGTCACGTTTGGTGAGCAGATACCGGATGTTCTCCGCATTGGCCCGTACCGGCAGCGGCACCCGCTCGATGATGTGCAATCCATACCCGTCCAACCCGACCCGTTTGGCGGGATTGTTGGTCAGCAGCCGCATCGAACGAACGCCGAGGTCGACCAGGATTTGGGCGCCGGTGCCGTAATCCCGCGCATCAGCGGGCAATCCGAGCTTGAGGTTGGCGTCGACGGTGTCGTCGCCGGCGTCCTGCAGCTGATATGCCTGCAGCTTGTGCATCAGCCCGATGCCGCGGCCCTCGTGGCCGCGCATGTAGAGCACCACGCCGCGGCCTTCCCGCGCGATCATGGCCATCGCGGCGTCCAGCTGCGGCCCACAGTCGCACCGGCGTGAACCGAACACGTCGCCGGTCAGGCACTCCGAGTGCACCCGGACCAGCACATCGTCGCCGTCGTAGTTCGGCCCGGCGATCTCACCGCGGACCAGGGCTACATGCTCGACGTCCTCGTAGATGCTGGTGTAGCCGACGGCGCGAAATTCGCCGTGCCGGGTGGGGATCCTGGCTTCGGCGATCCGCTGGATGTGCTTCTCGTGCTTGCGGCGATACTCGATTAAGTCGGCGATAGCGATCAGCGCCAGATCGTGCTCGTCGGCGAAGACCCGCAGTTCGTCGGTCTGCGCCATCGCGCCTTCGTCCTTTTGGCTGACGATTTCGCAGATTGCACCTGCTGGCGACAATCCCGCCATCCGGGCCAGGTCGACGGCGGCTTCGGTGTGGCCAGGGCGCCGCAATACGCCACCGTCCTTGGCGCGCAACGGAACCACGTGCCCGGGCCGGGTGAAATCGTCGGCAACGCTGCCCGGATCGGCCAGCAACCGCATGGTTGTAGCCCGGTCGGAAGCTGAAATACCGGTCCCTACACCATTTTTCGCATCGACGGTAACAGTGTATGCGGTGCCGTGCTTGTCCTGGTTGACCGCGTACATCGGCAACAGGCCCAGCCGGTCGCAGACCGCACCGTCCAACGGCACGCACAGGTATCCCGAGGTGTAGCGCACCATGAACGCCACCAGCTCCGAGGTGGCCTTCTCGGCGGCGAAGATGAGGTCGCCCTCGTTCTCCCGATCCTCGTCGTCGATGACGACGACAGCCCTGCCAGCGGCGATGTCGGCGACCGCACGTTCGACGGAGTCCAACCTCGTCATCGCTGCCACCTCGTCAGAAGAACCCACCTGAAGCGCTCAAGTGTTGCGTCCAGTATGAACCACCATGTCGTCCCGGTTATTGCCACGGCTCGCTGACCGGGACCGTTCATCAGCCGAAGCGCCGGCAACTCACTGCGCGCAAATGCGCAAAAGATCTTCAGAGGCCCCTCCTAGCTGATTCATAGGCACGCTATCTAGCGTTCGGTGCGTCGGGGGGCAAATGTCCGCTGAATACCCGAGTAGACAGGTGAAGGACAATGAAACTGAAGCAACTGATGGCGGGGGCTACCATCACCGGCGCCCTCGGAGCTGCCGCGTTGGGTGCGGGTACCGGTGCTGCCAGCGCCGCTCCTGGACCGCCGCCCGGTGCCGGCGGCGCCCACGGCGCGCCGCCCGCGGCTAGCCACGCCGGACCTGCACCCCACGAGCCGGGTGGAGGAGGCCACGGACCGGGCG
Source organism: Mycobacterium sp. (assembly GCF_035623875.1). Classification (GTDB taxonomy): domain Bacteria; phylum Actinomycetota; class Actinomycetes; order Mycobacteriales; family Mycobacteriaceae; genus Mycobacterium. The sequence goes on along the minus strand of NZ_DASPSP010000099.1, from coordinate 10,054 downwards.
GACCAGGAGGACCCGGTGGTCCGGGTGGTCCCGGCGGTCCAGGTGGACCCGGGCCGGGCGGCCCAGGCGCACCGGGCGACCACGGACCCGGCGGACCAGGTGGCCCCGGCGGACCCGGACCCCACGGACCCGGCGGACCAGGAGGGCCCGGTGGGCCTGGTGGCCCCGGACCCCACGGACCGGGCGGACCAGGAGGGCCCGGCCCATGGCATGGGGATGACCAGCGCGGCTACTTCCACGGGGCCCCCTGGGGAGACGGACCCGCACCCTGGGGTCCAGGCGCGCCACCGCGGCCGGCATGGGACAGACCACTTCCCCCGCCCGGTGGACCGTGGAACTACGGCCCGATCAACTACTGGGGCTATCAGGAGAACCCCTTCTGGAATCCGCAGTTCAACCAATGGGGCTTCAACTTCTTCGGAGTCTGGATTCCGCTGTAAAAACTAGTCACAGGACGCCCGCTTCGCCGATTGGCGGAGCGGGCGTTGTCCTTATCGGCCTGACGGCGCACCCAGCAGCCGCTCGACATACTTCGCGATCACGTCGACTTCGAGGTTCACCGGTGTCCCGGGCGCTGTGTGGCCCAGCGTGGTCAGCTCCCGGGTGGTGGGGATCAGTGAGACCTCAAACCAGTCGTCGCCGAGTCCGGAGACGGTGAGCGAAATACCGTCGACGGTGATCGAGCCTTTTTCGACCACGTAGCGGGCCAGCTCAACGGGCAGCCCGATCCGGACCACCTCCCAGTGCTCCGCGGGCGTACGAACCTGGATCTGCCCGGTGCCATCCACGTGTCCTTGCACGATGTGCCCACCAAGCCGACTGTTCAGGGCGGCGGCGCGCTCGAGGTTGACCGGGCTGCCGGCGGTCAGCCGGCCCAAGCTGGACCGCTTCAAAGTCTCGCCCATCACGTCGGCGGTGAACTGGCCCTCCGGCAGCACCTCAACCACCGTGAGGCACACGCCGTTGACGGCGATCGAGTCGCCGTGACCGGCATCGGCGGTAACGACGGGACCACGGATGGTAAAGCGCGCGGAATCGCCCAGGTCGTCCTTGCCGACAACCTCGCCCAATTCCTCGACGATTCCGGTGAACACCGCCTCAGGCTAGTGAGTCTGGCGGTCCGCGCGCTACGTGGCCGTCACTGCCGTCACCTCGGGGTTCGCCATCGGGTGAACGGCACCCTCTACGATGCACCTATGCCGACGCTGCGCCCAACAGGCCCAATCCTCGCCGTCCTAGCCGCCCTCACTATCGCCGCCGCTCTGGTCGGCGGCTGCTCGTCGAAGCAGTCCACCGCGCCGCTGCCGGATGCGGCCACGCTGCTCAAGGAGTCAAGCGAGACCACCACAAACGTCAAGAGCGTGCACTTGGCGCTGTCGGTGAGCGGCACGATCAAGGGACTGCCGGTCAAGACGCTGACCGGTGACCTGACCACGTCACCCACCGCCGCCAAGGGCGACGCCGACCTCACGGTCATGGGCTCGAGTGTCGATACTCAGTTCGTGGTCGACGACGGAACCCTATACGCGGCGCTCACCCCGGGCCATTGGGAAAGCTTCGGCCCCGCGGCCGCTATCTACGACCCGTCTGAGATCCTCAACCCGAACACCGGTTTGGCCAACGTGTTGGCCAATATCAGCAACCCCAAGGCCGAATCACGCGAAACCATCGGCGGGCAGAGCACGGTCAAGATCACCGGAACGGCCTCGGCGGACGCGGTGAATGGGCTTGCGCCGCAACTGAAGGCCACCCAGCCGCTGCCGGCGACGGTCTGGATCCAGGAATCCGGTGATCACCAGTTGGCGCAGGCCAAGCTGGACCAGAGCGCGGGCAACTCCGTCCAGATGACGCTGTCGAACTGGAACGCCCCGGTCCAGGTCACCAAGCCGCCGGTAGCCGGATGACGGCGCCACATGCCGGCCGCGGAGTCGCCATCGGCGCCGGCAGCCTCGCCGTACTCCTCGGTGCCCTCGACACGTATGTCGTGGTCACCATCATGCGCGACATCATCAACACCATCGGCGTCCCGATCAATCAGCTGCAACGCATCACGCCGATCGTCACCTGGTACCTGTTGGGCTACATCGCCGCGATGCCGCTGCTGGGCCGTGCCTCGGATCGATTCGGCCGCAAACGGCTGCTTCAGGCCAGCCTGGCCGCGTTCATCGTTGGCTCGATAGTCACCGCGTTATCGACCGATCTGCATGTGCTGGTCGTCGGCCGCACCATTCAAGGCGTGGCCAGCGGTGCACTGCTGCCGGTGACGCTGGCCCTCGGTGCCGATTTGTGGGCCCAGCGCAACCGCGCTGGGGTCCTCGGCGGCATCGGTGCCGCGCAGGAGCTGGGCAGCGTGCTCGGCCCGCTCTACGGGATCTTCATCGTCTGGCTGACGAGTCGCTGGCAGGACGTGTTCTGGATCAACGTTCCGCTGGCGCTGGCCGCGATGGTGATGATCCAATTCAGCTTGCCGTCGCGAGACCGCAGCGCCGACCCGGAAAAGGTCGACGTCGTCGGTGGACTACTGCTCGCGATTACATTGGGCCTGGCAGTAATTGGACTTTATAACCCGGCGCCCAACGGTCAGCAGGTGCTGCCTAGCTACGGGCCACCGCTGGTCTATGCGGCGGTGGGCGCGGCGGTGGTTTTCGCGCTGTGGGAGCGGTTTGCGCGCACCAAGCTGATCGAGCCCACCGGGGTGCACTTCGGGCCGTTCCTGTCCGCGCTCGGCGCGTCGCTGTGCGCTGGTGCGGCGCTGATGGTGACGCTGGTCGACGTCGAGCTGTTCGCCCAGGGCGTGCTGGGCAAGCAGCAAGATCAGGCCGCCATCCTGCTGCTGCGTTTCCTGATCGCGCTGCCGATCGGGGCGCTGCTGGGCGGCTGGATCGCGACCAAGGTCGGCGACCGGGCCATGGCCTTCGTCGGGCTGTTGATCGCGGCCGGCGGCTACTGGCTGATCTCGAAGTGGTCGGTCGACCTACTGAGCCAGCGGCACAACATCTTTGGGCTGTTGTCACTGCCCGCACTGGACACCGACTTGGTGGTCGCCGGCCTGGGGCTGGGTCTGGTGATCGGGCCGCTGACGTCCGCCAGCTTGCGGGTGGTGCCGTCGGCGCAGCACGGCATCGCCTCCGCGGCGGTGGTGGTGGCCCGGATGACGGGCATGCTGATCGGGGTGGCCGCGCTGAGCGCATGGGGTTTCTATCAACTGCCGCACATCGTTTCGAAGCTCTCAGCGCAAGTGCCGGCCGACGCGAGCCTGGCGGAACGGATCCTCGCGCAGGGAGACCTCTACCGGCGCGCGTTTGCCCAAATGTATGGCGGCATCTTCACGGTTACGGCCGTCGTCTGCGTGGTGGGTGCACTGTTGGGGCTGCTGATCAGCAGCCGTCGCACCCATGCCGAGGAGCCGCAACTGCACGAGGAGCAGCCGGTCGCGCCTCGCGTCTAGGTGCCGTTTTCGCTGAGACGCTGTATTTCGCCGAAAAAGCGGAGCACAACCTTGGTGTGGCGCCCAGCGATGGGACCCGTGCGCGGCCGGCCGGCAGTACTGCCGGTGGTGTCCTGGTTGCGGCCTATGGCGTCGCCACGTATCTGCTTTTCCAGGTCGTCTTCCTCTACCTAATCGGATTCGTCATCAACGCCGATTTCTGGGTCGGCAGCGTGCATGTCGTGGGTAAGAGCATCGATCGCGGCGGCGTCGGCGACGGCACTCTCACCGTCGCGGCGGTGGTCATCGACGCGGCGTTGCTCGCGCTCTTCGCGGTCCAGCACAGCGTGATGGCCAGGGCCACCTTCAAACGCTGGTGGACCCGCATCGTGCCGCCCAGCGCCGAGCGGTCGACGTATGTCCTTGCCGCCACCGTCTGCTTGGTCGTTCTCCTCGTCGTGTGGCGTCCGATCACCGACGACGTTTGGAAGGTCAGCGCCCAACCCTGGCGAGCACTGTTGACCGCCCTCGGTCTAGTCGGCTGGGCGATCGTCCTGCTGAGCACCTTCCTCATCGATCACTCCGATTTGTTCGGCCTGCGTCAGGTTTTCGCCCGGCTGCGGGGGCGGCAGCTTGTCGAACACAAGTTCGCGACACCGTTTTTCTACCGGGCGGTTCGGCACCCGATCTACTTCGGTTTTCTGATGGCGTTCTGGGCCACGCCGAGAATGACGTTGGGGCACTTGCTCTTTGCGGCGATGACGACCGGATACATCCTGCTCGCGGTTCGATTCGAGGAGCGCGACCTTATCCGCGCGTTCGGGGAGCAGTACCACGACTACCGTCGCCGCGTTCCGATGCTGATCCCGGGCCTGCACGGTCGCCCTTGATCGACCCGGTCGCAGGCTCACGGGGTACCAGGCTGAGCAGCAGATCCGGGCCGACCCGTTCGATGCCGTCGTAGCGCCAGCGCAGCGCCCGGGCGATGGTTGGGACCCCGACGTCGTCAACGGCGGTGATCGGTCCGCCCAGCAGGATCGGCGCAACGTAGGCCAAGATGCGATCGATCACCCCCGCCCGCAGGAACGCTCCGGCAAGCGTGGGCCCGCCCTCGACGAGGACGTCAGTGCGATCGGACAGCGCCTTGAGCACTTCGGCAGGATCGCGGGTGCGGATCACCATGGTGCGCGAGTCATCGTTGAGAACCTTTGCTTCCGTAGGAATTTCGCGTCTTCCCACAACGACCCGCAGCGGCTGGCGGTCCGCGAGCCCGCCGTCGGCCAACCGGGCGGTCAACGTCGGGTCGTCGGTGAGTACCGTCCCGGTCCCAACCACGATGGCATCCGCGGCCGCGCGCCGGCGGTGCAGGTCGGCGCGCGCGGCCTCGCTAGTGATCCACTGGCTTGAGCCGTCCGCGGCCGCGCTGCGCCCGTCGATGCTGGTGGCGTACTTCCATGTCACGTGCGGCAAGCCGGTGCGTTGTTTGTGCAGCCATTCACGCAGCGGCCCGGTCGCGACCAGATCGGCTTCCACGTCGCGGACGACGTGCACGCCGGCGGCCGCCAGTCGCGCCGCACCACCGGCCGCAGTCGGGCTGGGGTCGGTGACCGCGTACACGACCGACGCGATGCCCGCGTCTAGCAGCGCGTCCACGCACGGCGGGGTCTTGCCGTGGTGGTTGCACGGTTCCAGCGTGACCACCGCGGTGCCGCCCTCGGCCAGGCGTCCTGCCCGGCGCAGCGCCACTACCTCGGCGTGTGCGCGGCCCGCCGGTCCGGTGCCGCCGGCGCCGGCGACCCGGCCGTCGGGGTCCAGGATCACCGCACCGACCGGCGGGTTCGGATAGGTGCCGCCTTTCACCAGGTCGGCGTGCTCGACGGCAAGTCGCATGGCGGCGTCGTGACTGATGGTCGCCGCGGTACTCATCGGCGCCACTCCTCGACCCCGGCTACGCCGGCATCATCGTCTTCGGCGCGGCTCATTTTCGCAGGTGCGGTGACGCGGCACCGGCCCGTCGCCGCAGTGCTTCGACCGCCACCGCCGGGTCCTCGGCGCCGTAGACCGCGGATCCGGCGACAAAGCAGTCGACACCGGCCTCGGCGGCCTGCTCGATGGTGTCGGCGTTGATGCCGCCGTCGATTTCGACCAGGATCGTCAGCTCGCCGGAGTCGACTAACTTGCGCACCGTGCGGACCTTGGTCAGCACGTCGGGAATGAATTCCTGGCCACCGAAACCGGGGTCTACCGACATGACGAGAAAGGTGTCGAAGTCCTTGAGGATGTCCAGGTAAGGGTCCAGCGGGGTGCCGGGCTTGATGCTCAGGCCCGCCTTGGCGCCGGCGGCGCGGATGTCACGCGCCACACCGACCGGGTTGTCGGTTGCCTCGGCGTGGAACGTGACGTTGTAGGCGCCCGCCTCGGCGTACGGCGGCGCCCACCGGTCGGGGTCCTCGATCATCAGATGGCAATCCATCGGAATGTCGCTGGCGGCCAACAGGCTTTCCACCACCGGTAGCCCGATCGTCAGGTTTGGCACGAAATGTGCATCCATGACATCGACGTGCAACCAGTCGGCGCCTTCGACGACGGCGGCCTCGTCGGCCAGCCGGGCGAAATCAGCGGCCAGAATCGACGGCGCGATCAGCGGCCGATCGGTCTTGCCTGACATGGGGCTCAGCCTAGTCTGGCGACGATGCGCGCCGTTCAACGGCGCGAGAAGGAGCCGGACTAATCCAGCTTCGTGAGGGCTGCAGCGAACATGGCGTCGGTGCCGTGCCGGTGTGGCCACAGCTGAATGTAGGGGCCCTCCCCCAGATCGGCGACGGGTTCGAACAGCGACCGGGTGTCCAGCGCGGACACCGGGTGGCGCCGCAGCGCGTCACTGACCACGCCGACCGTCTCGGCCAGCTGCGGCGAGCAAGTGGCATACAAGACGACACCGCCGGGGCGGGTCAGCGCGATCGCGGCTCCCAGCAATTCGCGTTGCAGTCGGGTCAGCGCCGGGATGTCGGCGGGCTGACGCCGCCAGCGCGCATCGGGCCTGCGGCGCAGCGCGCCCAGCCCGGTGCAGGGCACATCGACTAGCACCCGGTCGAAACCCGGGTCCAGGCCGGTGCTGCGTCCATCAGCGCGCAGCACCTCGACCGGCAGGCCGCGGGTGTTCTCGGCAACCAGGTCGGCGCGGTGTGGCGCTGGCTCCACCGCCGTGACCCGGGCTCCCGACCCGGCGCCCAGGGCGGCCAGCAGCGCGGTCTTGCCGCCCGGTCCGGCGCACAGGTCTAGCCATCGACCGGCGTCGTCGGCCACCGGGGCGAGGGTGAGCGCGCGGGCCACCAATTGGCTGCCCTCATCCTGGACCAGTGCCTGGCCGTCGCGGACCGCCGGCAACTGTGCGGGATCGCCGCCCGACAGGTACACCGCGTACGGCGAATACCGGCCCACGGTACCGTTCACGGCACCAGCCAACTCCTCGGCGGTCAGCACTCCCGGACGGGCCGCCAGGTGCACCTGGGGGCGCTCGTCGTCGCTGGCCAGGGCGGCGTCGAGCTCGCCAGCGGCGGCACCCAGCGCGTCGACGAAGGCCTGAGCGATCCAGCGCGGGTGGGCGTGAACGAAAGCAGCGTGCCCGACCGGATCGGTGAATTGGTCGGGTGCTAGCTCGTCGACCCAGGATTGTTCGTCGCGGGCGCTGATCGTGCGCAGCACACCGTTGACGAAACCTGCACGGGCCAAATCGAATTCGATTCCAGCCTGCTCGACAGTAGTGGAGACGGCGGCGTGCGCGTCGACCCGGGTGCGCAGCAGTTGATACGTCCCGAGCCGAAGCAGATCAAGCAGCACCGGGTTGATGGCGTCGGGTGACCGACCGGCGGCGGCACCTATGATCGCGTCGAGCAGGCCACGAATGCGGCAGCTGCCGTAGGTCAGCTCGGTGGCGAAGGCTGCGTCACGGCCGCTGATCTGCCGCTCCCGCAACAGGACTGGCAGCAGCAAGTTGGGGTAAGCGTCGCGCTCGCTCACGGCGCGCAACACATCGAACGCCGCCCGGCGCGCCGGATCCAGCGGCCGGCGCCGCGGTGGCCTACCCGGCCGCCGGGATGACGGCGCCGACCGTACCGGCGGTCGGCCGCGTCGCGGCTTGTGTGGTGGGGTCATGACGCTCGCGCCGTCGAGTCCAGGCGGGCCCCGCGAGCCCAGTCGACGGCGTTCATCAACTTCTTGCCCGGCGCCTGGACTTGCCCCAGCCGCACCGGCTCAGAGCCGGTGCCAATCCGCACACTGCGGCGGCCGACGTGAATATCGCCGGGCGACAATGGCTTTGGAAGATCCGACACGTCGGCATCGACCTGCACCGGCCCGAGCTTGACCCGCAGGTCACCGATCAGGGTCCAGGCGCCCGGGTTGGGCGTGACGGCACGAATACGCCGCTCGACGACTTGGGCCGGAAGGTCCCAGCGCACGTGGGCCTGCTCGACGGTGACCTTCGGCGCGACGCTGACCCCGTCGGCCGGTTGTGGGACCGGCGTGAGCGCCCCATCGGCGATACCGTCCAGGGTGGTTGACAGTAGCGCCGCACCCGAAATCGCCAGCCGGTCAAGCAGATCACCGGCGGTGTCGGTCGGCCGGATCGCTTCGGTGACCACTCCGTAGACCGGCCCGGAGTCCAGACCCGCATCGATCTGGAAGGTCGTGGCGCCGGTGACGGTGTCGCCGGCGGCGATCGCGGCTTGCACCGGGGCCGCCCCCCGCCAGGCAGGCAGCAGCGAGAAATGCAGATTGACCCAGCCGTGTGCCGGCACCGCGAGCAACTCGTCGCGGAGCAGCGCGCCGTAGGCCACCACCGGGCAGCAGTCGGGCGCCAACTCTGACAGCTCGGCGACGAACTCGACGGTGTTGGGCCGTGGCGGTCGTAGCACCGGGATGCCCTGATCCAGCGCAAGACGGGCCACCGGTGACGGTTCGGGTTTGCCGCGACGTCCGGAGGCAGCGTCTGGCCGGGTGAGCACCGCGACCACGTCGTGGCGCGGCGAGTCGATGAGACCGCGCAGCGCGGGCAGCGCGGGTTCGGGGGTGCCGGCAAAGACGAGACGCACCGGACCAGTGTAGGAACCTGCGTTATTGGTTGGTGCCATGCGTTTTATCGCAGCGGTGCCCGATCACCTGCCCTGCGCACCGGACCGTCCGGCCGCCGCGGGCAACACCTACACGGTTATCGTCGTCTTCTCGTCGATAGTGATCGCCACGGGAAGCACCTGATCGATTTGGCTTTCGAGGCAGTCGATGTTGAGCCGCAGCAGGTAGACGCCGTCGCTGGCCTCGATGACCACGGTTTTCTGCGCGACCGCCTTCGTCTGGCCATTTTGCACCCAGGTGCCACCCGACTCGTGTGCGGGAAAACCGGCCAGGGCGTCGTCAGAGCCGTCGCCCTTGGGCGTAAACCCGGGCAGATTCTTCAGTTCGCCACCGGCAAGGTCGAGAATTTTCTGCGGGTCTACATCGCCGACGAGCTTGGATACCGTTGCCACGACGCTGGGTGTGTATCTAGCAGCCTCCGGGCCCTTGTCGACGATGGCCCAGTAAGCCGTGGCCGGGGTGTCCGGTCCGGCATCGGCCCAGCCGTCGGGAATTGGCAGGTTGATGGTCGGCGCGCCGCGGTCACCGCGGTGGACCGGAGTCTCGGTGATGCCGTTGTGTTGGATATAGCTGGCAATAGTGGGGTTAGGGCCCGGGACGGTGGTGCGCGGCGCCACCTTTGACGGTGGCTTGCTGGTGGTTGTCGTGGTCGGGGTCTTGCTCGACGCACCGTTGCCGCCGGAGTGGCTGCCGGAGGTGGAGCCACACCCCACCAAGCCGATGCCTAAAGCCACAATGGCGATCGCCACACCGTTGATTGATGCCGTCCGCGTCAACGCATTAGCTCCTGTCGATCAGGCTGCACGATATTGTCGGCGCAGCATAGCCCGCTTTGAGTGAATGAAACCCAGGGCCTTTCCGCCGTAGTTTGCCGCGATCCGGGCGATTTCTGCGCGGCGGTGCAAGCCCGACTGGACCGGCAGCCGGCCCGTAACTGCCGCCCTCGATCGGTGGCAATCTACGCGTTTGTGCTGATGTTTTGTGGTCGGTGGTGGCCGCATGCTGGCTAGCATGAGCGAGATCGATCCACGCGCGGACATGCCGCTGGTGGACTGGAGCGAGCTTGACGTGAGCGGGCTTTTGCCGACGGGCACCGTGACGTTGCTGTTGGCCGACGTCGAGGGCTCCACGCGCCTATGGGAGACCCAGCCAGACCAGATGACGGCCGCGATCGCGCGCCTGAACCACGTCGTGTCGGACACCATCGCCGCCCATGACGGTGTGCGCCCGGTCGAGCAAGGTGAGGGTGACAGTTTTGTGGCGGCGTTCGCGCGCGCCTCCGATGCGGTGGCCGCTGCCGTGGAGTTGCAGCGGGCGCCGTTGGCCCCAATCCGGCTGCGCATCGGAGTGCATACCGGTGAGGTGCAGCTGCGCGATGAGGGTAACTATGCCGGTCCGACGATCAACCGCACAGCGCGGCTGCGCGATCTGGGCCACGGTGGTCAGACCGTGCTGTCGGGAGCGACCGAACCCCTGGTGGTTGACCGGCTACCT
>NZ_DASPSP010000094.1:0-4630 GCF_035623875.1 Mycobacterium sp. | reverse complement strand
CACGGTCGTTGATCCTGCAGCTGCGGCCATTGAGCGCCGACGACATTCGCACGGTGGTGCAGCGTGCGATCGACGATCCGCGCGGGCTGAACGGGCAAGTCGTGCAGCCCGATGCCGTCGACCTGCTCGTGCAGCTGGGAGCCGGGGACGCGCGACGTGCGCTGACCGCGTTGGAGGTCGCGGCCGAGGCGGGGAAGCAGGTCACCGTCGAGGCCATCGAGCAGTCCCTGGACCAGGCCGCAGTCCGCTACGACCGCGACGGCGATCAGCACTACGACGTCATCAGCGCGTTCATCAAGTCGGTGCGCGGCTCCGACGTCGACGCGGCGTTGCACTACCTGGCCCGGATGCTGGTCGCCGGTGAGGATCCGAGATTCATCGCTCGACGGCTGATGATCTTGGCCAGCGAGGACATCGGGATGGCCGACCCGAGCGCGCTGCAGACGGCCGTCGCCGCGGCGCAGACCGTACAACTGATCGGCATGCCCGAAGCCCAGTTGACCTTGGCGCACGCCACCGTGCACCTGGCCACGGCGCCCAAGTCGAACGCCGTGACCACCGCGCTGGGTGCGGCGATGGCCGACATCAAAGCGGGCAAGGCCGGTCTGGTGCCGCCGCATCTGCGCGACGGCCACTATTCGGGCGCGGCGGCGCTGGGCAATGCGCAGGGCTACAAATACTCCCACGACGACCCGGACGGTGTTGTGCCGCAACAGTATCCACCGGATGAACTGGTCGGTGTGGACTACTACCGCCCCACCGGCCACGGCGCTGAGCGCGAGATTGCCGGCCGACTCGAGCGGCTGCGGGCGATCATCCGGCGCAAGCGCGGCTAGCCGCGGCCGATCACCGTCGCCACACCAGCACCAAAAGTCCACGACCATACGGTGTGCCAAAGCGATGGCGTATGCGATAGCACCCGCGGATGGCGCCGGTACTGATATCACCGCGGCATCAAACTGGAGAAGGCGCTAATCCTTCTGCCAGAGGTTGGAGAGGCCGTTGGGTCTCCTGAGGTTCACGCAGACTCCAGCCGACTGGCCAGTGAACGCCCCGCCTCGAGTACATGGCGCTCGGCGATATCGCGGGCCTTCTCGGCGTCGCCGTCGGCAAGCGCCGACACCAGCGCCTGGTGATCGTCCAACGAGTGGTGTTCGTGCTCGGGGAACATCGCCAAGAAGTTCGACGGCACGACGCGGACGGCTTGGCGGATCTGCGCCAGCAATCGCCGCGAGTGGGCTGCTCGATGGATCTCGCGGTGAAAATGCCAATTCGATTCGACGTCAGTTGCCAGGTCGCGCAAACGCTGAACGCCTTCCGGGGTGACCCGCCGCGCGGCCCATGCCGCGGCCTGCCCGGTCAGCACAGCCACAATCGTGAAACTGTCCAGCACGTCCTCGGGGCTGATGCCGATCACCGTGACGCCGCTGCGGGGCGCAACCCGCACCAGTCCGTCGTAAGACAACTCGAGCAACGCCTCGCGTACCGGGGTGCGGCTGGTGGCGAACTCCTTGGTGATGGCGTCGAGGTCGAGCCGGGTGCCGGCAGGCAACGCGCCGGTGAGAATGCGGTCGCGCAACTCTCGCGCGGCGCGCTCGCGTACCGTGCCGGCGATGTCGACGTCGTTGGAGGCCATGGGCTGACTGTATGCCAATCTTAGATGTAACACTTGAAATCTAATATATCAGATGTTAGACACAGGGAATGACTACACGACAAATGGCGCTCGTCGCCTTCATGCAAGCGGGCAGCACCTCGGTGTATGCGGGGTCGTGGCGTCACCCTGCCACCGAGCACGGCTACCTCGACGCCTCCTACTACGCGAAGATCGGCAGGCAGCTCGAAGAGGGCTGCTTTGACCTGCTGTTTTTCGACGACCGGCTGGCGATGCCGGGAATTTACGGCGGGTCGGTGGCCGACGCGGTGCGCTACGGCGCACGGCCGGTGAAGCTGGACCTGTCCATCGTCTTGGGTGTGCTGGCGCAGGCGACGTCACGCATCGGCCTCGGTGCGACCTGCTCGACCACCTACTACCCGCCGTTCCACGTGGCCCGCACGTTCTCCACGCTGGACCATCTGTCGGGTGGCCGCGCGGCGTGGAACGTCGTCACCTCGGTCAACGACAGCGAAGCCCAGAATTTCGGCCTGGAAACGCATCTGGGCCACGATGCCCGTTACGACCGGGCCGAGGAGTTCATGGACGCCGTCGTCGGCCTGTGGGACACCTGGGAAGACGACGCGATCCTGCACGACCGGGTCAACGGCATCTACGCCGACCCGGACAAGGTGCACGAGCTCAACTACGAAGGGGAGTTCTTCTCGGTGCGCGGGCCGTTGACCGTGCCGCGCGGCCCGCAGGGCCGGCCGGTGATCATCCAGGCCGGCTCGTCCGGCCGCGGCCGTGAATTCGCTTCGCGCTGGGCCGATTTGATCTTCACCGGCGACCCGGGCATCGAGGTGGCCCGCAGCCACTACGCCGATCAGAAGGAGCGCATCGACGCCGCCGGCCGCGACCCGCAGTCGGTCAAGGTGTGTCCGATGGCCTACGCAGTCGTGGGGGAGTCGGAGGACCACGCCAAGCACCGCGAACAGGTCTTCCTCAACGATCTGGTGCACCCGATGGCGTCGCTGACCCTACTCTCGGAGTTGATGAATTACGATTTCTCCCAGCACGATCTGGATGACCCGATCACCGACGAGCTCATCGACTCGGTGTCCGGTATCCGTGGCCTGGTGCAGAACTTGCGTCAGCACATCGGCGACGCCATCACACTGCGCGACCTCGCCGGCCACCGCGCTACCCTGCTGCAGGGCCCGCGTTTCGTCGGCACCGGCGTGCAGGTCGCCGATCAGATGGAGGAGTGGTTCCACACCGGTGCTTGCGACGGGTTCGTCTTGGCTGCAACGCATCTGCCCGGCGCTTTCGAAGACGTGGTGCGGATGGTGGTCCCGGAGTTGCAGCGGCGCGGCCTGTTTCGCACCGGCTATGACGGCGTGACCCTGCGCGAGCACCTCGGCCTGCAGCGGCCGGCCTGCGCGCCCGTCGGGGCATGATGCTCGAAGGCATCCGGGTCCTCGACGCCGCTACCTTGGCCGCGGCACCGCTGGCGGCCACCTATCTCGGCGAGTTCGGCGCCGACGTCATCAAGATCGAGCAGCCCGACGGCGGCGACCCGATCCGCACCTGGGGCAACCAGATCGACGGCGTCGGGCTGATGTGGAAGTCGTTGTCGCGCAACAAGCGGTCAATCACCCTCAACCTGCGCGTCGCCGAGGGCCAGGCGCTGCTGCGTCGCCTCGCCCAACTTGCCGACGTGGTGATCGTCAACACCCGGCCCGCGACATTGCGCAACTGGGGGCTGGACTACCCGGCGCTGCGCGCGGTCAACGACCGCATCGTCATGCTGCACATCACCGGCTACGGGTTGACCGGCCCGAAGAGCGAACGGCCCGGCTTCGGGACGCTCGGCGAGGCGATGAGCGGCTTTGCCAACATCACCGGTGAGGCCGACGGACCGCCCACGCTGCCGCCGTTTATGCTGGCCGACGGGGTGGCGTCGCTCAACGCCGCCTACGCGGTGATGATGGCGCTCTACCACCGCGACGTGCACGGCGCGTCCGGCCAGTTGATCGACGTCAACCTGATCGACCCGCTGGCCCGGCTGCTGGAACAGACGCTGCTGGGCTACGACCAACTCGGGCTGGTGCCCACGCGGGCGGGCAACCGCTGGGATATCTCGGCGCCGCGCAATACGTACCGCACCGCCGACGACCGCTGGCTGGCGATGTCGGGCAGCTCCCCGCAACTGGCACTGCGGGTGTTCCGCGCCATCGGACGCGCCGAACTGGTCGACGACGCCGACTTCTCCGACCCGCAGCGGCGGCTGGCGCGGGCCCGCGAGGTGGACCAGGTGGTCGCCGACTGGGTGGCCACCAAGACGCTGGCCGAGGCGATGGAGATCCTTGACGCGGCCGAGGTGGCCGCCGCGCCGGTCTACGACATCACCGATCTGGTCGCCGACGAACAGCTGGCGCACCGCGAGGTCTTCGTCAAAGTCGGCGACGACGAACTCGGTGCCATGACCGTTCAGGCGCCGGTGCCGCGGTTCTCGGCGGCGACCGGGCGGGTGCAGCATCTGGGCCCACGGATCGGTGAGCACAACACCGAGGTGTACGGCGAACTGCTCGGGCTGAGCGGCGGCGATGTCGACGAGCTGCACGCCCGCGGTGTGCTGTGAAAGGAGACTGCCGATGACTCGGACGACGCCGTTACTGCGGCGCTCGGAGCTGGCCGTTCCGGCCAGCAACGATCACATGTTCGCGCACGCTGCGGCCTCCGAGGCCGACCTGGTGTTCCTCGACCTGGAAGACGCCGTCGCACCGGCCCATAAAGAAGCGGCACGCGCCAAAGCCATTACCGCGCTGACTGAACTCGACTGGGGACGGACCGTGCGGGCGATCCGCATCAACGGCCTCGACACCCCGTGGTGCCATGACGACATCGTCGAGGTCGTCACCCACGCCCGGGAGAACCTCGAGACGATCATCGTCCCGAAAGCGTTGCGCGGCCGCGATGTCTGGTGGGTCGACGTGCTGCTGACCCAGCTGGAGGCCAAGCTGGGCCTGACCC
>NZ_DASPSP010000078.1:0-11777 GCF_035623875.1 Mycobacterium sp. | reverse complement strand
CAGTTCTGTGGGCATCAAAGAATGGTTGTGAATATGTCTTCTGCCGTTGCCGGCGGCCTGGTGGCCGACACCGCTCGCGGGTTTTGGCGCAGCGGCGCGCCGCTAATGGCGCTGCCGTTGTTCGGTACCCGGGATACTCAGACCCAAAGGCCCGCGGCGGGGTCCAACCCTTGTATAGACGATGGATCCGCGCTAGCGTTTCGACGTCTTCTATCGCGATCGAGACGGAGTGATCATCATCGACGCAGAGTTCAGTGATGCCTTGCACGGCACAAAGCGTTCCAAGGGCGGCGGGCCGGATGACGGTGAGGCGCCCGTCATTGTCAGCTTGGTCGAGGCGGCGATGCAGATGTTCGCCGCAGCGATCGACGCCTTGCCCGACACCAACGATCCGGAGTTCTCCGGACGCGCCGCGGTGATCCTTGCCGGCCTACGAAAGCTGCAGACCGCACTCACCAAAGCAGCGTCTCGCGGCCGGGCGACACCGTCGGTCATCGTTTCGCTGAGCGGAGTTCGAACGCGCTACGACGATCTGATGGCAATGGCCGCCGAGGCGCCCGGGGCGACGTTGGGCCAACAACTGTATGCCGTGCGTCGGCGCGCCAAATTGTCGGCGCAGGAAACCGCCAATGGCGCGGGGCTGACGGCCGATCTCCTCGACGCCATCGAGGCCGACGAAATCCCGACGGATGATGAAGCGGCCCGGATCAAGGAACTCCTCGCCGCCTTGGGTGCCTGACCCGGCGTCCAGCCCCGCCGAACGGCTTCGCTCGCCGGTAAGTCGGACGTTGATGGCTGCCGCTTTGACGTGGACGCTCGTACTGGGCGCAACGTTTTTGGCGGTGGGCCGGCTACATTCATCGCCCGCCGATTCTGTTGAGCACCCCAGTCGTACGGCCACCGACGACCAGACCAAAACCGAGGTCGTCGACCAAGCGAGATTCATCGTCGCGATCGCTGGGCTCCAGCGTCCAACGGCGGGTTATCTTTTGATGTCCTGTAAAGACCGCGATGATCCTCCGTATCAGGGAGCGGTCTACATGAATTTCGAGTTGCCCGCCGATGCCCGCGTCGACGAGTATTTCCGGAGCATCGCGGCGGCCATGGTTGCCCGCGGCTGGCGTGCGGGGTTACCGCCCAACCAGCACCTGCTCGGCAAAACGTTGTCCAAGAACGGTGTCACCGCGATGCTCTACCCCGACAGCGACTCCCCGAAGCATGGAGTCGCGCGTATCTATGGTCAGTGCCGCGACTTGAACAACCACCGCGGCGACCCGACGGGATGGATCGATATCAGCGGCCAACTGCACTGAACCTGGACAAAAAACTGCGCTTGACGGCTCACCGTCAAGCGCAGTTTGCTCGCAAAGGTTAGCCGACCGATCAGCCGTGGGCGCCGAGGGCACCCTGAAGATCACCCTTCATGGCGTTCAGCTGGGCGCCCCAGTACTCCCAGCTGTGGGTGCCGTAGGCCGGGAAGTTGAACACGGCGTTGTGGCCGCCCGCGGCGTTGTAAGCGTCTTGGAACTTCTTGTTGACGCCGATCATGAAGTTGCTTTCGATGAACGTAGCCGGCAAATTGGCGCCGCCCAGTTCGCTCGGAGTCCCGTTGCCGCAGTACACCCAGAGCCGGGTGTTATTGGCGACGAGTTGGCCGACGTTGATCAAGGGGTCGTTGCGCACCCATGCCGGGTCGCTGTCTGGCCCCCACATGTCTTCCTTCTTGTAGCCGCCGGCATCACCCATCGAGAGGCCTATCCAGCCCTGCCCGGTGGACGGGCTGAGGTAGCCGGACAGCGAACCGGCGTAGATGAACTGACCAGGGTGGTAGATCGCCAGATTCATTGAAGATGCACCGGCCATCGAGATGCCCACCGCGGCGCTGCCGGTCGACTTGACGCTTTTTTGCGAGGCGAGATAACCCGGCAGCTCGCTGGTCAGGAAGGTTTCCCACTTGTAGGTCGAGCAGCCGGCCTTTCCGCAGGCCGGGCGGTACCAGTCGGTGTAGAAGCTGGACTGCCCGCCAACCGGCATGACGATCGACAACCCGGACTGGTAGTACCACTCGAAGGCGGGCGTGTTGATGTCCCACCCGTTGTAGTCGTCCTGGGCGCGCAGACCATCGAGCAGGTACACGGCGGGGGAGTTGTTTCCCCCGCTCTGAAACTGGACCTTGATGCTGCGGCCCATCGCTCCCGAAGGCACCTGCAGGTATTCGACCGGAAGACCGGGCCGGGAGAAGGCCCCCGCCGTCGCCGCTCCACCCAGAAGGCCGACGAGGCCCGGTAGTGCGGCGGCCGCAAAAGCGGCGACCGTAAGTCGCCGCACCCAGCCACGCATCTTTTCGCTCAGGTATGTCATCCCTGCCCCTTGTCGTAGGCCGTCGTGCGCTAGTCGCAAAACTTACCGTGTGGTACTCCATATGTCGATCAGGACGCAAAGGTGTTTCGATTCTGCATCGGCCATCGCGACCTGCGCGGAGCCTGTGGTAATTGGGTCGGTGGCAACTTTCCGGTGCAATTTTTAGAACCGGAATTTAGCGGGTCTTTCGCCACGCAAGGCTCGTCCGGTGACCGGGGTGGCTGCGCGTCGGCCGCGAGGATCTCGCTCGACGTCGCAGGTCATCGGGATGTCGAGCAGGGGTGTCTATACCCGTTCGGCTCTTGTCGCGAGGAGCGCGTAGGCTCACCGAGGGTAGACCGACGAGAGCACGCTGTCCCGGTCCTCGCCGCGCACGAACCAACCGCATCAACGGTCTCGTGCTGGCTGCGGCGCATGGACATTGGGGCACGATTGAGGTGCAGATTTGGACACGGTACTTGGGCTGTCGCTGACATCTACGTCGGTCGGCTGGGTCCTGGTGGAAGGCCGCGACGCTGACGGCGCCATCCTGGATCACGAGGATTTCGACGTGGCTTCCGGCGGTGGGGTGCAGGCGGTTTACACCTCGGAGCAGGCGACCGCGGCCGTGTTGGAGGCGCAAGCGGCGGCGGCCAGCTATGACCACCGTATTCACGTTATCGGCGTGACCTGGAGCGACGAGGCGGCCGCCGAGGCTGCGCTGCTGCTGGAGTCGCTGACCAACGCCGGCTTCGACAACGTTGTCCCGATTCGGCTGCACCAGGCGTGCGACGAGCTGGCTAGGGCGATCGCGCCGGTTGTCGGCTATGAGAAGGCCGCGGTTTGCGTGCTCGACGGCGATTCGACGATCGTCGCAATGGTCGACACCTGCGACGACGAGCAACAAACGGCCATCAAGCGGCTGCCGGGCGGCGCGGGCCGGCTGGTCGGTTGGCTGACCAGCCTGTTCAACCGGAGTTCATGGCAACCGGGCGGCGTCGTCGTCGTTGGTCCCGATGAGGACCTCGAAGCGCTGTCGTGGCGGCTTGAGAAAGCGGTGCCGGTCCCCGTCCTCACGCAGACCGGCGCGCAGTTGGCCCTGGCGCGCGGAGCCGCGCTCGCCTCGGCTGACAGCACGGAATTCACCGACACCGAGATGATCGAGACCGTCTCTGGCGACCGAGGGGGGAGGGGAAGCACCCGGCAGAACTCCTACGCAGGGGCGTTGACGATGTTGGTCGCCGGGGCGGTCACACTCGTGGCATCGCTGTCGCTCGCCTTGGGCCCACGTCTGGTTCCCGACCGAGCTGCCGGACCGGTCCAACATGTGGCCCACCGGGCGGCGAGCGCTCCCGCCCCGCAAGCTCCGGCTCCGCGGCCGGCAGCGGTCGAGGCACCGATTGCGCGACCAGCGCCAGCGCCGGCCGAACATCCGACCGAAGTTCCAGCGGCTGCCCAACCGCAGACCGTCGCTTCCGAGGAGCCGTCGGCCGGACTTCCCGCCGCAGCGCCAGTCCCGCCGCCCGCACCGCCGCAGCCGGTCCCTCCTCCGCCACCTCCGCAACCGGATCCGCATCCACTGCTCACCAAGCTGCGTGAGCGCCTGCACGGTCAGCAAGACCAGCCGGCGCCTCCGCAAGGCCCGCCGGCCAATCCGGGCGCACCGCCTCCATAGTCGCCAGATTTCCCGATTCTTAAGCGGCTCCGGCTGTTTCGGGCAGTTTCGACTATCCGGCTTCGCGTGGACCGGTGTCGAGACGCAGCGGCGGGTAATCGTCGCGCAGCAGCCCGCTGTAGGCACGAACCCGGATCGCCCACCGATTGATCCCAATCAGGAAGTCGTACAACCCCTTTGGGTAGCGTCCCGTGAACAGCAAAGCCACCACAGCGATTATCAGCAGGATGACGAACAGCGGCGGCAGATCGTAGGCGACGAACTCATTCGGGTCGAGCCGCAAAAGCCGCCAGCCGCCGGTAAATAACGCCAGCAGTATCAGGTAGTGCGGGATGGCCAAGAGCCACCACTTGATCAGCACCAGACCCCGGCTGAGCCGCTCGGGATAGTCGACCTCCAGATCGGCCGGGTAGTCAGCTTTTGAATGCAAGCTGAACGGCGGATATTTGTCGGTGCCCAGTGCGACCAACGCATAGAAAGCAACGCGCCAGCGCCATCGCATGACGCCGAGACTGAAGTCGAACAACGCGCGCGGGTACTTCCCGGTGAACAGGATCGCGAAGAACGCAATCACCCAGACCACGACGACCGCGAAATGCAGAAAGAACAACACGATGTAGTGCGGAATGGCGAGGATCCACTTGACCAGCCATTGCCAGCGCGACAATGCGGGATCGAGGTCAGCTCGAACCCGGACGGGGTAGGAGTTGGATTCGGGTTGCATGATCGGCAGCTCCTTATGCGATTCGGCTATCGATGAACCGACCACAATTGTTTCGCATAAGGGCCGCCGACCCTAGCATTTAGCGCCGCCAGATCGTTAGGCAGCGGTGCACCAGGGCCTAACCCGCGAAGGCCCTGGCGGTTTCGGCGGCGGTGGTCAACGCGCCAAGGTGGTCGTCGACCGATACCAGCCCAGCGTTCATCGTGTTGATCGAAATATGGGAGGCGCCCGCCTCGGCCCAGACCCGAAGACCGTCGGCAAGGTCATCGGGGTTGCCGTTCCAGGACACCCGGCCCTCCATGGCGATCTGGGCGGGATCCCGACCAGCCTCCGTCGCGGCTTCCGCGACGGCTTGCCGTGCCTGATCCAGTTTCGGGCCGGGGCCCACCATCGGAAACCAGCCGTCGCCAAGCCGACCGGCTCGCCGGCACGCGCGCGGTGAAGCTGCCCCGAACCACACCGGAATCGGCCGCTGAATCGGCAGCGGCGCCAGTCCGGCTCCGGTCACCCGGTGATAGATGCCGTGGTAGGTGACGGTCTGTTCGGTCCACAGCTTGCGCATCAGCTCCACCTGCTCTTCGCTGCGCTTGCCGCGGTTCGAAAAGTCTTCGCCCAGTGCCTCGTATTCGACCGCGTTCCAGCCGAGGCCAACACCCAGGCGTAGCCGCCCGCCGCTGAGCAAGTCCACCTCGGCCGCCTGCTTGGCAACCAGGACGGCTTGTCGCTGCGGCAGGATCACGATGCCGGTCACCAGTTCCAATGACGTGGTCACGGCAGCGAGATAACCGAACGTCACCAGCGGCTCATGGAAAGTGTCGTGCAGGTCATAAAAACCGTCCCAGCCGACGTGAACCTTCGGATCGGCACCGACTACGTGGTCGTAGGCAAGTAGGTGGGCAAACCCAAGCCCTTCGACGTGCTCGGCATAGGCTCGCACTGCACCCGCGTCGGCACCAATCTCGGTCTGCGGGAACACCACTCCGATCCGCATCTGCACTCCCCTGTTCGGATTGTCCGGTCAGGTGTCTTTGGCCCGCTGCGCACTGAACGACACGGTGACCTCGTCGGCGACCTTCAACGAGCCCATCAACAGCGAGTATGGCTTGACCCCGAATGCGGATTGGCGAACGACGGTCTGACTGGACAGCCGCCAGACATCGCCGAGATCGTCGGTGCGCAGATCGATTACCTGCGCCCTGGTCTTCCCGCGGATCTGCAGCGTCCCGGCTAACTGGTAACCATCCCGGGTTTGGTCGACGGTGTCGGCGTCGAAGCGGATCTGGGGGAAGCGTCCGGCGCCCAGCTGTCGTAATGCGTTGGAGCGCACCACAATCTTCTCCGGTCCGGACAACGGTGTCAGGCCACCTTCGCCATGCAGGACTTCGAGCGAATCCACGTCGACTTCCAGCTGCGCTGCCGCGGGTTCGCCGTCCGACCACGTCACGGTAGCCTGCCAGCGCTTCATCGCGATGGTGAGCCGGTGCCCCATCTTCGCCGCCCGGCCTGCGACACCGGTGTGAATCAATAACTCACCGTCAGACGCGTCGATGGTCCAGATGTCGGTCACGGACCGACTGTGTCACATGGTCAAAACGGTGCGGTAATGAGCTCGCCCTTGCTCCAAGGCTGCGTAGCCTTCGGCCGCCTGCGACAACGGTAGCTCTTCGATCCACGCCCGCACGTCGGACAGGACCGCGAAATGCATGGTGTCTTCGACGTCTTTGGCCGTACCCGAGGGATGGCCGACGATGCTGACCCCGGGCGTGATGAGCTGGATGGGACTGATCGGCAACGGTTCAGGCGTGACGCCGATCGTGACGAGTTCACCCTGTGGCGATATCCCGCCGACCGTTGCGGCCATGGCCGGCGAGTTGCCCGCCGTCGCCAGCACGACCGCCGCGCCGCCCAGGGCTTTCAGCGCTTCGGCGGGATCGCCGGCGGTGGAGTCGATGTAGTGGTGGGCACCCAACTTCCGGGCGTCCTGCTCTTTCCCGCCGCCGCGGGCGATTGCGATGGTCTCGAAACCCATCGCCCGGGCGAACTGCACCCCGAGGTGACCGAGTCCGCCGACACCGAGGATGGCAACCCGATCGCCGGGCACTGCCTTCGTATGACGCAAGGCGTTGTAGGTGGTAACGCCAGCGCAGCCCATCGGCGCGGCTTCCGCGTCGGAAAGCCCGGCCGGTATCCGGGCGAGCGCACTCCCCGGGACAGTCACCGACTCCGCATATCCGCCCGGGTATTGGTAACTCGGGATCTTCCCGTTCTCGCAATGAATGAACCGGCCTTTTCGGCACTGATCGCAGTGGTAGCAGCACCCGCCGAACCACCCGACCGCGACGCGATCGCCGACCGCGAAACCCTCGACACCCGCACCGAGCTCCGCGATCGTTCCGGCGATTTCATGCCCGGGGGTCAACGGCCACGTCATGCCCGGGAAGCCACCTGAGACAAAGTGCGCGTCCGTGCCGCAGATCCCACAGGCGGTGACGGTCAGCCGCGCCTCATCGCGACCCGGTGGCTTGGTTTCGACGTCGACCAGCGCTAAGGCTGCATTTGCGGAGGCTACGTGTACAGCTCGATGGGTTGCCATTGCTTGAATATAAGTCCTAGTGCGCGACAGGGCATTTCGCCCCACTGGTGTGGTAGTCGACCTGCCAGTGCTTGATACCGTTGAGCCAGCCCGAACGCAGCCGCTCCGGCGTACCGACGGACGTCAGGTCGGGCATCTGATCGGCGATCGCATTGAACATGAGGTCGATCGTCATCCGCGCCAGGTTGGCCCCTACGCAGTAATGCGCGCCGGTACCGCCGAATCCCACGTGCGGGTTGGGATCACGCAGGATGTTGAAGGTGAACGGGTCGTCGAACACCTCTTCGTCGAAATTGGCTGAGCGGTAGACCATCACCACCCGCTGGCCTTTCTTGATCTGCACGCCCGACAATTCGTAGTCCTCCAAGGCGGTCCGCTGGAAGGACGTGACCGGGGTGGCCCACCGGACGATCTCGTCGGCCGCGGTGGCGGGCCGCTCTCGCTTGTAGAGCTCCCACTGGTCGGGGAAGTCGGTGAACGCCATCATGCCCTGGGTGATCGAGTTGCGGGTGGTCTCGTTGCCGGCTACGGCGAGCAGGATCACGAAGAAGCCGAACTCGTCATCAGAGAGTTTGTGGCCGTCGACGTCAGCCTCGACCAGTTTGGTGACGATGTCCTCGCCCGGGTTCTTCGCCCGGTCGGCGGCCATCTGCATGGCGTACATGATGAGTTGCATAGACGCATCGATGGCGTCGTTGTTTTCGAACTCGGGATCCTGGTCGCCGACCATCTGGTTGGACCAGTGGAACAGCTTCATCCGGTCCTCTTGGGGGACACCCAGCAGCCCTGCGATGGCCTGCAGTGGCAATTCGCAGGACACTTGCTCGACGAAATCGCCGGAACCCTCGGCCGCGGCCCTCTCGACGATGCGCCGGGCACGCTCGTTGAGGTCATCGCGTAGGCGCTCGACGGCCCGGGGGGTGAAGCCGCGCGAGATGATCTTGCGCAGCCGGGTGTGCTGCGGCGCGTCCATATTGAGCAGGACGAATTTGCCCCGATCGATCTGCTCGCCGACTGTGCCGTCTTTATAGCGCGGCAGGGCGGTTTTCTGCAGGCTGGAGAAGACATCGCTGCGTATTGAAACCTCTTTGACGTCCTTGTGCTTGCTCACCACCCAGAAGCCGCCGTCGTCGAACCCGCCCACGCCGAGGGGTTGCTCGTTCCACCAGATCGGCGCGGTTCGGCGCAGTTCGGCCAGTTCTTCGACCGGCAACCGCTCGGCGTGGACGTCGGGATCGGTGAAATCGAACCCGGGTGGGAGATTTGGAGTCGGCATCGGGGGCACTCCTATGAATATGAATACGACTTGAAGACCGCTAAAAGTGAAGCGTTCTGGCTCAGTAAAGCATCGCGACCGCCCAGATGGAACGCGTTCTCACCGGATTGCCGGGCGACGGATTGAAACGTGTTCTCACCACCTGCGTGGGCACGACGGCAAAGGCACTGGAGGTGATGGGCAGGCATCGCTGGCAGGCAGTTGATCATTGGCCGATCTCCCCATGTGGCCGGAGCAAATCACCCTTGTGGTCGGGGCGGCACTGGCTATGCTTGCCCCAGGCCGCCGGGGGCGATGCATGGCCCCCGCACCGCGACACCGAAGGTGGGTCATGATTCGCCAACTGTTCATCGCCGCTGCGATCACGGGTACCGCCGTCGGCATCGCGCCGGTCGCCGCCGCCGACCCGGGAAATTACGACGGCGACGTGCCGGGGATGAACTACGACGCATCGCTGGGTGCGCCGTGCGACAACTATGAGCGGTTCATCTTCGGACGCGGCCCGAATGGTCAGGCCGAGGCATGCCACTTCATCACCAATCAGTTCCCGGCCGCACAATCGGGGTTCTGGGTAATCACCTACCCGCTTAACGGTGTTCAGCAGGTCGGTGCGAAGTGCGACAACCCGCGCGGGTCGTCGGCCCAGTCTCCCGACGGGCTTCCGATGCTGTGCACCGAACACGGCTGGCAGGTTGGGCAGCTGACCGGCGGTGGATTCCCGAACGCCACTGGCGGAGGCTTCCCATCGGACACCGGCCAGACCGGATAGCCACATCACACAGGTATAAGGAGACTGCGATGGCCTTCAAGCCGAAGGACGCGATCGACGCCGCCCGAGACATCGTGGCCAACGCAGTCGAGAGGTCGGCGGACATCGTCGAAGACGCAGGCCATATTCTCAAGGGTGACATCGCCGGCGGAACCGGTGACATCGTCCACAACTCACTGGACATCGCCACCTACGCCGTCGAGAGAGCCAAAGAGGTCTTCACCGGCCAGCCCGCTGACGACGAGTAGTTAGACGGCGCCTGCGGCGGCGAGCCGCGGCGTCAACGTTTGCGTCTTCCCTCCCGCGGGTACGGAAGGTCACCATCCTTTCGGGTGCACAGCCGCCGTCTCATCGCAGGAGGGGTCCCTGACCGACGTGACGATTCGAGATTGCCGCCAGCACAGTTGGTTTCGGCGCGGGCTGGCCGCCGCCCTTGTGGTCACCGGCGCGCTCGGGGTAGCCACCGTCGGCTGACCCTGCCGTGGGATCAGTGGCGCGGCGCCAGCGCCATACGTTAGGAGCTCACCAAATACGGCATGGGCACCGGGATATCAGGTTGCTGGTTCGCCCTGCCGGGGCCGCGAACTCGCATAAGCTGTTGCGATTCGTAAGCGCCGGCGCGGGACCGGTGACGCAGTTGTCTAGCTGACAAATACCGGAAAGCCTGAACAATGTCCGACTTCCATCAGCAACGCGCTTCGTCTCCTAGACATCCGACTCAGCAGTCACCCGCGACGGGTAACTATCCGCCGCCAGGAGACGAGGGCGTTCCGACGCCGCCTTCGCTCGACGGCGAGGTCGATCAGGCGCAGACGCCGGTGGCCTACGACGCCTTCTTGTCCTACGCCCACCGGGATAAGGAAGTCACCAGCGCGATCCAGAAGGGGCTCCATCAGATCGGGCGGCGGGTGGGTCAGTTGCGTGCGCTGCGGGTGTTTCGCGACGACACAAATTTGACCGCTAATCCGGACCTGTGGGCCAAAATCACCGAGGCGCTCGACGGGTCGCGATTCATGATTGTGGTGCTGTCGCCCCAGTCGGCGGCCTCGCACTGGGTCAACGAGGAGATCAAACACTGGCTCGAGCAGCGTGGGCACGACGGATTGATGTTGGTGCTGGCCGAGGGCAGTCTGCGGTGGGACGCCACGGAGGGCCGGTTTGACCCTGGGCGGTCCAGCGCCGCTCCGCCGGTATTGACCGAGCCCGGGTCGCTACCGGCTGAGCCGCTCTACATCGACGTGACCGACGATGCGCCCTGGGAGCTTCAGTCCTTGGCGTTTCGCGACAAGGTCACCTCGCTGGCGGCCCCGATTCACGACAGACCGAAAGACGAGTTGACCGGTGATGATCTTCGTGAGCAGCGTCGTTTTCGGCGTCTCCGGGGCGTGGCGATCGGCGCGATGGCGGTGCTGACTATCGTCGCGGTCGTCGCAGCGGCTTTTGCCTTCGTGCAACGAGGAGAAGCGATCCGACAGCGACAACAAGCCATTCAGGAAGCGCGCGACGCGCTGGCCGCCCAACTGGACACCGAAGCATCCGCGGTGTTTTCGGGCGTCACCGGCAAAAGTGACATTCGCGCGCTCGCCGACACCTTGGCTGCCAAGCGAATCCGGTCCGACCCCACGGCCAGTCGCGGCGCGTTCTACACCGCCACCAGCGCGCTGAACACCACCCGCATGATCATCCCCACGCCGGCAACGGTGCGCATTGTGGCGTTTAGCCCCGACGGGCACACCCTGGCCTCTGGGAGCACCGATGCCACCGTGCGGTTGTGGAACCTCACCGACCCGGCCCACCCCGCACCGCTGGGCGCCCCCCTAACCGGCCACACCGGCCCCGTGTTCGGTGTGGCGTTCAGCCCTGACGGGCACACCCTGGCCTCAGCCAGCGCCGATGCCAGCGTGCAGTTGTGGAACCTCACCGACCCGGCCCACCCCGCACCGCTGGGCGCGCCCCTAACCGGCCACACCGGCCCGGTGTTCGGTGTGGCGTTCAGCCCCGACGGGCACACCCTGGCCTCCGCCGGCGACGACGCCAGCGTGCGGTTGTGGAACCTCAGCGACCCGGCCCACCCCGCACCGCTGGGCGCGCCCCTGACCGGCCACACCGGCCCGGTGGAATGTGTGGCGTTCAGCCCCGACGGGCGCACCCTGGCCTCCGGCGGCGACGACGGCACCGTGCGGCTGTGGGACCTCACCGTTCCGGCCCACCCGGTCCCGCTGGGCGGGCCCCTGACCGGCACCGACACCGTGTCCAGTGTGGCGTTCAGCCCCGACGGGCACACCCTGGCCTCCAGCAGCCTCGATGGCACCATCCGGTTGTGGGACCTCACCGACCCGGCCCATGCGGGCCCGCTGGGCGAGCCCCTGCGGGGCCACACCGGCCCCGTGTTCAGGGTGG
>NZ_DASPSP010000070.1:0-2361 GCF_035623875.1 Mycobacterium sp. | reverse complement strand
GAAGGCGTCCGAAGTCGCGGTCTCGAAGCCGCGCTTCTCCTCGGTACCGACCGGGTCGAACATGCGGACCTCGCCGGGGCAGATCGTGCGCCAAGATGCGACCCACTCGTCTTTCTTCCCGGCGTTCCACAGTTCAGCATGCTTCGCCGCATGCGCTAACCGAGCTTGCCTGCTCGGCACACCATTCATGGCCCAATCAAACCACCCACCACCAGCAAACTCGCTGACGACCGTCATTGACGGGCGGCAATGAAATTTTGTATGGTGTCTGCGTGCCATCGCGCCCATTGACCGCAGAACCTGCGTCGCAGGTTGTTGGGATACGGGAGGCGCAGCGGCTGCAGACCCGGGCGCGTGTCTTCGACGCCGCGATGGCCGAGTTCGACCGGTCCGGATTGGCGGGTGCGGACGTCGCAGCGATCGCCGCGACGGCGGGGGTGGCGCGGGGCACGTTCTATTTCCACTTCCCGACCAAGGAGCACGTGCTGGTCGAGTTGGAGCGGGCCGAGGAGGCGAAAATCGTGGCGGCGCTCGACACCCGAACCGCCGCGCCAGACGATCTGTTGTCGCTGCTCACACTGCTCGTTCGCCACGTGCTCGCCGCCGAAGAGCAATTCGGACCGGTGGTCTTCAGAGACATGCTGGGCCTGCACTTCTCCGCCACCCGGCCCGTCGGAGACGAGCTTGGTGAGCACCCGCTGGCCGGTTTCGTCGTCGCCGCGATCGCCGCAGCGCAGGAGGCGGGACGGGTGTCGCGGGATGCGGACGCGGGTGAACTCGGGGTGATTTTCCTCACCGGACTGTTCGCGTTGCTGGCCACCGGTGCGACCGCATCACGGGAACGCGCCGCGCTATTGGATCGCTATGTGCTGACGATTGTTCAGGGAATGGAGGAGCGATGAACGCTTTAGGTATCGAGGGCTACCGCGAATTCTTGACGCGGCGCGACGGTGACGCAGATTTGCTGAACCGCACCTTGACCAGCCGGGACAAATTCTTCAACGCCTTGGAGGTGGACCCGGTTCGCTCGAGTCGTCCCATCGACCGAGTTGTGTTCGAACGCAACCTGCACCGCCGCCGACCCGAGCCGGGCCTGAGCCGAGAAATGCTTTTTCTGTTGGCGACCGCGAAGTTGAACCAGGCCGAACGCTTCGGCGTCGGATTGGGAGAAACGTACGGACGCAATAGCGGTGACGACACCCTGCCCGAGCGGGTGTACATGGAGCTCGAAGAGCACTATCACACCCGCTTACTGGCCTACGTGCTGGACATGTTCGGTTTGCCTTTCCACGTCGTCCCGCCGCCCATGGTGATGCGCCAGTTCGTCAAGATCAACGTCTTCCTCCCGGAGCGCATCGGGTTCGGGTTCGTGGGCGCCGCCGAGATGGCGGGTTGCATCATGTTCGACGAATTGCGCCGTGTCGGGGTCGAGTTGTTCGCCGACGAACCGGACGTGGCCGCACGCATCGAGAGCCTCTACAGCGAAATCCTCACCGACGAGGTGGGTCATGTCGGCTACTGCGCGGCGCGCTGCACCTCTGCTGAGCGAACCGTAATGCGTTGGCTCTACCCGCGTTTCGGTCGACTGTTCGCTCGCCAGACCGCCGAGATCAGCATGCTGATCGATCCCAAGAAGCTGCACGCCCGCCTCGATGAGCCGTTCAACGTCGATCAACTCACCGCGGGCTTGCCGAACGACACTTTCCTTGCAGCACACCCCTGACGGCCGCCTGCCTCAGGAAGCCTCGAACGGCGTGGGCGTCGGTGGCATCCAGCTACCGTCGAGGACCTCCGCACGAGGCCGCTAGAAGCGGTTGTTGCGGGCCTGACTCGTATCCGGTCGCCGCGTTTGATCTTCGGAGGCGGGCTCAGTCTGTGCCCCTCATCAAGCGCCTACTTCGACGACTTTGTTGTTGCTCCGTGTCGGAACTCCACCACGTCGCCATCGGCCATCACGTAGTCCTTGCCCTCCATGCGCACCTTGCCGGCCGCCTTGGCTGCAGCCATCGACCCGGCGGCCACCAGGTCGTCGTACGACACGATCTCGGCCTTGATGAAGCCCTTTTCGAAGTCGGTGTGGATTATCCCGGCCGCCTTGGGCGCGGTATCGCCTTGATGGATGGTCCAGGCCCGCGACTCCTTGGGCCCGGCCGTCAGGAAGGTTTGCAACTTCAGAGTGTGAAAACCGGCCCGGGCCAACGCATCAAGTCCGCGTTCGGTCTGACCGATCGACTCCAGCAGCTCGGCGGCCGACTCGTCGTCGAGCTCGGTGAGCTCGGCCTCGATCTTGGCGTCCAGGAAGACCGCATCCGCCGGCGCCACCAGCGCACGCAGATCCGCGACCCGGTCGGCATCGGTGAG
>NZ_DASPSP010000069.1:0-34739 GCF_035623875.1 Mycobacterium sp. | reverse complement strand
ACGCGCCCTGCTGGCACGGGCACGCGGTGAAGGTGTGAACTATCTGGAGTTTGTGAATCGCTATCGCGACCTCGCGACATCGCTTGGCTTCGAGGGGCACATCGCCTGGGCCGAAGCAATGCCATGACACCGGGCGAGAGTGCAAACATGACCCAACCCGGCCCGAGCGGTAACGTCACCGGCATGCTGTTCGCGGCTTTGCGCGACATGCAATGGCGAAGCCGGCGCCTCGTCATCGCGGTCGTCAGCACCGGAATCATCTTCGCCATGACGCTCGTGCTGACCGGACTTGCGAATGGCTTTCGGGTCGAGGCCCAGCGAACCGTCGATTCCATGGGTGTCGACGCATTCGTCGTCAAGGCCGGCGCGGCCGGACCATTTCTGGGTTCCACACCATTCGCCCCAGTTGACCTGCCCCTGGTGGCCAGCGCGCCTGGCGTCGTGGCGGCGGCCCCACTGGCCACAGCGGCGACGACGATCAGGGACGGCGTGTCAAGGCGAAACGCCACCGCGTTCGGGGCGCCGGCGCACGGACCCGGCATGCCGCGCGCCTCCGAGGGTCGGGCACCATCGATGCCCGACGAGGTCGCGGTGTCGAGCACGCTGGGCCGGCACGTAGGTGACAATGTGCAGATCGGTGCGCGCACATTGCGGGTCGTCGGCATCGTGCCCAACTCCACCGCACTGGCAAAAATGCCGAATATCTTCCTGACGACCGAGGGTCTGCGGCAACTGGCCTACAACGGGCAACCGATTATCACGTCGATTGGGATCGTCGGCACACCCAAACAGCTCCCGGACGACTACCAGATCGTCGATAAAACGGCCGGTGTCAACGACCTGCTGCGCCCAGTGAAGGTCGCAGTGAGTTCCATCACGATCGTGGCTGTTCTGCTGTGGATTGTGGCGGTGCTGATCGTCGGATCGGTGGTGTACCTCTCCGCGCTCGAGCGCCTGCGCGACTTTGCGGTGTTCAAGGCGATTGGCGTGCCCGCGCGGTCGATTTTGGCGGGGCTGGCGCTACAGGCGGTCGTCGTCGCGCTGCTGGCGGCGGTGCTCGGCGTCATCCTCGCACAGCTGCTGGCACCGTTGTTCCCGATGACTGTCGTGGTGCCGATGGGCGCCTACCTGGCGCTACCGGTGATCGCGATTGCGATCGGTCTGCTGGCCAGCATCGCTGGACTGAGGCGCGCGGTGGCGGTCGATCCCGCGCTTGCGTTCGGAGGTCCTTGAGCCATGGGCAATCTGAGCATTCAGGACCTCGTCGTCGAGTACTCCAGCGGTGGGTACGCCGTGCGGCCGATCAATGGCTTGAGCCTCGATGTGGCAGCCGGGTCGCTGGTGATCCTGCTCGGGCCAAGCGGCTGCGGGAAGACAACGTTGTTGTCGTGCCTGGGCGGCATTCTGCGCCCGAAGTCTGGGGCAATCACATTCGATGATGTCGAGATCACCGCACTCGATGGTGCCGCGCTGGCGAAATACCGGCGCGACAGGGTGGGCATCGTTTTCCAGGCGTTCAACCTTGTGTCGAGCCTCACCGCATTTGAGAACGTGATGGTTCCGCTGCGCGCGGCAGGGATGTCACGGGCGTCCGCGCGTGAGCGTGCCGAGGAACTGCTGACGCGGGTCAATCTCGCAGACCGTTTGAAACACCGCCCGGGTGACCTGAGCGGCGGGCAGCAGCAGCGCGTCGCGGTCGCCCGCGCGATCGCGCTGGATCCGCCATTGATCCTGGCCGACGAACCGACCGCGCACCTCGACTTCATCCAGGTGGAGGAGGTGCTGCGGCTGATCCGCTCGCTCGCGGAGGGCGAACGTGTGGTGGTGGTCGCCACCCACGACAGCCGGATACTGCCGCTGGCCGATCGCGTCGTCGAGCTGACACCCGAGGTCGCAACCAGCAATCGGCCCCCCGAAACTGTGCGACTGAAAGCCGGCGAGATGCTGTTCGAGCAGTGCACGATGGGCGATCTGATCTACATTGTGTCCGAAGGTGAGTTCGACATTGTGCGCGAATTGGCCGACGGCGGTGAGGAATTGGTCAAGGTCGCTGGACCCGGCGACTACTTCGGCGAAATGGGTGTGCTTTTTCACATGCCGCGCTCGGCGACAGTGCGGGCCCGCACCGACGCGACCGCGGTCGGCTACACGGCGCAGGCGTTCCGTGAGCGGCTCGGTGTGAAGGGTCTGGGCGACCTAATCGAGCGGCGTGAGCTTGCCAACGACTGACCGCGCTGCGTAGCGGTAGGCGTACCGGGTCGTCTGCAGCTAAACCGGCAGGAGCATTACGCCGAATTCTGTTGTCGCGAATAGGGCACTAAAGCGCGGGCACCTGGGTCGAACGACTCTATTGGGGGGTGTGACGCGGGCGGAACCTGAGGACGGGTGTTGGTCAGCCAATATTCCGGAAGGACTTCGGACCAACGATGAAAAGTCGCAAGCCGCACTGGTCTACGCGAATGCCGGTTGTCGGTCCGATCGTGCCCAGGCCGCTGGAGGGGGTCGGGGGCCTGTTCATGATGTCGGCCGATGCAGTGCGATTTCTCTTTCGCCGGCCTTTTCAGACAAGAGAATTCGTCGAGCAGTCGTGGTTTGTGGCGCGCGTCGCGGTCATACCGACGCTGTTGGTAGCGATCCCGTTCACGGTCCTGGTCAGCTTCACACTCAACATCCTGCTACGCGAACTAGGTGCAGCCGACTTGAGCGGTGCCGGTGCGGCATTCGGCGCGGTGACGCAGGTCGGTCCGTTGGTCACGGTGTTGATCGTGGCCGGGGCCGGCGCCACGGCGATGTGTGCGGATCTGGGTTCGCGCACGATCCGCGACGAGATCGATGCCTTGGAGGTGATGGGGGTCAACCCAATTCAGCGGTTGGTTACGCCACGCATGCTCGCATCAGGGTTGGTCGCGCTGCTATTGAACAGCCTGGTTTGCACCATCGGCATCCTGGGAGGCTACGTCTTTTCGGTGTTCGTCCAGGATGTCAATCCCGGGGCGTTCGCCGCTGGTGTCACGGTGCTGACCGGAATCCCCGAGCTCATCATTTCGGGAGTCAAGGCAGCCCTGTTCGGACTGGTCGCTGGCCTGGTTGCGTGTTATCGGGGCCTGACGATCGCCGGACGCGGCGCGCAGGCGGTGGGCAACGCCGTCAATGAGACCGTCGTCTTCGCCTTCATGTCACTGTTTGTCATCAACGTAGTCGTGACCGCAATCGGCATCCACATGACGGCCAAGTGACGGGTGGGACTGTCATGACGGTGCGAGCCATCAATCCGCGGGTAAAGCGCGAGCTTGAAAGGCCGATCAGCTCTTTCGCTCGAATCGGTGACCAGACAAGGTTTTTCGGTGAAGCATTCGCGGGCGCCCCCTACGCGGTGCGCTATTACAGACGCGATATCGTCCGCCTCATTGCCGAGATCAGTATGGGCGCAGGCACTTTGGCGATGATCGGTGGGACTGTGGTAATCGTCGGGTTCTTGACTTTAGCTACCGGCGGCACGCTGGCAGTGCAAGGTTACAACTCGTTAGGCAATATCGGGATCGAGGCGTTGACCGGGTTCTTGTCGGCTTTCATCAACGTTCGTATCTCTGCTCCGGTGGTCGCCGGGATTGGCCTAGCGGCAACATTTGGTGCGGGTGTGACCGCGCAGTTGGGCGCAATGCGAATCAACCAAGAAATCGATGCCCTGGAAGCCATGGCTATCCGCCCGATCTCCTTCCTGGTCAGCACCAGGATCGTCGCCGGAATGATCGCGATCACGCCGCTGTATGCCATCGCCGTCATCCTTTCGTTCAGCGCGAGCCGCTTCACAACGGTCTTCCTTTTAGGGCAATCAGCAGGGCTATACGACCACTACTTTTCGACATTCTTGAACCCAGTCGACTTGTTGTGGTCCTTTGTCCAAGCCATCTTCATGGCTCTCGCGATACTGCTGGTTCATACGTTCTATGGCTTTTACGCCTCTGGGGGACCGGCTGGTGTCGGTGTCGCGACCGGCAGCGCGGTGCGAACTTCGCTCGTAGTGGTCGTATCGGTGACACTGTTGATCTCGCTGGCCATCTACGGCTCCAGCGGCAACTTCCACCTGTCGGGGTAAGTGGGGAGCCACGACGACGACGTCACGCTGCAACTGAGGGTCGGCCGCAGGTTCACGTCGGGATCAAGGTCAAACCCGCCGCTTAGGGGGTGGATCCAGGCGTCCAAGGCCGATCCGCATCGTCTTTTACCAAAGCGTTATAGTAGCCGCATGCGTCTTTCTCGTCTGAGCACTGTCGTCCGCGTCGGCGTCGCAGTGCTCGCCCTCGGTGCCGCCGTCACTGCCTTCCCGCGGGTCGCTGCGGCCGATCCGTTGGGGCCGTGCGCTGGCTGCTCATCCAACGATTCCACCGAGGACTTCCCGATACCTCGGAGGATGATCGCGACAACCTGCACCGCCGAGCAGTTATTGGCGGCTGCAAGGGATTTCGAGCCGGTGTATTACCAGCGGTACATGACTGATTACGACAATCACAAGAACGTTCAGCAGGCCACCCAAGACAAGGCGCACTGGTTCTACTCGTTGTCGCCGGCGGATCGCAGGGCTTATTCCGCCAACTTTTATGCACCCCAAGCCGATGGGCTGTGGCTGGCTTGGCCCAACCACATGAAGATCTTCTGGAACAACAAGGGCGTCGTTGCCAAGGAAACCGAGAACTGCCAGAACTACCCAGCCAACGACATGTCGGTGTGGAACTGGTAGGTCGCAACCCCCGGCGATTAGCCCTACTCTAACTTCTGCGGCTCGGCGAGCAGGCCAGCGCAGGTGGCTCTGATCAGCCGCGTCAGCGCGGCGGTGAAGTCGATGTTCCAATCCGGCGGCAAGTCGGTGGCCTTTTTCGGCGGGTTAGCGACCTGCCACAATGGCGCCGCCAGCGAGTAAGCGGCAAGAATGACGTCGTATGGGCCCGCGCGCCCGAGCCCCGGCAACGCATCCTCGATCGCATCGGCGAGCGACATCACCGCCGCAGTGCTGATCTGCCTGACCTCGAGGACCCAATTACCGCTGTTGGACCAGCCCGCTCGGCGGGCTTTCGTCGGCATCCGTGTGTATCAGCTCACGAACCGCCGGGCGGGTTCCGTATGGCTGAAGCATCGTGCTGGCCGGCCGCGGACGCACGTGCTGTGGCCACCAGAACCAACGCCCGAGCAGGGTGGCCACCGAGGGCGTCATGAACGACCGCACGATCAGGGTGTCGAACAACAGACCCAGGGCGATCGTGGTGCCCACCTGGGCCATAACCCGCAACGGGCCGAACACGAACGAGGCCATGGTGGCGGCGAACACCAGACCCGCAGCGGTCACCACCGAACCAGAGCCGGCCATGGCGCGGATGGTGCCCGTCTTGAGCCCGGCGTGAATCTCTTCCTTAAACCGGGATATCAGCAACAAGTTGTAGTCCGACCCGACCGCCAACAGCAGGATGATCGCCATCGCCAGCACCATCCAGTGCAGTCTGATGCCGAGAAGGTACTGCCACACGAGCACGGAAAGGCCGAAGGAGGCGCCCAGCGAAAGCAGCACGGTTCCGACGATGACCAGGGCCGCGACCACGCTGCGGGTGATGATCAACATGATGGTGAAAATCAAAGTGGCCGCGGCTATTCCGGCGATCATCAGGTCGATGTTGGAGGCGTCGCGCATGTCCTTGTACAGCGCCGCGGTGCCACCGAGGTAGACCTTGGCGCCCTCCCAGGGCGTGCCTTTGATGGCCTCGTGCACCGCCTGCTTGATCGGGTCGATGTGAGCTATGCCTTGAGGGCTCGCCGGATCGCCTTCGTGCGAGATGATCAAACGAACAGCGTGGCCGTCGGGTGACATGAACTGTTTTAGGCCGCGCTTGAAATCCGGGCTTTGGAAAGCCTCTGGCGGCAGATAGAACGTGTCGTCGTTCTTCGCTTTATCGAAGGCCTCTCCCATGGCCGTGGCGTTGTCGGACAACGCTTCCTGTTGGTCGTTGAGACCTTTCGTCGTCGCGTAATTCGACATGATCGTCTCGAGATTTCGCTCCTGGCTGGCAATCTGCGGCGGTATCAGCGCCACCAGCTGCGGCTGAATCTGGTCCAACTTGTCGAGGTTCGCGCTGAGTGCCTCGATGTTCTCACTCACTTGGTCGATGCCGTCGAGCGCGTTGAAGATGGACCGCAGCGTCCAGCAGGCCGGGATGTCGAAACAGTGCTTCTCCCAGTAGAAGTAGCTACGAATCGGCCTGAAGAAATCATCGAAGTTGGCGATGTCGTCTCGCAACGCCTCGGTGATTTTCACGGTTTCTCTTGTGAGCAACGTGGTTTGATGCGTCGTATTGACGAGATCCTGGGTGACTTGCATCTGCTGGTGCAGAGTTGCCATCGTTTTCCGGAGCTCGTCCGCTTGCTTCAACAGGTTCTTCGCCTGCTCTTCCTGGTAATGCTGGGTCTGGATCCGGCCGGCGCTTTGCGCGCTCAGCAGAAAAGCCAGTGTGGCGTGGTCAAGCGGGGTCCCCAGGGGCCTCGTGATGGTCTGCACACGGCCGATACCGGGTATGTGGAAGATGGCTTTAGCCACCTTGTCCAACACTAGGAAGTCGGCCGGATTGCGCAGGTCGTGATCCGTTTCGATCATCAACAGCTCGGGATTCAGCCGGGCTTGGTTGAAGTGTCGTTCGGCCGCGGCATATCCGACGTTGGCCGGGGTGGTGGTCGGCAGGTAGTGGCGATTGTCGTAGTCGGTTGTGTATCCGGGCAGGGCGAGCAGACCGATGAGGGCGATCGCGATGGTCACCGCGAGAATCGGTACGGGCCAACGGACGATCGCGGTCCCGATGCGTCGCCAATTCCGCGTTTGCAATATCCGCTTCGGATCGAGGAGCTTGAAGAAGCTGGCCACCACCAGCACCGCCGGGCCCAGGGTCAACGCTGCAAAGACCGCGACCAGCAGGCCGACTGCGCAAGGCACACCCATAGTCTGGAACCACGGCAACCGGGTGAAGCTGAGGCAGTACATCGCACCGGCGACGGTCAGCCCCGAGCCCAGCACGACATGCGCGGTGCCGTGAAACATGGTGTAGAAGGCCTGTTCTCGGTCCTCGCCGAGGCCACGGGCCTCGTGATAGCGGCCCATCACGAATATCGCGTAGTCCGTTCCGGCGGCGATCGCCAATAACACCAGCAAGTTGTTGGCGAAGGTGGACAGCCCGATGATCCCGTAATTCCCGAGGAACGCGACGACACCCCGGGCCGCGGCCACTTCGACCATCACGATGAACAGCACGATGAAAACGGTGCTCACCGAGCGGTAGACGAAAAGCAGCATCACAATGATCACCAGAAAGGTGATCATTGTGACCGTCTTGACGCCTTTCTCGCCCGCATGGGATTGATCGGCGATCAGCGGGCCGGCGCCGGTGACATAGGCCTTGACCCCCGGCGGCGCGGGCACTGAGTTGACGATCTTGCGGACCGCTTCGACGGACTCGGTGGACAAGCTCTCACCCATGTTGCCGGCGAGGTAGGCCTGGACATAGGCCGCTTTTCCATCCGGGCTTTGCGAGCCCGCAGCAGTCAGCGGGTCATTCCAGAAATCCTGGATGTGCTGAACGTGCTTGGTGTCCTGCTCGAGTCGCTTGACGATCTCGCCGTAATACTCGTGTGCGGCAGTCTCGAGCTTCTGCTGGCCCTCTAGGACGATCATCGCCGAGGTGTCGGAGTTGAATTCGGGGTGAAACTTCCCGTCCTTATCGATTTCGCCGAAGGTCGATCCGACCTTCTTCATCGCGATCATCCCCGGCGCGTCTTTCGGGCTCTGTGACACCGCGTGATTTTTGGTGACGACCTCCAACTGCGGCACCGTGACGTTGACGAACACGGCGAGGCCCAGCCACAACAACACGATCGGCAGCGCAAGCCGATGGATCATCCGCGGCAGGAAGGGCGGGATCAACGGCTGCGAGACAGGCTGTGCAACCTCGGTGGTCTCACTCATGCGGACTTGTTCAGGCAGAAGGTGAAGGCCTGCACTGTCTCGTTGGCGGGGGATCGATTTGTGGCCTTGAGGATCGGCCCGCGCCCGTCGTTATCGTCCAGGGTGATCTTGCAGGCGATCCAATCGCCGCTTCCCTGCGCCACGAGGTTGGCGGGGAGGGAAGGCTGCGTTGTTGTCAGCTCTATCGACCAGGGCAGGGGTACGTTGAGGGCCTGCTGCGGCTTGGAATCTTTATCCAGATAGTTGATGGTCGCCACGCTGCCCGGTGGGCCCCAGACCTCAAGTAATAACTTCTTGGGATTGAACGGCTTTATCTCTTCGGCGACCGCACCGCCGCCGAAGGCGTTGCCGTGAACACCGAAGATGCCGTGCAGCCGGTACACGCAGAATCCCGAAACCGCCACGACGCCCGCGATCACCAGTACCAGCCAGAAACGGGTAAGCAGGCGAGACAAGATTGAGGTCTGTTTGTCCCGCCGCGGTTTGGCGACCTTGCCGTCGCCGCTGCCTTCGACCGGGGTGGGCAACGGCTCGGTCCTCGGCTCGGTGGTCGTCATGGGTTCTTTCATCCTTAACCAGGGGCGAAGGGCGCTCAACTAATTAGCCTGTGTGTAACCTTAGCTACTCTAATCGGAATAGGCGACAGAATAGAAACCGGACAGGGAGGGTTTGGATGACCGAATCCCGCTTCCCGACCGGTGGGCTCGGACGGGCTTCGAACGCGACGAGAGGATCCGTGACGATGGGCGCGAAGGCACCAGTGCGATCTGCACGGAGAGTG
Source organism: Mycobacterium sp. (assembly GCF_035623875.1). Classification (GTDB taxonomy): domain Bacteria; phylum Actinomycetota; class Actinomycetes; order Mycobacteriales; family Mycobacteriaceae; genus Mycobacterium. The sequence goes on along the minus strand of NZ_DASPSP010000069.1, from coordinate 25,962 downwards.
GCGAACGGTACGATCCAGCCTATGAAGGTAACGGGATTCGCGGTGGTCGCCATCGCCGCGGCGATCGGCCTGTCCGCGCCGGCATACGCCGACCCCGACACCGACTTCGACAACCAGATCGCGGGGTACGGCATCTACGGGCCGCACGACTACAACCCGTATCTGGCCAAGATCGTCTGCCGACGGCTGAGTCAGGGCGTCGATCCCGACGCTGCGGCATCCGCTCATTTCCTCACCAATAATCTCCCCAGAGGCACCACGCAGGTGCAGGCGTATCAGTTCCTCGGCAGCGCCATCAGCATCTACTGCCCTGACCAGGCGCCCAAGCTGCAAAACATTCCCGCACACTAGGTCGTCGGGACGACGCCGCGTGGCAGCGTCAGCGGCAGATCGTTGTAGGTGGCGATGCCCGGCGCCGCGGCGACGACAGCCGGGATCGCGTTGATGGGGGGCATCGCCGTCATGATGTGTCCGAGGTCCATGAACTCTTCGATCGTCGTGGCCTCGAAATACGGCGGCGGCAGGAAGCCGACCTTGGTGGTCACCGTGGGCTGCCCGTCGACCTGGATGACCCAGCCGTCCTGGTCGATCTTCCAGTCCGGTTCGAGCGTCTGTCCTTTGCGCCACCGAACATTGAGGTCGATAACGGTCTTTCCGGCGACGATTCCCTGCCAGCTGATGTAGACGCCCGCCACATATCCCGCCGGGATGGTCCACGACGCCATCTCGAGATCCGCTGTGGTTTGCGCGAATTCGGCCTCGCACCGCACGTCGTCGAGTTCGACGCCCAGCGCGTCGCCCACCAGCCGGACGGCCTCACCGAAGATGGCGGTGCCCTTCGCGGCCATCGCCTGCAGGTCCGGGTGGTCGATCGGCTGGCCGAAGCCCACCGGCTTCTCGGTTTCCGGCGAGTCGTAGAACGTGGTGTCGGCGGCTTCGTTGACGGTGATCTTGTCGACGCGGTTGCACACCATCGCCGAGACGATGGCCAACAGCTCGGCGAAGCCTGGGCTCACGCCGGAGCCGAAGATCGTGGAGCCGCCCTTCTCGCAGGCCTCGACGATCCGGTCGCGGCCCTCGCCCAGGTTGTGCCCGGTGATGAAGGAAGCCGTGGTGACCACGTTGACGCCTGCCGACAGGATGCGGACCAGCTCGTCGACGTCGATCCACATCGGGTTGTAGACCACGCAGTCTGGTTTCAGGGCGAGGAGCGCGTCGACGTCGTTGGTGGCGGCCACCCCTAGCGGCGCGATGCCGACCAGCTCGCCGGCGTCACGGCCTACTTTCTCCGGGGACCAGGCGTAGCACCCCACCAGCTCCAGCAGCGGGTTGTTGGCGATCGATTTCAGCGAGCTCTTGCCGACATTTCCGGTGTTCCACTGAACGACTCGATAGGTGTTTGGCACTCGCCCAGCATAGGGAAGAGCGGCCGGGCCGGGAACGGCATCTCATAGTTCGCGAGGTGCTGCCGCAGCGCCGTTGAGCGCCACCTCGACCAGCCGCTCGGCGAGGTCGTCATTGATTGGTCCACCAGTGAACAGCAGCCGGCCGTGAATTGGCGCGATCAACACCTCCAGCAGCAGCCGGGCGTCGGTGCCGGCGCGCAGATCGCCACGCTCGATACCGCGCGTTACCACGGGAGACAACGCGTCCAGCCGACCCGCCCAGAAGGCTTGGCGCGCATCGGCGTAGGCGTCGTCGACCGGTAACGTCGCCGCGCGCAGCACGGCCTGTCCGACGGGCGAGCGCACGTAGGCGAGCACCCCCCGAACAATCGCGAGCAGATCGCCTCGGGTCGAACCCGTGTCGGGGGTGGGGATGACGAAGGCGCTGTGGTCGAGCAGCGCCGCCACGAACAGATTCTCCCGGGTCACCCAGCGGCGGTAGACGGTGGTCTCGTGGACCCCCGAGCGCTGGGCGACCCCGGCGACGGTGGCCCCCTCGAACCCGTTGGCGGCGAGCTCCTCGAATGCTGCGGCTAAGACCGTCCGACGGACATGCTCGCCGCGGCGATGCGATACGCCTGCAGTCATGGCTTGAATCTTATCGCAACTCTACTTGCATTACGGGCCATTGAAGCGCATCCTATTGCAAGATAACTTGCAATAGGAGGCCGCAATGGACACGTCAGCACCTCGGATCGACTGCACCGGCGCCACCCCGCCGATCGGCTATCACCACTTCCACTCCGACGTCAGCATCAACTTCCAGTGCAACCGCTGGGTGCAGTGGATCGGCCCGTCGGCCATCGACGAGGTGACCGAACTGGCATCGCGGGCCAACACCTACCCGGAATTCATCGACGCCTTCCTCGCCCTGGCCGAGCAGGTCCGCGCGGCCGATCGCACGCTCGCCGGCGCGTACTACGACCGGGCAGCCGAGTTCTTCATGACGGCGACCGATCCGCGCCGTCCGGCCGCGCGCGCCAGGTTCCTGCAGACGATGCGCACCATCTACGACGTTGCGCCCGAGTTTGTCCCGTTCGGCTCCGGCTCCATGCCCGCCTACGACCTGCAACCTGACCGCCAGATCGGCGCGCCGATCGTCATGTTTGGCGGATTCGACAGTTACATCGAAGAGTTCCTGCCGATGATCGCCAGCATGGTCGACGCGGGTCGCCGCATCGTCGTGTTCGAGGGCCCGGGTCAGGGCAGCGCACTCGAGGACTTCGGCCTCACGATGATCCCCGAGTGGGAGCAGCCGGTGGGCGCCGTCCTGGACCACTACGGCCTCGATGATGTTGCCGCCGTGGGAATCTCGCTGGGTGGCGGTCTGGTGATCCGCGCGGCCGCATTCGAGCCGCGGATCAGCCATGCGGTGGCTTTCGACATCCTCGACGACGAATTCGAGGTCGTGACCCGTCAAATCCCGCGCGGCGCAGGAGTGGTTCTGCGCGCGCTGGTGGCTGCGCATGCCCGCTGGCTGGTCAATTCCGTTGCATACCAGGTTGCTTCGCTCAAGCCGGTCACGCAGTGGGCACTGCAGCAGGGAATGCACATTACCGGCGCGGCCACACCCTACGACTTCTTTCATTCGGCAACCGCGGTGAACACCCGCAAGATCTCGCACCGGGTTCGCGCCGACGTGCTGCTTCTCGCAGGTGCCGATGACCACTATGTGCCGCTGAAGCAGTTGTGGCGTCAGGCGGGCACGCTGTCCAGCGCGCGATCGGTGACCACCCGGATCTTCACCGCCGCCGAGCAAGCCAGCAACCACTGTCAGCTGGGCAATATCGGCGCCGCAGCTCGCCTCATGACAGCGTGGCTGGACGTGACGGCATCACCGGCGCGGCTAGCCGGTTCAGTCGTCGACGGCGACACCGCGGCGCGTACGTCTGCGCCGTTGCGTTCCTGATGGTTTGCCGGTCGGGCGCCGGTTGCGCAATCCGCGCCCGGCGGTGTCTTCCAGGGCGTCTTCCGCGTCAGCGTCTTCCACGGCCGGCGGCTCGTCAGCTGTCGACTCGGGTTCCACCGCCGTCGACTCGACGTCGGCTTCCGCGGTGACCTCACCGGGCTGCTCTTCCTCATCTGGCGTTTCTGCCGTCTCGGCTTCATCGCCGTCGGCATCGGTGTCCTGGTCGGCCTCTGCCTCGCTGTCCTCAGCGTCGTCCCCGACGGCCTCTTCGGCCTCATCAGCCTTCTTGCGACCGCGACGCCGTTGCTTCTCTTTTTTGGGCTTCAGCGGTTTCGGCGGTGGCGGCGGAAGCTCGGCGATGAACGACAGGTAGAACCCGAAAATACCGAGTAGCGCGATTGCGGCTGCTGCGCCATAAACGCCGAACAGCCACTGTCCCGAGGCGTCCACGTTCAGCCAGATCTCGCTGATTGCCGTGCCGACAATCAGCACGCCGGCCAGCACATGGGCCACGATCGACGAGGTCTGCAGGGTCAGCGCGAGCTGCGGCGTGCCGTACTCCGGCTTGCGAGCCCGCAGCAGGGTGAACACCACCGGCAACGCGGCCAGGGCGATCAGCACCCCGGCGACAATCCGCAGAGCCGTGCCCAGGGTGTGCGAGGTGTCGCCCATCAGCTCCCACCAGCGCGGCAGCACAAAGCCGAAATAGAGGAAACCGGCGACAATCGACAGCGCCGCGTGCCAAAACACGGCAGCCTTGCGTCCCATGCGCCTCCTTGAGCCGGTACCCGGTCGCGACCAGACCTTAGCCGATGCCAATTCAAGCCTGGCCGCACCCCGGGCGGAGCGGAGGATGCGGGATTTGAACCCGCGAGGGCTGTTAACCCAACCCGCGTTCCAGGCGAGCGCCATAGGCCACTAGGCGAATCCTCCGTCGGCAATGGTAGCCGAGTGCAGCTGAGCGTCTCGCTGGCTGTCGCCGATTGATCTGGGCCCGAGTACTAGACTCTCGGTGGACCCCGCGCGGCGTCTATCCTGTGAACTCCCCCAGGGCCGGAAGGCAGCAAGGGTCAATGGGCTCTGGCGGGTGCGCGGGGTCCCCTGTGGGGCTACCCATGATGTAAGCGGTGAAAGGCGGATGGTGTCGTACGGCTCGTTCAGTTCCCTAGGCCGTACCGACCTCGAGGCAATACATGCCCGCCACCAGCAGCAGTACGCCGAACTACAGGTGATGAAGCTGGCCCTGGACCTCACCCGCGGCAAACCATGTAGCGAGCAACTCGACCTGTCGAACGCCTTGCTGAGTCTGCCGGGTGACGACTACCGCGATGGCGAGGGCACCGACACCCGCAACTACGGGGGGCAGCACGGCCTACCCGAGCTGCGGGCCATCTTCGGCGAACTGCTCGGCATCCCGGTGCCCAACCTGATCGCGGGCAACAACGCCAGCCTGGAACTGATGCACGACGTCGTCGTCTTCTCGATCTTGCACGGCGGTGTGGACTCGCCGCGGCCCTGGAAGGACGAGCCGCAGGTCAAGTTTTTGTGTCCGGTGCCCGGCTATGACCGGCACTTCTTCATGACCGAAACCATGGGCATCGAAATGGTCCCGATCCCGATGCGCGAGGACGGCCCGGACGTCGACCTGATCGAAGAACTCGTCGCCGTCGACCCGGCCATCAAGGGCATGTGGGCGGTTCCGGTGTTCGCCAACCCCACCGGTATCACCTACTCGTGGGAGACGGTTCGGCGGCTCGTCCAGATGCGTACGGCGGCAGAGGACTTCCGGCTGTTCTGGGACAACGCCTACGCTGTGCACACCTTGACGCTGGACTTCGTCCGGCAGGTCGACGTGCTGGGCCTGGCCGCCGCCGCGGGCAACCCGAACCGGCCGTACGTCTTCGCCTCGACGTCCAAGATCACCTTCGCCGGCGCCGGCGTCAGCTTCTTCGGCGGATCACTGGGCAATATCGCCTGGTATTTGCAGTACGCCGGCAAGAAGTCGATCGGGCCGGACAAGGTCAATCAGCTGCGGCACCTGCGCTTCTTCGGCGACGCCGACGGCGTTCGCCTGCAGATGCTGCGCCACCAGCAGCTGCTGGCGCCCAAATTCGCGCTGGCGCTGGAGATCCTGGACAAGCGCCTCAGCGAGTCGAAGATCGCCTCCTGGAACGAGCCGCAAGGCGGCTACTTCATCAGCCTCGACGTGTTGCCGGGCACGGCGCGACGCACCGTCGCGTTGGCCAAAGAGGCCGGTATCGCCGTCACCGAGGCGGGCGCGGCGTTCCCGTACCGGAAAGACCCAGACGACAAGAACATCCGGATCGCGCCGACGTTCCCGCCGGTATCCGACCTGCGCACTGCGATCGACGGCCTGGCCACCTGTGCATTGCTGGCCGCCACCGAATCACTGCTGAACCAGGCATAGGGTCGCATCGTCGGCGGGCTGGATTTGATCGCCCGTCTCCTCAACGAACCCTTCCGGGTTCGCATCGTCGGCGGGCCTGGGTAGCCTTGCTGACCGTGGCTCTCTACCGCAAGTACCGACCGGCGACTTTCGCGGAAGTGGTGGGGCAGGAACACGTCACCGAACCGCTGTGCACCGCGTTGACGGCGGGCCGAATCAACCACGCCTATCTGTTCTCCGGCCCGCGCGGCTGTGGCAAGACGTCGTCGGCGCGCATCCTGGCCCGGTCGTTGAACTGTGTGCAGGGGCCGACGGCTACGCCCTGCGGTGTCTGCGAGTCCTGCGTCGCGCTGGCGCCCAACGGACCCGGCAGCATCGACGTCGTCGAACTCGACGCGGCCAGCCACGGCGGTGTGGACGATACCCGTGAGCTGCGCGACCGCGCGTTTTACACGCCGGCCCAGTCGCGCTACCGGGTCTTCATCGTCGACGAAGCGCACATGGTGACCACCGCAGGTTTCAACGCGCTGCTCAAAATCGTTGAGGAGCCGCCTGAGCATCTGATCTTCGTGTTCGCCACCACCGAGCCGGAGAAGGTATTGCCGACAATCCGGTCACGCACCCATCACTATCCGTTCCGGCTGCTGCCGCCGCGCACCATGCGGGCGCTGATCGAAGGGATCTGTGCGCAGGAGGGTGTCGTCGCCGACGAGGCCGTCTATCCGCTGGTGATCCGCGCCGGCGGTGGTTCTCCGCGCGACACCCTTTCGGTTCTCGATCAGTTGCTGGCCGGTTCGGAAGTCGGACCGGACGGCGACCGGATCAGTTACCAGCGGGCACTCGGTCTACTGGGTGCCACCGATGTCGCGCTGATCGACGAGGCTGTCGACGCGCTTGCCGCCGGCGATGCCGCGGCGTTGTTCGGGGCGGTCGAATCGGTGATTGACGCTGGTCACGACCCCCGGCGGTTCGCCACGGACTTGCTGGAGCGGTTCCGCGATTTGCTTGTGCTGCAAGCTGTTCCCGACGCCGCCGCTCGTGGCGTGGTCGACGCGCCGGAGGACGTGCTGGACCGGATGCGCGATCAAGCGGCCCGGATCGGTCCGGCGACGCTCACCCGCTATGCCGAAGTCGTGCACGCCGGCCTGACTGAGATGCGTGGCGCGACGGCACCCCGGCTGCTCCTCGAAGTGATCTGCGCGCGGCTGTTGTTGCCTTCGGCCAGTGACACCGAATCGGCGCTGCTGCAACGAGTCGAGCGGATCGAGACCAGGCTGGACATGTCCATTCCGCTCGGTGATCAACGCCCGCAGGCCGCGCCTCCCGAAGTGTCTGATGCCCCGACGCCATCGACGCCGCCTGCTTCCGCAGCCGAGCCGGAGCACGTACCAGCCCCAAAGCAGCCCGCGCCCGGGCAGAGCCCACCTGCTGCGGGCCCGGGTGAACCGGGCGCGGCTGCGGTCCGCACCCTGTGGCCGATGGTGCGTGACAAGGTACGTCAACGCAGCCGAACGACCGAGGTGATGTTGGCCGGCGCGACCGTGCACGCCGTGGAGGGCAACACGTTGGTGTTGACCCATGAATCGGCGCCGCTGGCTAAGCGGCTGTGCGAACAGCGCAACGCCGACGTCATCGCCGAGGCGCTCAAAGATGCGCTGGGTGTGGACTGGCGGGTGCGGTGCGAAGCCGGCCCGCCGAACCTGGCCGCAACCGAAGAACCGCCAGTGCCGGCGCGCCGCCCCGAACGCAGCGGGGGTCCGCCCGCTAGCGCGGGCTCGCCGTCATCCTCGTCGGCAGGTGCACCCGCCGATGACGATTCCGCTCAGCGGGCCGAAGAAGAGAGCATGTTGGCCGAGGCGGGTCAGGACGACGTGTCGGAACCACGCCGCGACCCCGAAGAGGCGGCCCTGGAGCTGCTGCAGAACGAACTGGGTGCGCGCCGCATCGATAACAGCTGAGCGCTGCTAAGCCGCGGGTCAGCGGTCTTGCAGCGGGGATTTCGGCTCGCGCTGCGCAGACGAGCGGCGTCTTCGCGGTCACTGGCAGCCGACACCGATTTGAGCCGCCGCAGCGCTTAGGGCTGCCACCACGGACGCAGTGGCAGACCGTCGGTGCCGCGCGCGTCGAGCTTGGTTGCCAACACGTGGTGCAGCTGAATGTTATTGTGCTCGAAGGCGACTCGAGACGCAGCCATGTACAAGCCCCATACCTTCGCCTTGGCCAGACCGACCTCGTTGACCGCCTCGTCCCAATGCGCGACCAGGTTGCGGCACCAGTCCCGCAGCGTCATCGCGTAGTGCGTCCGGAAGTTCTCCTCGTGCAGCACCTCGAAACCCGCATCTTGGATCGCCGACACGATTCGCCCCGAGCCGGTCAGCTCCCCGTCCGGGAAGACGTAACGATCGGTGAAACTGCTGGCGCGGAAGTTCGACTTGTTGTTATTGCGGGTGATGCAGTGATTGAGCAGCAAGCCGTCGGTGCGCACCTTGGACTTGAGGAACGCGAAATACGACGGATAGTTCTTGACGCCGATGTGCTCGGTCAATCCGATCGACGAGACCGCGTCGAACCCGGTCTCGCGGACGTCGCGATAGTCGCAGTGGCGCACCTCAGCCAACTTCGTCAGCCCCTCGGCTTCGATCGCCTTCTGCGCCCAGGCGGCTTGTTCGGCTGAGAGTGTCGCGCCGATCGCGCGCACGCCGCGATGCGCAGCGTAGCGAACCATACCGCCCCAACCGCAGCCGACGTCCAGCAGTTGATCACCCCGCTGCAGCCGCAACTTCTCGAAGATCAGCCGGTATTTGTTGTCCTGCGCCTCTTCCAGCGTCGCCTCGGGATGCGGATAGACCGCGCAGGTGTACGTCATCGACGGACCCAACACCCACTCGTAAAAGGCGTTGGAGACGTCGTAGTGGTGATGGATCGCCTCGGCGTCACGAGTCTTGCTGTGCCGCATGCCTTCGGCGATGCGCCGCCAGCGCGGCAGTGCCTCCTGCGCCGGTGGCGGTATGGGCACCAGATGCTCGATGCCGACTGCTCGGATGATGCTGGCCAGCAGACGTGCCGGAGGCCTGCTGAACTCGACCTTGTCAGCCAGCAACTTGAGCAGCTCGTACGGATCGCCCGGAGGCACCCCGCGTGCCTCGATGTCTCCGGAGACGTAGGCACGGGCCAGCCCGAGTTCGCCGGGGGCGGTGGCCAGATAGGTGGTGCCGCGGGGCGTCAGCAAATCCATTCCCAGCACGGCGTTTTCCGGTCCGGCGCTGCTACCGTCGTACGCCGTGAACCGCAGCGACCGTTTGGCGCCGCCGGAGACGATCGCCAAGACCTCGGCGAGGCTCAACTTGCCGGTCGTGGTGGCCGCGGATTCCTTGATGGTCGTCAACGTCGTTGCACCGCCTTTGCGTAGAGGTCGAGGAGACGCGAATCCGGGTCGTAGATCTTCTTCACGGTTTTGTAGGTTTCTCCACCGTAAAGCTCATCGAACTCCTCGCGGCCGTAATAGGAGTCGGAATACAGCGATTTGTGGCCATCGAGCGAACCGACCTTCGCTTCGATCAACCGATTCGTCGCGGCCTCGGTCGCGCCGACCGGAACCGATGACCAGAACCCGACATTGATGTATGTGGATCCGGGCCGGATCGGATACAGCGGCCAGCCGTCCTGGTCGCGTAGCCGCAACGGGCACAACCAGACCGGCGTGATCGGCACATGAGCGAGGAACCACTCCAGGAATTCAGCCGTGCGTTCGATGGGCACCTCGATATCCTGGACCACTCGTTCGCGCGGTGGACGGCCGTTGCGTTTCTCGATCAGGTCGGCGATACCGAAACGCTGATCGAGTGCCACCAACTTCCAGTACGTGTCGCTGCGCCGATAGCGTCGGGGCCACCACCGCCGCACCCGGGGGTTCTGTGCACCGAAAGAGCGTGAGCACCAGAACCAATCGGTATCCCATCGCCAGAAATAGTCGTGCATCGTCAACCGGTCTTCTTTGATGCCGGCGTCGTGCTGGATGGACCGGTAGTAGATGTCTTGTCCGGTGTAGTCGCTGACCGGGCCGGGGGTGGTGGTACGCACACCGACGCACAGGTAGCTCTCCTCGGCGCCGAACACCACTCCGTCGAGATAGTCGACCGGCACACCGTCGAGACCACTGGTTTCGATGATGCGGTCTATCGCTGCGAGCAATTCGGTCAGCGAGTTGAACCTCACATGCCGCAGCGCCACGAACGGCTTGACGGACTCCAGTTCGATGCGAATTCTGGTCGAATAGCCCAGGGTGCCATAGGAATTCGGGAATGCACGGTAGAGGTCGGGGTGCTGCTGGGACGAGACGGTGAGCAATTCGCCTGTGCCGGTGAGGATGTCCATCTCCAACACCGACTCGTGTGGCAGGCCGTTGCGAAACGAGGCTGACTCGATGCCCAACCCGGTGATCGCCCCGCCCAATGTGATGGTCTTCAGCTGTGGGACAACCAAGGGTGATAGGCCATAAGGCAGCGTTGCGGCCACCAGATCCTCGTATGTGCACATGCCGGCCACATCCGCAGTGCGAGAGTCAGGGTCGACCGATAGGACATTCGTCAGCCCGGATGTGTCCAGTCCGGGTGCATCGCGTTTCACTCGGGCGCGAAACAAATTGGAGGTGGGCTTGGCGAGTCGGACGGCCGCCGTCGCGGGAATCGAACGATAGCTCGCCAACAACCGCTCGACGCCCGCCGCATGAGCCGCCGGTGCGGAGGCAGGGACAGGCACCACATATACGCTAGTCCCCGATAGCAGCCGGCGCAGGTGCACCGCACCGGAGTGTGGCGCCGACTCGTTTCCGCGCAGAGGAGTTTCGTCTAATGGGACACGTCAGTGCAGCCAGCACCATCTTGATCAACGCTGAGCCCACGACCGTGCTGTCCGCCATCGCTGACTACAGAGGAGTTCGCCCCAAAATCCTGTCTTCGCACTACCGCGACTACCAGGTGCTAGAAGGCGGGCAGGGGCAGGGAACCGTCGCCAGTTGGAAGCTGCAGGCCACTAAATCCCGGGTCCGCGACGTGCGGGCCAACGTCGACGTCGCGGGCCACGCGGTCATCGAGAAGGACGCCAACTCGACGATGATCACCAACTGGACAGTGGCCCCCGCCGGACCGGGTTCGAGCGTCACCGTCACGACCACGTGGGCAGGAGCGGGTGGCGTGAAGGGATTCTTCGAGAAGACTTTCGCGCCGCTGGGGCTCAAAAGAATCCAGGGTGAGGTTCTGGCCAACCTGAAGAGGGAGCTGGAAAGCTAGCGAGCTTGACCTTGGCTGCCCAGATAGGCGGCGATGCCCTTGACTACGGCGTCGGCGTACTTCTGCCTACCCTCGGCCGTCTCCATCAGTGCTGAGTCGGCCGGGTTCTTCATGTTGCCGCACTCGACCAGGACCGATGGATACTGCGCAAGGTTCAGCCCCGCCAGGTCCGAACGCCCGTACAGACCGTCCTGACCGATGTAGTTGGCCGGCGGAATACCCGAAGCCTGCATCTGGTCGCGCATGACCCGGGCGAACTGCACCGACGGGCCGGCCTGCACCTGATTGAGCGGCGGCGCCGAGTAATTCACGTGGAATCCTCGCCCGTTCGGTGGTCCGCCGTCGGCGTGGATGCTGACGACGGCGTTCGGGTGCAGCGCGTTGGCCATCTCGGCGCGTTGGTCGACGCAAGGGCCCACCGTACTGTCGTCGCCGCGCGACATCGCCGTTCGTGCCCCCAGCGCGTCGAGTTCGGCGCGGATGCGCAACGTGGTGTCCCAGGTGAAGGTGTGCTCCTGATAGCCGTCGTTGGTCGAGGCCCCGCTGGCCTGGCAGTCCTTGGTGCCGCCGCGGCCGGTGGGCACCTGACGGCTGATCGATGCGTCGTTGGCGCCGTTGTGGCCGGGGTCGAGGAACACGATCATGCCGGCGATGTTGCCAGGGGCTGCAGCGGCGTTCGGGGCCATCGGCGTCTTTGCGCCCACGACGACAGCGACGATGCCTATGGCCAGCACGGCCCCGACACGCAGGCAATGTAGTACGCGCACGGCGCCACGTTAGCCCCCGCCGTCTACGCTTGAAACTTCGAACCGCCCGCGAGCCGCAGGCGCAACCAAGTCGAGACCAAGATGCAAGGGGACCGTCATGCAACCCGGAGGCCCGCCCGACATGTCGGCGTTGCTCGCCCAGGCGCAGCAGATGCAGAAACAGCTGATGGCTGCCCAACAGCGACTCGCCAACGCCGAGGTGCACGGGAAGGCCGGTGGCGGTCTGGTGGAGGTCACCGTTAAGGGCAGCGGCGAGGTCGTGGCGGTGAAGATCGATCCCAAAGTCGTCGACCCGGACGACGTCGATACGCTGCAGGATCTGATCGTCGGCGCGCTCGCCGACGCCTCCAATCAGGTCACCACGATGGCCCAAGAGCAGCTGGGACCGCTGGCCGGCGGGATGGGCAACGCGCTGGGTATCCCGGGGTCCTAACTTGTACCGCCATGTTTGAGGGGCCGGTCCAGGACCTGATCGACGAGCTCGGCAAGCTGCCGGGTATCGGGCCGAAGAGCGCGCAGCGCATCGCCTTTCATCTGTTGTCCGTCGAACCGCCTGACATCGACCGGCTCACCGCAGTGCTGGCCAAAGTCCGCGACGGCGTGCGTTTTTGCGCGGTGTGCGGCAACGTTTCCGACGATGAGCGGTGCCGCATCTGCGCAGACCCCCGCCGGGACGGCTCGCAGGTCTGCGTCGTCGAGGAGCCCAAGGACATCCAGGCCGTCGAGCGCACCCGCGAATTCCGCGGCCGCTACCACGTCCTGGGCGGGGCGTTGGATCCGCTGTCCGGGGTAGGCCCTGAGCAGCTACGGATCCGCGAGCTGCTGAACCGCATCGGTGAACAGGTCGACGGCGTCGACATCACCGAGGTGATCATCGCCACCGACCCCAATACCGAAGGCGAGGCGACCGCCACCTATCTTGTGCGGATGCTGCGCGACATTCCCGGCCTGACCATCACGCGGATCGCGTCTGGGTTGCCGATGGGCGGCGACCTGGAGTTCGCCGACGAGCTGACCCTGGGCCGCGCGCTGACCGGCCGCCGCGCCATGGCCTGATTCTTCGGGCTTTTCGCCGAGCCTGTAGTTAGGGGCGTCCAGACCCTCTGTGGTCGGCTCTCCGTGGTCAACATTCACGGCTCCTTTTGGCAATGGGTTATTTGCAACATGCGAGGCATTGGCTGGACCAGACCACCCGGGATGACCGGCTGGGTCACTGGAATGGCGATACGGTGTCGCAGTGGCTCACAGGACGACGGTCTACCGGCACCGGGTGCGCTACCTAGAGGCCGATCAGCAGGGCGTCGTGTTCAACATGTGGTATCTCGGCTATTTCGACGAGGCCATGACCCTCTTCCTTGAGCAGGGTGGCCTGCCGTACAACCGCATGCTCGAGGCCGGCTTCGACGTGCACCTCGTGCACAGCGAGATCGATTGGAAGGCGCCCCTGCGCTTTCCGGAGGAGTTCGGAGTCGAGGTCGGGGTGGACGGGGTGGACGGGGTGGGCCGCTCGTCCTTCGCGCTGCGATTCGTCGTCCGCGGCCCGGCGGGTGAAGTGGCGGTCGGCCGCACCGTCTATGTGGTCGTGGCCACCGACGGTTCGGGAAAAAGGCCTATCCCCGCCTTGCTCGCCTCTGCTCTCGGGGACCCACCTGGGTGACCGCCACGCCGGAGGGTTGATCGCCAGGTCGAGTCGTTGGCCGCCTGCCCTGCTGGTCGAGGCCGAGCCTCGGCGGCGGCCCGCATCGCGCGGCCGCTCGGCGACTCCGCCGGCCGCACCACCGTCCCGGCCATGACCGACGAGTCCTCCGGCGCAAACGCCATCGTGAGCGCCGCTGTTGGAGAAACCTCAGGCCCGCCGTGCAGCCGCCAGCCGTTCGCGGCGGAGCAAGTCCACCTCGGGCAGCTCCAGCGGCGCCAGCTCACCGACCACGTTGCTCAGCAGCAGATCGGCCAGCTCCGGATTGCGGGCCAAGCAGGGACCGTGCATGTAGGTCGCGATCACGCTGCCCTGCACCGCGCCGTCGAAGCCGTCGCCGGCGCGGTTGCCTGCGCCCTTCTTTACCGCGCCCAGCGGCGACGCGGCATCGCCGAGCACCGTACCGCCGCGGTGGTTCTCGAAACCGGTCAACAGCTGCGTCAACCCGGCCAGCAGCGGGGTGCTGACCACCTCCCCGATAGTGCGAGCGGTCTGCGGCGAGGTGGTCACATCGAGCAGACCCACGCCGTCAACCCGTTCGCCCGACGACGTCTCGTACCAGTGGCCGAGAACCTGGATGGCCGCGCAGATCGCCAGCACCGGCGCGCCGCGAGCCGCCGCGCGCTGCAATCCCGGGTGCCGGACCAGATGCTTGGTCGCCAGCCGCTGCGCGTAGTCCTCGGCCCCGCCCAACGTGTAGATGTCCAGGCTGTCGGGTACCGGGTCGGCCAGCGTGATCTCGACGATCTCTGCGGTGATGCCCCGCAGCCTCAGCCGTTGCCGCAGCACCGCCGCATTCCCGCCGTCGCCGTAGGTGCCCATCACGTCGGGCAGCACCAGCCCGATCCGCACCGCCGAGTCAGCCATGACGAGCCAATCTGCGCTGCAACTGCAGGAACGCCGTGTAATTCGCAACGACCTCGACGGGTCCGGGCGGACACGACGCGATGGCCGCCAGCGTGTCGTGCACCAGGGTGTGTTCCACACCGGCGTACCCCAACCGCACCGCCAGGTCGGTCCCGCGTTCGCCGGCGGCGACGACGGCCGTCCTTTCGAAGTGCTCGAAGCGCACATCCCACAGCCAGGACAGGTCCTCGCCGTCGGGCACTTGCCCGTTGACCGAGATCACCACCCCGGCCGCATTCTTGTCCACCATCGACAGGGCTTCCTGCCAGCCGGCCGGGTTCTTGGCCAACAGCATCCGCACGGTGTGCGCACCGACACGGATGGTCCGATAACGCCCAGCCACCTCGTCGACCCCCGACACGGCGGCCACCGCGGCGGCCGGGTCGGCGCCCAGCGCGACGGCTGCCGCCACCGCCTGAGCGGCGTTACCCCGATTCACTGAGCCCGGCAGCGCCAGCCGCATCGGCAGCGTCAGCCCGTCGGGCCCGTAGAGCGTATCGTCGTCGAACCACCAATGCGGGCTGGGCCGCTTGAAGTCAGCCCCAGTGGAATACCAGTGGCCCTGGTCGCGGATGATCACCTCGCCGCTGCGCGGGCAGCTGACCGAGTCGGCCGCCCAGCTGCCACCCGCGGCGACCCACACTACTTTGGCGCTGTCGTAGGCGGCTGAGGTCATCAGCACGTCATCGCAGTTGGCGACGACGACGGCTGCGGGGTGGCTGGCCAGTCCGCCCCGCAGCCTGCGCTCGATCAGGTTGATCTCACCGACCCGGTCCAGCTGGTCGCGGGACAGGTTGAGCAGGACAATAACGGCGGGCTCGATGGCATCCGCGACATGCGGTACGTGCATTTCGTCGACCTCGAGGACGGCCAACGCGGCGTCGCGGTCGGCGGCGAGCGCGGCCACCAGCCCGGCGTCCATGTTGGCGCCCTCGGCGTTGGTGGCTACCGAGCTGCCCGCGCCCAGCGTGTGCAGGGCGGCCGCGGTCATCCGGGTCGTCGTCGACTTGCCGTTGGTCCCGGTGACGACGACGGTGCGCCGGCCGGCACCGAGCTGACGCAGGATGGAACGGTCCAGCGTCATGGCCACCAGGCCGCCGATCATCGCGCCCGCCCCTCGACCGGTCACCCGCGAGGCCCATCGCGCGCCGGCTCCGGCGGCAAGGGCCAGACGTCCTCGGGCGGTAATCACCCGCGCAGTTTAAGGGCGATCGCAAGCTCGGCGCTTTTCCGAGCGCAGCGGGTCGGCCTCGTCGGGTTAAGGGCGATCGCAAGCTCGGCGCTTTTCCGCGTTAAGTTCACGACACGACGCGCAGCGACCCGGTGATGTCGGTTCGACGTGCCATCCTGCATTTATGCCCGACGTTCCGGTGGCGAGCCCGGCGACGACGAGCTGGGGCTGCCCGGCCGCAGCGCCCGGCGCGGGATGGGCCGTCATCGACGTCGAAACCTCCGGCTTCAGACCCGGTAACGCCCGGGTCATCAGCCTCGCGGTGCTGGCCCTCGACTCCGCTGGGCAAGTCGAGCAATCTGTGGTCAGCCTGCTCAATCCGGGGGTGGATCCCGGTCCCACCCACGTGCACGGCCTGACCGCCGCGATGCTCGAGGACCAGCCGCAGTTCGCCGACATCGTTGGCGACCTGGTCGAGCTACTGCGCGGCCGCACGCTGGTCGCGCACAATGTCGCGTTCGACTACGCCTTCCTCACCGCAGAGGCCGAGATGGCCGAGGTCGAACTGCCGATCGACGCCGTCATGTGCACGGTGGAGCTGGCGCGGCGGCTGGAACTGGGTATCGACAACCTGCGGTTGGAGACACTGGCCGCGCATTGGGGGGTCACCCAGCGACGACCGCACGATGCGTTCGATGACGCCGTGGTGCTGACCGGCGTGCTGGCTGCCGCGCTGGAGCGGGCGCGCGAACGCGACGTCTGGTTACCCGTGCGACCGGTCACCCGCCGTCGGTGGCCCAGCGGCAGGGTTACCCACGACGAACTGCGACCACTGAAGATGCTGGCCTCCCGGATGCCGTGCCCCTACCTCAACCCGGGCCCGTACGTCCGCGGCAGGCCGCTGGTGCAGGGCATGCGGGTGGCGTTGGCGGCTGAGGTCGAACGGACTCACGAGGAGCTGGTCGAGCGGATCCTGCACGCCGGGTTGGCCTATGCCGATGCTGTCGACCGGGAAACCTCGCTGGTGGTCTGCAACGAATCCCGGCCGGTTCACGGCAAGGGCTATCTGGCTCGCGAGTTGGGTGTGCCGGTGGTTTCCGACGCGAAGTTCATGGATTGCGTTGGGACCGTCGTCACTGGCACCGGCGTCGAGGACTTCATCGACGCGGCCCGCGCAGGCGAGCAGTTCGCGCTTTTTTGAGTGCGCCGCCGAACGCGCTTCAGCTAAGTTGCTCGAGTAAAGCGATGGGTGGGTGCCTGATGTCGGTGGGATCGTCTGGGACGGCCGTTCGGCCGGCGTGGGTCGATGGCAAGCTGTTTCCCTTCAAAAGCCGGTTCCTCGAGCTGGGTGGCAAGCTGGCTGGCACTGTCGTCCACTACGTCGACGAAGGCCGGGGACCGGTCCTTTTGATGCTGCACGGCAACCCAACCTGGTCTTTCGTGTATCGGGACGTCATTGTCGAGCTGTCGGGGTCGTTCCGCTGCATCGCGCTGGACTACCCGGGGTTCGGGCTGTCGACCCCGGCGCCCGGGTACCAATTCCATCCCGCCGACCATGCGCAGGTGGTGGGCGAATTCGTGGATCGTCTCAATCTGCGTGATGTCACGTTGGTGGTGCAGGACTGGGGAGGGCCGATCGGACTGACGGCAGCCCTGCAACGCCGGGATCGATTCTCGGGTCTGGTGGTGGGAAACACCTGGGCGTGGCCGGTGAATGGGGACCCGCATTTCGAGCTGTTCTCCCACTTCATGGGTGGTCCGCTCGGACGCCTACTCATCCGGCGCTTCAATTTCTTCGTTAACGTCATGATCCCTGCCGGACATCGCCGCCGAAGGCTTACCGCAGAAGAGATGAACCACTATCGGCAGGCATTACCCACACCGCAACGCCGCAACCCGAGCGCGGTTTTTCCCAAAGACATCACTGCGGCCCGGACATTTCTCGCCGACCTCGAAGACGGCCTGAAAGCGCTGGTCGACATGCCGACCCTGATCGTCTGGGGCGATGCTGACGTCGCGTTCCGCGCGAAGGAGCGGCGCCGCTGGGAAACCCTCATGCCCCGGAGTCACACTGTCGTGCTCGCCGGCGCTGGACACTATCTTCAGTCTGACGCCCCGACGGACTTTTCCAACGCGATCGGCGGCTGG
This sequence comes from Mycobacterium sp., assembly GCF_035623875.1. Taxonomy (GTDB): domain Bacteria; phylum Actinomycetota; class Actinomycetes; order Mycobacteriales; family Mycobacteriaceae; genus Mycobacterium. Next base: position 8,225 of record NZ_DASPSP010000069.1, on the reverse strand, counting down.
CACAACCAGCAGCGCAAAGGCTAATTGCCGGTTAGCTCAGCGCTTTGGCCTTCGACGCCGCGAACTCGGCTGCGTGATCGTGCGCTCGTTCAGCAGCTCCCCTCTGACCGCCTTCACGCACCCCGGTGTTTGATGGTCACGCCAGAACAAGTCGACGATGATGTCGACCACTGGAAGCCTCGGAAAGAGTGCGACATGTTGGCTGCTCCTCACCGTCGACCGCCCGGCGGCCAGTTTGGTGACGGGACCGCCAAGCGGGCAGGGACGTGGGCAGCGGTGGTGGTCGCTGCGGTTGTGGCGGCGGCGTGCGGCGGCGGTTCACACGGCGGCGGCAATGGCGGCTCAGCGGCAAAGGGAGCCACCGTGCACATCCCGAAGAATTTTTGTGGCTTGTTGAGCGGGGCCGATATCAGTGAAGTGATGGGCAGGGCGTTTCCGGCGCCCGAGGGCTCACAATCCCCCAGTGAAGGGCAGTGTGCCGCCGTGCCGTCGGCCGGCAATGACGTCAGCTTCAAACTGTATTGGAACGATCTGTATTGCAGAGACGGTCAGCCCCCCGACGAGCAGTGCCTCAACTCGCAGTCGAAGGGATTCGCCACCAACAAGCAGACCGCCGGCCAGACTCAAGACATCCCGGGACTCGGCGACCAGGCGTTCTGTTTTGTGGCTCCGCCCGCGACCGTCGACGTGCTCAAAGGCTGGATCTATCTCACCGTCGGGGCCGACAGCTGCGTGCAGGCTCAGACCTTGGCGGGGATGCTGCTGGCCAAGATCACGGCCTGAAGTCTCAACTCCGGGCCGCCCTGTTTACCGCCGATACCACGGCACGCAGCGACGCGGTGGTGATCGACGGCGCGATCCCCACACCCCATACGGTCCTGCGTGGCCCGTCTGCGTGCCGACCCGCGTGGCCCGGCTGCGCCGCTCTCGCGACCGACGCCTCGACGTAGGCGGCGGCCTGAGCGTCGTCCCCGGCGCTCATCGCGTGCTCTGAGTAATCCAGCACGGCCACGTCGAACCCGACGCTGCCCAGCGCCTCGACGAAAGCGGCCAGCGGGCCGTTGCCGGAACCGCTTATCTCGGTTTCGGTCCCATCGATCTTGACGGTCGCGGCGATCGTGGTCGCGCCGCCGTCCTCCTCGGATGCCTCGACGCGCTGCTTCATGCGCTCCAGCGGCCGCACCGGCGCAAGGTACTCCTCGGAGAACGCCTCCCACATCTCCTTGGGCGAGACCTCGCCGCCCTCGCCGTCGGCGATCTTCTGGATCACCTGGGAGAACTCGATCTGCAGCCGTCGCGGCAGGGCCAGGCCGTGGTCGGCCTTCATGATGTAGGCCACCCCGCCCTTGCCGGACTGCGAATTGACCCGGATCACCGCCTCGTAGGTCCGCCCGACGTCGCGCGGATCGATCGGCAGGTACGGCACCTGCCAGAGCATGTCGTCGACGTCGGAATCGGCGGCATCGGCGTCGACCTTCATCTGGTCCAGGCCCTTGTTGATGGCGTCCTGGTGGCTGCCGGAGAAGGCGGTGTAGACGAGGTCTCCGCCATAGGGGTGACGCTCGTGGACCGGCAGCTGGTTGCAGTACTCCACCGTGCGGCGGATCTCGTCGATGTTGGAGAAGTCGATCTGCGGGTCGACGCCGCGGGAGAACAGGTTCAGACCCAGCGTCACCAGGCAGACGTTCCCGGTGCGTTCACCGTTGCCGAACAGGCAGCCCTCGATCCGGTCGGCGCCGGCCTGATACCCCAATTCGGCTGCGGCCACGGCTGTTCCGCGGTCATTGTGCGGATGCAGGCTGAGGATGACGGCATCCCGCCGGGCCAGGTTGCGGTTCATCCACTCGATCGAGTCGGCGTAGACGTTCGGCGTGGCCATCTCCACGGTGGCGGGCAGGTTGAAGATGATCGGATGGTCCGGCGTTGGTTCGATGATGTCGCCGACGGCGTCGCAGACCTGCTTGGCATATTCCAGTTCGGTCCCGGTGTACGACTCCGGTGAGTACTCGAACCGCCAGTGCGTCCCCGGATATTTGGCAGCCTCTTCGACACACTTGCGGGCACCATCGGTCGCGATGGCCTGGACCGCGGCCCGGTCAGCGCGGAAGACGACGCGGCGCTGCAGGATCGACGTCGAATTGTAGAAGTGCACGATGGCCCGGTGTGCGCCTTCGCAGGCTTGGAAGGTGCGTTCGATCAGCTCCGGACGGCACTGGGTCAGCACTTGGATCGTGACGTCGTCGGGGACGGCATCCTGGGTGATGATCTCGCGGACGAAGTCGAAGTCGGTCTGGCTGGCCGATGGGAACCCGACCTCGATCTCCTTGTAGCCCATGTGGACCAGCAGGTCGAACATGCGTCGCTTGCGCGCCGGGCTCATCGGGTCGATCAGCGCCTGGTTGCCGTCACGCAGATCCACCGCACACCACAGCGGCGCGCGGGTGATCACGTTGTCGGGCCAGGTACGGTCGGCCACCCGGACCGGCTCGACTTCCTCGGCGAAGGGCCGATATCGGCCGATCGGCATCGATGACCCGCGTTGGGTGTTCCACGCCGGCTGGCCGGTGTTGGGTTGGCCGGCGGGTTTGGTGACGGTTCGAGTGGACCTGAAGGTGTCGGGGGAGTCGCCCGACACTGGAGTGAAGCTAGTCACGGTTGTTGCTCCGGGGAAAGAGGAGGGCGCCATAGAAGGCGGCGACCGGCACATCGCGAACACCCGCGACGGGAGGCCGGTCTAGATCAGGCCCCGTCGCGGCGTCCGAGAAGGAGCATCCGCTGCACGTCCCGTACTTTACCTCTCCGGCACGCGTGTCCAAAACCCAGGGGCTAGTCCCCGGCCGGAACGATCTTGACCGGGATGTCGGTGTTTTCGTCGGTGTGATAGCTCGCGCAGACCCGGTGGTAGCCGTCGGCAATCTGCAACGCCACATCAGTGGCCAAGTCTCCGCGGACAACGAGGATCGGCGACAGCTGCTTGCCTTTCTTGATTTTCGCCAGATCCGAAGCGACATGCGGATTGTCGACGGGCAGCAGCGCCAGGCGTGATGCGCGCAGCAGATCTTTGGCCTTCTTGTACACGATCGGGGCCTTCTTCAGCGCCGCCACAATCTCGTTGACCTGCCCGGGCTTGGCGAGCAGCGCGAGATAGTCCGCCGCTGCTGGATAGTCATGCTCGTCTGGTTCAGTACCCCACAACACTGATGCCCCTGTGGCCACCGCGTCGACCCCTTTCACACCACATGTCCGTCGTCGCCGACGGGAATCTACCGGCCACTATTGGATATCAGATGGTGGCAAAGCATCGTCTGTTCTGACGGATCTGCTGACTGGCCCGCAGGCTTCGTTGCCCGACCGATCCACGTATCCTGTTTTCGACCTGAACCGGAAGCGGCCGGATAGGACTTAGAAAGGATCTAAGTGGCGCTCGTCGTGCAAAAGTACGGCGGATCTTCGGTGGCCGACGCCGAACGGATCCGCCGTGTCGCCGAACGCATCGTCGAGGCCAAGAAGCAGGGCAATGACGTTGTCGTGGTGGTCTCGGCGATGGGCGACACCACCGACGGTCTGCTGGAGTTAGCCCAGCAGGTGTGCCCGGCCCCGCCCGCCCGCGAGCTGGACCTGCTGCTGACCGCCGGTGAGCGCATCTCCAACGCGCTGGTCGCGATGGCCATCGAATCGCTAGGCGCCCAAGCCCGCTCGTTCACCGGTTCGCAGGCCGGTGTCATCACCACCGGCGCCCACGGCAAGGCCAAGATCATCGACGTCACGCCGACCCGGCTGCAGTCCGCGCTTGAACAGGGGCTGATCGTGCTGGTCGCGGGTTTCCAGGGGGTCAGCCAGGACACCAGGGACGTGACCACCTTGGGCCGCGGCGGATCGGACACCACCGCGGTCGCGCTGGCCGCTGCGCTGGGCGCCGACATCTGCGAGATCTACACCGACGTGGACGGCATCTTCAGCGCGGACCCGCGGATCGTTCCCAAGGCCCGCCACCTGGACACCGTCACCTTCGAAGAGATGCTCGAGCTGGCCGCGTGCGGCGCCAAGGTACTGATGCTGCGCTGCGTGGAATACGCCCGCCGCTACAACATTCCAGTGCACGTCCGGTCGTCGTACTCGGACAAGCCGGGCACCGTCGTCACCGGATCGATCGAGGACATACCCATGGAAGACCCCATTCTGACCGGCGTCGCACACGACCGCAGCGAGGCCAAGGTGACCATCGTCGGTATACCCGACCACCCGGGCTACGCGGCCAAGGTGTTTCGCGCGGTCGCCGACGCCGACGTCAACATCGACATGGTGCTGCAGAATGTCTCCAAGATCGAGAACGGGAAAACCGACATCACGTTCACCTGCCCGCGCGACAGCGGCCGGGTCGCAGTGGAGAAGCTGGACTCGCTCAAAGACGAAATCGGGTTCAGCCAAGTGCTTTACGACGACCACATCGGCAAGGTGTCGCTGATCGGCGCCGGCATGCGCAGCCATCCCGGGGTGACCGCCACATTCTGCGAGGCGCTGGCCGGTGTCGGCGTCAACATCGACCTGATCTCCACATCAGAGATCCGGATCTCGGTGCTCTGCCGCGACACCGAACTAGATAAGGCTGTCGTCGCGTTACACGAAGCATTCGGCCTCGGCGGCGCCGAAGAGGCCACCGTGTATGCGGGGACGGGACGTTAGATGGTCGCAATAGGCGTAGTCGGCGCCACCGGCCAGGTGGGCCAGGTGATGCGCACGCTGCTCGACGAGCGCGACTTCCTGGCAACCAGCGTGCGGTTTTTCGCCTCGGCCCGATCGCAGGGACGCAAGTTGCCGTTTCGTGGCCAGGAGATCGAGGTCGAGGACGCCGCGACCGCCGACCCGACGGGGCTCGACATCGCGTTGTTCTCCGCCGGAGCGACGATGTCGCGGGTGCAAGCGCCGCGGTTCGCCGCCGCCGGGGTGACGGTGATCGACAACTCGTCGGCGTGGCGCAAGGATCCGGACGTCCCACTGGTGGTCTCCGAAGTGAACTTCGCTGACGCGCGAACCCGGCCCAAGGGCATCATCGCCAACCCGAACTGCACCACGATGGCCGCCATGCCGGTGCTCAAGGTGCTGCACGACGAGGCCCAGCTGGTGCGGATGGTGGTGTCAAGCTACCAAGCCGTATCCGGCAGCGGACTGGCCGGCGTCGAGGAGCTCGCTAAGCAGGCCCGCGCGGTCATCGACGACGCCGAGCAGCTGGTGCACGACGGCAGCGCGCTGCAGTTCCCGGCTCCGAATGCTTACGTCGCGCCCATCGCATTCAACGTCGTCCCGCTGGCCGGAAAGCTGGTCGACGACGGCTCCGGCGAGACCGACGAGGACCAGAAGCTGCGCCATGAAAGCCGCAAGATCCTCGGCATCCCGGACTTGCTGGTGAGCGGAACGTGTGTGCGGGTTCCGGTGTTCACCGGCCATTCGTTGTCGATCAATGCCGAGTTCGCCCAACCGCTTTCGCCTGAGCGCGCCCGTGAAATCCTCGCCGGCGCACTCGGCGTGAAGGTGGTTGACGTGCCGACGCCGCTGGCTGCCGCCGGTGTCGACGAATCGCTGGTCGGCCGGATCCGTCACGACCCCGGTGTGCCGGACGGACGCGGCCTGGCGTTGTTCGTCGCGGGCGACAATCTGCGCAAGGGCGCGGCATTGAACGCTATTCAGATCGCCGAGATACTGGCCTCAGAATTGTGATCCGCGGGTGAGCCTTGCCGACTCCCGCCGAATCGCGCGCTGCTCGCTCATGGTCGCGTCCATCGCGTGTCTGCTTGCCCAGCAAGGCTTTTCACCCGCGCATGCCGATCCGCCAGCTCCGATGCCAGAGCCGGTTCTGCCGCCGCTGGCACCGGGTCAGGTGATGCGGATCGGTCCGACTGCAGGGACCGGCACGCCCACCCGCGACTACGGCATCGGTGCCACCGACTTGTGCGCTTTCATGGAGTTCCCCACCGACGTCGTGCAGATCTGCGGCGACAGTTTCGCCGGCCAGGGGGTCGGCTTCGGCGGCTACTACTCGCCGATCGCCTTGCGGGTGGACACGTCATCGGTCGACGACCCGGACGGAGTGCGCTATACCGGGGTCACTGGGATAACGGCGCCGCTGCTGGCCGACCCGACGCCGGCGGGCGCGTCGCAGTTGCCGGCGGGCGTCGTGCAGATCAACCGGCAGAACTACCTACTGGTCACCACCACAAAAGAACTGGTACCGCAGAACTCGCGGCTGGTGAAAGCCGAACCAATACAAGGGTTTTGGCAGACACTTCCGGGTTCGCTGCGAGACGCGGCCTACCTGGGCGGCCAGCAGTCACAGATCAGTGGCTACTACGACCCCATACCGACCGCAGAGTCGCCGACTGGATGGGTGTATATCGTCGCCGACAACTTCGACCGCAGCCAACCGGTGCTGCTGTACCGGGTCGCACCAGAAAAATTCGGCGACCGGTCTCGGTGGCAGGGCTGGGCGGCTGGTCCCGATGGCGGTTGGAGCAAGCCGCCAACCCCGTTGTGGGGCGACTTGATTGGTGAGATGAGTTTCAAGCAGATCGACGGCAAGGCGGTGCTGTCGTATTTCAACGCCAGCACAGGAAACATGGAAGTTCGGGTGGCCGACGACCCGACCTCGCTGGGTTCCGCGCCGGTGACCACCGTGGTGCAACACGACGACTGGCCCGATCCCGCGGAAAGCCTGCCGCCGCCGGAAGACAACCGACTGGCCCAGCCATACGGCGGGTACATTTCACCGGGCTCGACGCTGGACGAATTGCGGGTGTTCGTCAGCCAGTGGCATAACATCGATCCGCGAGCACGAGCGCCCTATCGGGTCATCCAATTCGCAGTCAACCCATTCAAACCTTGGTCAGAGCCCTAATCTGACACGCTGTGCTCTCTGGCCTTGTTTGCCGGACGGGCGCGGCCCTCCAGAGGCTCAGATACGCCCCTGCCATGCCTTGACGTGCGACGATGCTCGCGTCAGCAAATAATGCATCGCTACTCTAAACATTTCAACATGGCACTACGTACTGACGGCAATGCTGCCCGTACCTGCCCGCAGGTTGACAAGAAGTCTGAATGCAAGTGTCTTCTCCCGACACGACGAGACTAAAAACGTCACCGTAGTCCCTTTCGGTGAAGAACCCGGCGAAGAAGACCACCGCGATGACCGAGACGGCCAATACGACACCGACGATGAGGCGTGCCCAGGCTGCAAAATGGCTGACCATGTTCCGCCGTCGCGGCGGATTGGTCGAGCTGGCCTCCGTGGCCGAATCTGTCGGTTCGTCTGGGGATTGCAGTGTATGGGCCGAACCTTCATTACTCGGCATGCTGTCATCCTTCCCCGTAATAAACGATGATAAGGCATACGATGTGGTTTCTTTAAGACAAGATGGACATGCCTCGCGACCGATCGCCGCGCGACTGAACGGTTTCCACGGCACCACCAAGGCGAGGGTGGGTTGAGTTGCCTATTGGCTGGCCCTCATCGCCGACGTGGCGACGGACGTATGTTCATCCCGATCGCCCCTCCGGTTTGCCAACAGCACGCGGATCGTGGTGATGTGCAGGATGGTCGAGAAGGGCACCAGGTAGGCCGGGAAGAGGACCATCGGCCATTGGGTGAACACCGACGTCGGTGGGTCGGTATGCACCACGGCGAGCGCTTGGGATGCCAGGAACCCGGTTCCCACCGCCCCGACGAAATCGAGAAGGCCGAGCACCGACCAGGCAATGGGAATACTGGCCGAGGTTGACCAGATCAGGGCGATCACGGCGACGCAGGCAGTGACACCGACTGCGATGTCGCCGAACGCGGCTGGGTAGGCAAAGAAGCCGGGAAGCTGACCGCCGACCTCCAACACCAGGAACACACATCCCAACCAACGAGCGGTCTGTGAGATGAGCAGCTCGGCGAGCGTTCGCCGATCGGCCAACAGCGCATCCAGCGACGACCAGCGTGCCACCGCAATGGGTCCAATAACGATGAGCGCGAAGAACAAGTAGACGAGCCAGGGTTGCCGGTCCGACCCATCGTGAAAAGCCTCAACTCGGGTGAATCCCGCTGACAAGCCGAACCAGGCTACGAATACGGCCATAAGGACACCCGCCAGGGTCAGCGACTCACTGGTCGAACGGCCATGACGTATCGCAGCGCGATACATAATCACCGGCACCCACACGGTGAAGACGACAGCTACGGAGACAACCAA